>CBJOJD010000208.1:0-9450 GCA_966443485.1 uncultured bacterium | reverse complement strand
ATTGAGATCGTCACCCATGCCGATCTCGTCGCCATAGCGAAGAACCGGCGTTCCAGGCAGCGTTAGCATCAAGCTGTAGGCGAGTTCAAGGCGGCGACGATCCCCTTGCAGCATGGGAGCGAGACGACGACGGATGCCTCGATCATAGAGCTGCATACTCTTGTCCGCACCAAAGGCAGCAAAGACTTGCTGACGCTGCGTGGCAGAGAGGCGGCCCAAGTCGAGTTCGTCGTGATTGCGCAAGAACTGACCCCATTGTGCGGATGCCGGCCGGGAACGCGTGTCCTCCATTGCCTTCATCAGGGGCCGGCAGTCTTCTGAAGCGAGCGCGTGAAACAGGTGCTGATTCACATTAAAGTTGAACACCATTTGCAGCCGCTCGCCGGCCTCGCCGAAGTACTCCATGTCCTGCCGTGGGGTAACGTTGGCCTCGCCCAGGATGATTGCGCCATCTTTTCGCCAAGTCAGAAACTCAGAGAACGAGCGGAGCATGTCGTAGTGCTCGAGCGGGCCCTTGCGTTGAGCACCTTTCCGCGCGATCACGAACGGGACCGCATCCATGCGGAATCCGTCGACGCCTAACTGGAGCCAAAATCCCATGATCTTGAGGATTTCGGCCTGGACCGCAGGATTGGCCGTATTGAGATCCGGCTGAAAGTCGTAAAAGCGATGGAAGTACCATTGGCGGGCGGTCTTCTCATAGGACCAGGTGGTCTTTTGAACGCCTGGGAACACCACGCCCTTTTCCGCATCTTTGGGCCGCTTGTCAGACCACACGTACCAGTCTCGGTATTTCGATTGGGGGTCGGCGCAGGCTTCCTTGAACCAGGGATGCTCATTGGAAGTGTGGTTGACCACGAGGTCCACGATCACTCGCATGCCACGCTGACGGCAACCGTGGGTGAACTCGACGAAGTCGCCGAGGCTGCCGTAGCGCGGATCGATGGCGTAATAGTCGCTGATATCGTAGCCGTTGTCGCGCCCCGGCGAACACTGGAACGGCATGAGCCAGAGCGCCGTGATTCCCATGCCCTGCAGATAATCGAGCCGTCGAAGTAGGCCCTGGAAGTCTCCTACTCCGTCGCCGTTCGCATCCATGAAAGTGGCGACCGAAAGGGAGTAGAAGATTGCGTTCTTATACCAGAGATCGTTAATCATTCTTCCTGCCGTTCGCAACTAAATGAAAAGGAGCACAAGATTTGGGATGCAGAATCTGAGCTGGTGGCAGCACGCCGTTATCTATCAGATTTATCCGCGGTCGTTTCAAGACAGTAATGGAGATGGCATTGGGGATCTGAACGGGATCCGGGAGCGGCTCGACTACCTGGTGGAGCTGGGGGCAGACGCCATTTGGATATCTCCCATCTATCCCTCGCCGATGGCTGATTTTGGATACGATGTTGCGGATTATTGTGGCATCGACCCCATGTTCGGCACCATGCAGGACTTCGATCGCCTGCTCGAGGAGGTGCATCGACGCGGCCTTCGGCTCATTTTGGACTTTGTTCCGAACCACACCTCCGATCAGCATCCCTGGTTTGTGGAGAGCCGCTCTTCTCGCGACAATCCCAAGCGGGATTGGTATCTGTGGCGCGACCAGCCGAACAATTGGCAGAGTCATTTTGGCGGATCCTCATGGGAGCTGGACGCGACCACAGGACAGTACTATCTTCACGAATTCCTGAAAGAGCAGCCTGACCTCAACTGGCGGAACCCCTCGGTCAAGGCGGCCATGTTCGAAGCTCTTCGCTTCTGGCTGCGGAAAGGCGTGGATGGATTCCGCGTCGATGTGATGTGGCTGATGATCAAGGATGACCAGTTTCGAGATAATCCTCCCAATCCCGCATATAAGGTGGGTCAAGCATCCCGGGAGAGATTCTTGCCGATCTATGACTCCGACCGTCCCGAGGTTCAGCCTCTGGTCGCGGAGATGCGCAGCGTGCTCGACGAGTTTGGAGATCGCGTCCTGATCGGGGAGATCTACCTGCCGATTCCGCGTCTGATGGAGTACTACGGGCCGAAGCTGGAGGGTGCGAATCTACCATTCAACTTCCAGCTGTTGCAGTGCCCATGGACCGCCGAGGAACTGGTGAGAATCATCGGCGAGTACATATCGGCATTGCCCGAGGGCGCCTGGCCCAACTGGGTGCTGGGCAATCATGATCAGCCGCGCATTGCTTCTCGCATTGGCAGCAAGAAGGCGCGCGCCGCAGCCTTGCTGTTGTTTTCGCTTCCCGGCACATTGACGGTGCACTACGGGGAAGAGCTAGGAATGCAAAACGTGGTCATCGCGCCGGAGGAGGTGCAGGATCCGGCGGAAAAGAGGCAGCCCGGCATTGGCATGGGACGGGATCCGGAGAGAACTCCGATGCCGTGGGATGCGTCGCACACGTGTGGGTTTTCTGACGGCACCCCATGGCTGCCCATCGGAGACGTCAACAAGGCCGTCAATGTGGAGACACTGAAGGATGATCCGAGCTCCATGCTCTCCTTCTACCGGCATCTTCTGCGCCTTCGTCATCAAGAGGGGACTCTGGTCTCAGGCAAGCTCACCAACCTTGCGGCCGAGGATGGGCTTGTGCAGTTCATCAGGTCGGATGCGGACAAGCGTTTCGCTGTCCTGGTGAGTCTCTCGGAAACCGCGCGAGACGTAAAAATAGACGCAGGTGTCATCGTCGCGTGCACTGATCTTGCTCGCGAGAGGGAACAGGTAAACGCAGCGGTGCACGTGGAGCCGGATGAAGCGATGCTGATTGAACTGCATGCCTAAGCGTGTAACGCCAGTCGAGCGCTGGAGGACGTGTTCTCTGTCAGCTGACGATCAGTTGGGAGGGCGAGGGTCCTTTGTAATCGCAGATCATCAGGGTGAGGTCGTCCTGCTGAGTCGTGGACCAGGCGCTCACAGCGCGAAGAATCGTATCGGCTGCTTCCTCCGGAGCCAGTCTGGCGGTCTCCTTGAAGATGTTTGCAAGCCGCTCGCCGCCGAACTCCTCTTCGCTGGCGTTGGTGGGTTCGAGGATGCCATCCGTGTAGAGCAGGATGCGATCTCCGCGTTGCAGTCCGATAGCCCTGGAGCTGTAGGTGGCGGAGGGCATCAGCGCCTTCACTAACCCGTTTTCCTCGATGGAGAGGACCTGCCCATCCCGTAACAACAGCATGGGCGGGTGTCCGGCGCCTGCGTAGCGCAGCTCGGCCTTGGCTGCATCAAGGTACGCGTATGCAGCGGTCACGAACTGATTTTGGGCGTTCCCGCATAGCGCCTGATTGACTGCGGAAAGCAGCAGCGCCGGATCTTCCTGCTGGTGCCGTTGCGACTGAACGGCGACCTTGACCATCGACGCGATTAAAGCTGCGGGAACGCCATGTCCGGAGACGTCGGCTACCAGGATGAGCAAACCCCAAGCTCGGTCCGATTCATCAGAAGCCACGCAGGCGCTGAGCTGAATGCTTGATTGGTTAGTCCCTGGCCCCGTCACATCTTTACGTGTTTTCAATCACTTCACGAACCCTGCCAGCGGGGTACGATATACGACTGCTAATCTGCCGGAATCCTGGAGCAGGGGCATGGTCCTCGATCTGTGTATCTCCTTGTTCCGGCCTGGATCCAGCGCCGCGGTGTCTTCAGCGGCGATGCGCGCCCCACCCTCGGACGTGTTTCACCGCTAGAGCCCCGGCAGGTTCGAAAGAGGTGGAATATGAGCCGGCAACAACTGCAAATCCGTCCCGCTCAAAGCACGCGGTCGGTGCTCAGCTTTCCGCATGTCTCCAGCCTGATGTCGGAGGTGGAGGACCTCACCACCAGAATCGCTGAACGTGCATTCTCGTTCTTTGATGAGCGCGGCCGCGAAGCAGGCCATGACCTTGAGGACTGGTTGCGAGCGGAGCGCGAAGTAGTAAACCGCATCCCCATTGAAGTCATCGATCAGGAGAAGGAACTGGTCATTCATGCGCTTGTGCCTGGCTTCGAGCCGGAGATGATCGACATCGAACTGGAAGCTGATGCGGTGGTCATCAAAGGAGAAGCCAAGGTGAAGCAGGAATCCCGCTCTCCAGAGACGACCTACAGCGAGTTCGCTAGCCGCAGGGTCTTCCGGCGCATCAATTTTCCGGAGCTGATCGATCCCTCCAAGGCGAAAGCCGAGTTGCATAATGGAGTGCTGGAATTGTTACTGCCGAAGAGCAGTCAGCCGGTGCACCTGCAGATCAAGGCAGCCTCCTGAGGCGGGTGTGGCGGGAGTAAAGGACACGCCAAGCGCCTGATGGCGGGCGTGGACTCCATTTTGCTCCGGACGCACTTTGCGGGCAGTGAGGCGCAATGCGTGGAGGCGCGGATCCTTCTGTCACGCCTCCGCGCCTTCATTGCCGCTGCCGAATGATCATCCCACCCGGTTCAGGTGCCAGATCTCCGTGGCATATTCGCTGATCGCTCGATCACTCGAGAACATCCCCACGCGGGCCACATTCAGGATCGACATACGCAGCCAGCGACGCCGATTCACAAAGGCTTCCTCCGCTGCCTGCTGCGCCGCAAGGTAGGCGGGCAAGTCAGCAAAGTGAACCTGTTCATCCTGTTCGGAGAGGAGCGTGCGATCGATCCACGCGCAGAACTCAGGTTCCTGGTGGCAGAAGAGCCCTGATTGCAGCGCCGTCAGCACCCGGGAGAGGCGCCCATCCTGATTGCACAGCTCCTGCGGACGATAGGACTGCGTCTGGCGCATGGCCTGCACCTGCTCCGCGGTGCACCCAAATAAGAAAGTGTTCTCCTCGCCCACCTGGATTGCAATGTCCAGGTTGGTTCCATCGCGCGAGCCCATCAGGATTGCGCCGTTCAGGGCCAGCTTCATATTGCCGGTGCCGGAGGCCTCTTTGCCTGCGGTCGAGATCTGCTCGCTCAAGTCGGCTGCAGGGATGATTCTCTCCGCCAGAGTAATCCGGTAGTCCGGAATGAAGGCAACCTTGATCAGATCTCTGGTTCGCGAATCTCGGTTGATCACCTCTGCCACGCTGTGAATGAGCTTGATGATCTGCTTCGCGTGCCAGTAGCCCGGCGCCGCCTTGCCGGCGAAGATGTAGCTTCTTGCCACGGTTGGGGCGGTGCCGTCCTCGACCAACTCAAGATACTGATGGATGATATGCAGCACTTTAAGCAGCTGCCGTTTGTACGCATGGATCCGCTTCACGTGTACATCGAACATGGACTCAGGATCGAGCGTGACCTGCACCTGCTCACGAACCAGCTGCGTGAGCCGCGCCTTGTTGGCCTCCTTCACATCCTGAAACTCGAGTTGGAACCCGGGATCCTCGGCAAATCGCTCCAGCGCCAGCAGCTCATTTAGATTCGTGACCCATCCCTCTCCAACTGAGGCAGTCACCAAGCGGGCCAATTCTGGGTTTGCGTGCAAGAGCCAGCGCCTCGGGCTGATGCCGTTGGTCTTGTTATTGAACTTTTCCGGCCAAAGGCGATAAAACTCCGGCAGAAGTTGCGATCGGAGCAGGGACGTGTGGATGGGGGAGACACCGTTCACCGAGTGGCTACCTTGCAGCGCCAGGTTGACCATGCGCGCCTGTTGAGGGGTGCCACTGCTGAGAATGGTCATGCGCTCAGCACTTGGCAGTTCCAATACCACCTGCAGGAACCGGCGGTCGACCTCTTCCAGAATCTGCAAATGGCGCGGGAGCAGACGACGTATCAGCTCCACCGGCCACGACTCCAGGGCCTCAGCGGAGAGCGTGTGGTTTGTGTACCCAAATGTCTCTTGGACGATCTTCCAGGCCTCATCCCATGCAACCTGCTTTTCATCTACCAGAAGCCGCATCAGCTCCGCGATGGCCAGGACCGGATGGGTGTCGTTCAACTGAATGGCAACTTTGGCCGAGAACTGCTTCCAATCGTGATGTTCATTCTCAAAGCGCCGTACGATGTCGCGTACCGCACACGCCGCCAGGAAGTACTCCTGTGCGAGCCGAAGCTCTTGCCCGGCGATCACACTGTCTGAGGGATAAAGGACTTTCGAGATGGTTTCTGTCTGGATCTTCTGGTTGACAGCATTGAAGTAATCCCCGTCATTGAAGATCTGCATGTCGAACTCGTGGGATGCCCGCGCCGAGTAGAGCCTGAGGAAGTTGACGGTTCGGCCTCCGTAACCGGGGATCAGCACGTCATTCGGTAGTCCCAGTATGACCTTCCAGTTCATCCACATGGGGTTGTAGCCGCCGAAGCGATCGGTTCCGTGTTCGACGTTCCCGTAGATCGGGATCAGACAAGCCTCATCGGGACGCGGCATCTGCCACGGGCTACCGAGGCTTAGCCAGTTATCGGGCAACTCGCGCTGGTAGCCGTTTACAATCTCCTGCCTGAACAGCCCGAATTCGTAGTTGATCCCATAGCCGTAGCCAGGCATTCCCAAGGTAGCGAGAGAGTCGATGAAGCACGCGCCCAGCCGGCCCAGTCCGCCGTTGCCCAGGGCTGCATCGGGTTCCATCTCTTCGATCTCTTGCAGGTCGGCGCCGAGGTTCTTGAGAGCCTCGCGACAGGCCGCGTACATGCCCAAGTTGCGGAGGTTTGCTCCCAACGATCGCCCGATCAGGAACTCGATTGAGAGATAGTACAGGCGCTTCACATCCTGACGGCGGTAGGTCGCTTCGGTTTGCAGGAAGCGCTCCATCATGTGATCACGGACCGTCAGTGCCACCGCTTCGAAGCGGTCGTAGCGGCTCAGATCCTGCCAGCGCTTGCCCATGGAGTAGATCGCGTGCCGGCAGATCGCATCCTGCAGCTCCGAAACCGTATCGATAAGTGTTGCCTCACTTGCCACGGCCCACCTCTTTCATATGCTGCTGAAGGTACGTACCGCCTCTTCGCGCGTGTCCAGGATCTCGAAGATGCGATGCATGCGAACCAGCTCGAAGGTGGCGCGTACCTGCCGGCTCAAGCCGCACAGCTTCAAGTCTCCGCCCGCCCCGCTGACCTGGCGCAGGAAGGAGAGAATAGCGCCCAGCCCCGAGCTGTCTACGAACTGCGTGCGATGCAGGTCGATGACCACCTTGTGGTATTTCTCCAAAATGCCGGCCATAGACCTCTTGAGATCGCCCACGTTGCTGGCATCCAGCTCGTTCACAGGGATGTCCACAATGGCTATGTCATTCTTGAGTTCGGTTGGAATGTCCATGAGACCTCCCTTTCTTGCCCACGGTCTCCAATGCGGCAGGTGAGCACAATGCTGTTCTGGCCGGGCCGGGTATGAGAGTAGCGCACGTGATCCACGCACTGGGAAAGGATATAGAGTCCCATACCCGATTCTCGGTTTCCCTCCAGCGAGGGAAGGGAAGGCGGATCAGGATGAAACGGAAGTCCATGGTGATCCAGTTTGAGCACCACACGATTCTCGAAGGCTTCCGCCGAAAGATGTATCTTGCGGTCGGTTCGCCCCCGATAGGCGTGGCGCATGATGTTGCTAGCCGCCTCGTTGGCCGCCAGCGTTAGTGCATCGGTGGTCGCCTCCACTTGCACGGCGGCGGGGAGACGGGAACAGAATGCACGTACGAACGAGCGGACCTGGGCGAGCTCATTCAAGTCGCTCCAGATGGTCATCTCGTCGATGGCGAGAGGTGGACCGATATCCTCCATGCAGACGGCCACCAAGGTCACGTCATCGGCCATCTTCTCTGTGCCGCAGAACTCAACCACAGACTGAAGAATGTCCTGTACGAGCGTGGAGGGTTTGTCTTTGGCATGTCTCTCCACGCACTGGAGCAGACGCTCCGGGCCAAAGAGTTCCCCTATACCATTGCGGGCTTCGGTGATCCCATCGGAGAAGAAGAGCAGCGTATCTCCGCTTGCCATTGGAAAAACCCGCTGTTCGTAGAGTTCTCCTTCGCGCACTCCAAGGGGAAGGTTGTCTCCGTGCAACATCTCCGCCTTGCCGGTCTTGCCGTGCAGTTGACTCACCCCAGTGTGACCGCAATCCACGATCTTGACCACTCCGCCCTCGAGATCTACCCGCGCATAGCAGACGGTTACAAAGCTCTCCAGGGCAATCAGCTGGTGGACGATCTCCGCGTCGGTCCACATCACAATCTCGTTCGGCTCGGGGAGATTGGCCTCTTGTTCAAGTGCAGAGAGGTGCCCAAACGCCTTGATAAAGTGCGCTTTGGTGGCCGCGCCCAGCAAAGCCGCGGGAACTCCTTTGCCCATGACGTCGCCGATCACCAAGTCAAAGGAACGGGAGCGCGGCTCCATGAAGATCACAAAGTCGCCATCGATCCGCTGCGTGGGAATGCTCAGTGAAGCAATAGAGATGCCCGGCTGGTTGCTAGGAATCTGATCGACCAGCAAGGTTTCCTGGATTTTGCGGCCTATGTCGATCTCCCGCTCCCGTGCCTCCCGCAACTCCCCGGTGCGATCCAGGACCCGCTTCTCTAACTCTGCGTTGAGAGCGCGCAGATCCTGCTCCGCTCTTTGCCGCTCTTCGCGAATCTTCAGTGCCGTGATCCCGAAGGCCAGGTCGTCGGCTAACTCTTTGAGCAGTTCAAGTTCTTCCGCGTGAAACGCATTTGGCTCGTGGGCATAAATGCTCAATGATCCATAAACCTCAGAGTCCTCGGTGATCAAAGGAATAGCTAAGCTGGAAGCGTACCCGTGGCGTAGTGCTCCGATGCGCCAGGGCGCCATCGCCGCATCGCCAGCGATGTTCTTGGCCATCACGGGCTGTCGGGTGCGAATGCAGGTTCCGGTTGGTCCGTGGCCGTGCTCGTCCTCACCCCAGGTGATGCCAAGCGATTGGACGTAGTCTCCGCCACTGCCGGAGAGAGCCAGAACGCGCACGGTCTTTGCTGCGTCTGGTTCGGCGCGCCCTGCCCAGCACAGCGGATAACCGGCGTCCTGGACGACCACCTCGCAGACCGTCTGCAATAGGGTCTGCTCATCGCGGGCCCGGATGAGCGCCTCGTTGCAGCGGCTCAAGGCGCGATTGGTTCGCAGGACCTGCAACAAGCGCTTCTGGGCCTGCTTTCGCTCGCTAATGTCGCGAAGGAAGATCTGCCAACATCCATCCTGCAGAATCTTGGCGCTCACCTCAAAGGGACAGGTCTCGCCGGTCTTGCGCAGCAGGTCCCACTCCTGAATGTGCAAGCCACTCTTCTCGATAGCTTCTTTCGATTTCGCGAGCTGATCGGCCTCGCCGGCGGAGACCAGGTCCCGCAAGTTACGCTCCCGCATCTCGCTCGGGGTGTAGGCCAGCATCGAACAGGCGGCGGAATTGGCTTCCAGGACCCGTCCCGAGACTTCGGCGATCAGAATTCCATCCGAGGCTTGTTCGATCAGGTGCTGCTTGTCCTCATAAGACTGACGGAGTTTTTCTGAGCTCTCGACCGCTGCATCCAAGGCGTCGCTTGTCTCCCGGGTTGCGCGCCGCAGAAGGGCCTGGACGATGCCGAACAGCACGCCCATCA
>CBJOJD010000207.1:0-9458 GCA_966443485.1 uncultured bacterium | reverse complement strand
GGCCCAGCCGCCGGGGAAGCGAGCCGAATCATTGACGTGGACCTCCATGCCCATTAGGCCGGTTCCCTGGTAGTGGCCGTGCTGGTTGATGGAGCCTTTGTTCTTGGCTTCGCGGACTTCGAGCACCATCATGGTTTTGTCGGGCCAGGTTCCAGTGGCCACAAAACTGCGGTAGGCCTCGGGATTGACGAAGACGTTGTCGAACATGGTCATGTCGGCGGGCTTGGCGGTGTAACTCATATCCACGCCGGAGCTGAGGTAGATCCATTCCCGATAGTTGCCGGGAGGCAAGAGATCGCCATTGGAGGCGTAGGCCGGTCCGGCGACAGCGGCCTGAACGGGCTGGTTATGGTGCGTGACGCGGAGCAGCAGGGCTGAGACGGCGAGCAGCGAGAGACCAGCAACGATCAGGGCCTTGGGGCGCAAGTGAACCTCCGAGGCCAGTGTACGTATCCCTAGCGGTTTTCGTTATTGAATTGTGACGGCTTGCCTATCGCTACGAAGAGATCGTTGCCGCTCAGAAGATCTTCAGGTGAATAACCAGATACTTCTTGGGATTCTCGCGAATGCTCTTCACCAGCTGCTGAGCCTGGTCCATGGTCTGATCGCTGTGGTCATAGAGGGAGCGGTTTTGCATGAGCTGGCCGATGGTGCCCTTGCCGTCCTGAACGTTTTGCAGGATGGTGTCCAGGTTGGTGACGGTGTTGTCGAGCTTCTTTGCAAACACCGGATCGGAAGCCAGCTTGCCCAGGCTGCCTTTGCCCTGGTTGATGCCGTCGAGGAGCTTGTTGGTGTTGGCGACTGCGGCGTTCAGGTTGTTGTAAAGCGCCTCGTCGCGCAGCAGCTTGCCGGCACTGCCTTTGCCGGCGTCGAGATTGTTCGCAATGCTGCTGAGCTGATCAATGGTGGTGTTGAGCTTGGTATAGAGCGTCTCATCCGTCATCAGCTTGCCGAGGGTACCCTTGCCCTGGGTCATAGTGCGGGTGACGGTCTCGAGGTTGGAGGCGGTCTGGGTGAGCTTGTGGTAGAGCTCGGGGTCATTCAGGAGCAGGCCAGCGGTGCCCTTGCGCGAGTTGAGCGAATCCATAAGGGTACTGATCTTGCGCATCACGGTGGTGGCTTGCTGTAGAGCGTCCTGGCTGGTGTCGACCACGGCCTGGATGCTGGGCACGTTGCGGGCCTGGAGCTCGGCGTTGTCGGGCGGCGTGGGGCCGGAGGCGTGCTTGGAATCAATATCGATGTAGCTGTCGCCCAGGACGCCGGCTTGGGCGATGGAGGTGGTGGAGTCGGTGCGGATATCGTAGGCGGCCTTGGCGCTCACCTGCATGGTGACTTCGACGGGGGTGGGGTTGCGCGCGGGGACGATGTGGATGTGGGTGACGTTGCCGATGGTGACGCCTTCCAGCGTGACCGGGGCGCCGCTCTTAAGATTGGAGGCGTTAGCGAAGTAAGAGCGAAGGATCAGCTTGCGGGTGAACAGGCCACCGCTGGATCCCGTCATGAGGAATATCAGGCCGATCAGCACCGCCACGGCCGCCAGGACCAAGGCTCCTACTTTCAGTTGCGCCCAGTGAATCTCTTTGCGGCTTGGCACTTTGCTCCTCTTGCCGAATATGCTCCGGTGCTGGACCGGGGTTGAAGCCGGACCGAAGGGCCGGTTTCTGGGCTTACGCCCGCTTTTCTAGTTGGATTACGACCACGGCTCGCTCATGTAGCTGATGAGCGACAACGGAATCCGGATGCACCGGCTGGGGTGAAAACCCTTCGATCTACTCACTTTGGACGTTTGGAACCGGATTCGGGACCCAGCCACCCCAGGTTTCGCCTTGAGAATAGCAGACCTGCCGGGGGGCTAACGGCCGTCCTCAAGCAGGACATTAGCCATGGCCAGGGTGGCGGTGTGGGTGAGGGAGAGGGCGGCGTGGCGAGCGCCGAGGCGGCTGGCGATTTGGGCGGCACGGCCGTGGAAGGCCAAGGTGGGGCGGCCGCTGGGTTCGCGGACGACTTCAATCTCGCGCCAGGTGACGCCGAAGCTGATGCCGGTGCCCAGGGCCTTGGCTCCAGCCTCTTTGGCGGCGAAGCGGGCGGCGAGGCTTTCGGCGGCATTGCGCTTGCCCAGGCAGTAGGCTTTCTCGGCGGGAGTGTAGACGCGATCGAGGAAACGATCGCCGAAGCGGTCGAGGGTCTGCTGGATGCGGGAGATCTCTACGAGGTCAATTCCAGAACCGACGATCATGGTCTTCCTCAAAGTACAACATTCGGGCGTGTTCTTTCCGGTGGGTTAGGTGAGCGTCGTCCAAATTACCATAACGTTACCCTTGATAAGCGGTTGGTAGCGGATACACACCCACTTGCGGACGGCTGTCCCAAAGCAGGTCAGGGGGCGTGCGAGTCCGGCACAGCCGCGAAAGCTCGGGCCCGTTGATCCGATAAGAGGGGTGTGAGGGTCAACGTGCAGCAGCAAAGGGGTATTGAGGCAGCGAGCATGCCCTGGGCGCTGGAGATGAAAGCCGTCTCCATGGAGGAGCCGTCCAGACTCATTCGTTCGCTCACCGGCGGAATCCTTGCGAGCGGCGGCTGGGTATTGAGCCGTGGTGCAAGTGATACCGGTGTTGTCAATTTACTGTTCGAGTTCGAGCGGCAGGCGTGCGTCGAGATTTATAGCGTACTCATTGCTTCCGGATTGGAACTCAGCCAATACGGGCACGTCCGGTTCACGGAGCTGTGCCAGTGTACGCGCAACCATCAGCGGGATTGCGGGCAGGAGATCGCCAGTGTCGATCTGGAGATCCAGACCTTCCCGATCGAAGCATCCCTGACCAGCCGCCCACCGGAGATAGCCTAAGCGGCCAATCCGGCCGCACATCGCGCATTCATTTTGTTCCACGAGCAAGAAGGTAGATGAGGAATCCTGCACCCATTTTCGGGGTGCAGGATTCTTTGTTTTGGCTGCGGAGAGGCTAAGCGGGTCCGTTCGCGCGGTGTTCTAGCCGGCTTCGACCAGGCCGTAGCGGCGCTGCCAGGCTTCTTTGAGGCGGGTCCAGACCCGGGCGCGTTCGGCTTCGGTGCCTTCGCAGCCGGACTCGGGTGTGGCGTGCGCGAAGCGGGCGGCTTCCTGTTTGGCCAGCTCCAGGAGCTCGCGGTCGCGGAGAAGATTGGCGACGCGGAAGTCGGGGAGGCCGGCCTGGCGGGTGCCAAAGAATTCGCCGGGACCGCGCATGGCCAGGTCGAGCTCGGCGAGCTCAAAGCCGTCCTGGGTGCGGACCATGGCAGTGAGGCGTTCCTCGGCCTGTTCGGAGACTTTGGGGCCGGTCATGAGGATGCAGTAGCTCTTAGCGGCGCCGCGTCCGACGCGTCCGCGGAGCTGATGGAGCTGGGCGAGGCCGAAGCGCTCGGCGTGTTCGATGACCATGACGGAGGCGTTGGGGACGTCGACGCCGACTTCAATCACAGTGGTCGAGACGAGGACATCGATTTCACCGCGCTGGAAGCGGCGCATGATGACCTCTTTGTCGTCGGAGTCGAGACGGCCATGCAGCAGGCCGAGGCGGAGGCCGGCAAGGGGGCCGGTGCGCAGCTTTTCGTGCATCTCGACGGCGGACTTGAGGCCGGACTTGGAGTTGGGATTGGCTTCAGGAGCCATCTTGGGGAAGAGATCGCCGGGCTTGCCTTTGCGCGCACGCTTTGGAGGGGCGGGAGGGACAGCGGTTGGGTCGTCGTGGGAGAAGTCCAGCTCGGGCTGATCGTCCTTGGTGCCTTCAATGACGGGATAGACGACGTAGGCCTGGTGGCCGAGAGCGACTTGCTTGCGGACGAAGTCCCACACGTCTTCAGAGCGGTCATCCGAGACGCGGCGAGTGACGATGGGCGTGCGGCCGGGGGGCAGTTCGTCGAGCACGCTGACGTCGAGATCGCCGTAGAGCGAGAGGGCGAGGGTGCGGGGAATGGGAGTGGCGGTCATGACCAGCACGTCGGGCTCGGCTTGATTGGGCTTCTTCATGAGGCGGAAGCGTTGCAGGACGCCGAAGCGGTGCTGCTCGTCGACGACAACGAGGCCCAGGCGGTCGAACTCGACTTTTTCTTCAATGAGGGCATGGGTGCCGATGACGACGTGAGCCTCGCCACGGTTGATGAGCCCGCGGTTGTAGCGCTTGCGATCCTCGTCGAGGGAGCCGGTGAGGAGCACGATGCGGTACTTGCGCGAGGAGCGCTCGAGGAGCTTGCGGGCGGCGAGGAAGTGCTGGGTGGCGAGGATCTCGGTGGGAGCCATCAAAGCGGCCTGGTAGCCGTTTTCGATGGCGACGAGCATGGCTTGGAGCGCGACGATGGTCTTGCCCGAGCCTACGTCGCCCTGAAGGAGACGGCGCATGGGATTGGGCTGGCGCATGTCGGCGACGATCTCAGCGAGGGTGCGCTTTTGAGCGGCGGTGGGGTGGAAGGGCAGGACCTCGCGGATGGCTCCGCGGACTTGGTCGGTGGTGGCAAAGGCAATGCCGGCGCGTTCGCGGAGGCGGCGGCGCTTGACCTCGAGGCCGAGTTCGAGGAAGAAGAGTTCTTCGAAGATGAGGCGGCGATGAGCGGGCGTGGCCCAGGCTTGGAGTTGGGTCATGGGGGTGCCCTCCGGAGGGAAATGCACCTGGCGAAGCGCGGGTCCAAGGTCGGGAAGGCGGAGTCGCTGGCGCAGGGCGGCGGGCAAGGACTCAGGGACGTTGTCGTTCAGGCCTTCGAGGAGGTGGAAGATGACTTTGCGCTGCCAGCGCGAGGCGAGGCGGGTTCCGCCGAGGGACTCGTAGACGGGGGTGATGCGGCCGACTTCGAGGAGGCGGGTTTCGGCGTCGTCAGAGGCGTCGGGCAGCAGTTCAAACTGCGGCTGGATCATCTTGAGGTTGCTGGTGGAGCGGGAGGGCTCGACTTTGCCGAAGACGGCGATGGTCTGTCCAGCCTGAAACTTGCCTTGGAGATAGGTGCCGTTGAACCACAGGCACTTCATGGCGAAGCGGCCCTGTCCGATGGTGAGCTCAAAGATGGGAGCGCGGCGGGTGCGGAGGAGGGAGGAGCCACGGACTTCGGCGATGACGCTGGCCATCTCGCCGGGCTTCAGCTCATCAAGGCTGCGCGGGTTCTGGCGGTCCTCGTAGCGGAAGGGGAGATGGTAGAGCAGGTCTTCGGCAGTCTGGATGCCCTTGGAGGCGAGCATTTCCGCCACGCGCGGGCCGACGCCGCGCACGTACATGATGGGGGTATCGAGTCCGGGCACAAATTGGATGCTACTAGATTGGGGAGTGGGTCTTCGGGACGGGGCGGCTAGTCCTTGGAGAGAGCTTGTCGGGCGGTACGCACCTCGGCGGCCAGGACACGCAGAATCATCATGGACAGGGACGGCTCAGAGAGCATGAGCTTGGAGAAGGTGTCGCGGTTGAGGAAGCTGATTTGAGCGCCGCGGCGAGCCTTCGCGGAGAGGGAGTATCCCTGGTTGCTGACGAGGCCAGGAAGTCCCAGCAGCGAGCCGGGCGCAGCGGTGATCTTCACGATGCTCTGGCCGTTGGGGGCGTTCATGGAGAGGACGACCTCGCCGTTGTGGAAGATGAAGAGACCGGTGGGGGCGTCGCCCTGGCGGAAGAGCAGGCGGTCCTGGGTGCAGTCGACGGGTGTGGCGCGCTGTTCCAGTGCTTGGACAAGGGCGGGGTCTGCGACAAAGGCTGACGAATCCAATTTCACTTGGCTATTGTTCCATTCAGCAGAAGCGGTAAAAAGTGAGCTCCATCACAATCTGGTGTTCATCGCGAGGGGTCGTACCGTGAGAGGCAGTTTCCGGTAACGTCGACGAAGTTACTGTCTGGTCGCAGCACTGACGAGGTTTGTTGAGGCAAACGGTTTCTCAAAGCAGCGAGCTTGGCATCTAAGCAACTAGCGGGTCCGGTGTGAACTGCCGGTAGCTGGCCGCGATCTCCCCTGACTTCGAGGTTCCGAATCCGTTGGATGGACGTTCGTTGCGATACGGATGGCTGTGGATCGGTGCTGTGCGGAGGGGGCGCTCTTCAAAAAGGGATACTCATGAGAACCTTCGCCGGATTCTTGTTTGCTGTTCTAATGTTTTCTTGCTTCGCGCATGCGGATGTGACGGTGACGAGCCCGACGGCGGGACAGATTGTGCCGTCTCCCGTGCACTATGTGGCCACGGCCACGACGAGCACCTGCGCGCAAGGCGTGGCGTCGATGGGCGTGTACGTGAATAACCAGCTGGTGTACGTGGTGAGCGGGACGTCGCTCAATACTTCGATCAGCATGGCGAATGGTCCGGAACATACGGTCGTAGAGGAATGGGATAACTGCGGGGGAGCGACGTACACGACGGTGGACATCACGGTGGGTACACCGCCTGCGCCGACAGTGACGATCTATGCGGATTCGAACACGATCACGCCGGGCAGCTTGTCGATCTTGACCATCAATACGACCAATGCCACCTCGATTGCGCTGACGGGATCGGATGGAAGCGTCTACAACTTTTCATCGAGCAGCGCGACGGTGAAGGTACGCCCGACGGCGACGGTGACCTATACGGCGGTGGCGAAAGGCTCCGGGGGACAGGCGTCGGCGAGCGCAATGGTGACGGTGATTCCGGCCAGCAGCTTGAACGCGATCAACCATGTGGTTTTCATGCTGCAGGAAAATCACAGCTTCGACAACTACTTCGGGATGCTGAATCCGTATCGCAAGACGAACGGGTGGAATATCGGCGATGACGGCAAGGAGTACGACGTCGACGGGATCGACGACAAGCTGAACACGATCTCCAATTCCGATGATGAGGGAGACGTGTACTTCCCCTATAAGTTTCGGACGACCTGTATTGACGATGAGAGCTCTTCGTGGCTGGAGAGCTACGGCGATGTGAGCCGGTGGGACTTCAGCACCAGCCGTCCGATCCACATGGATGGGTTTGTGCACATCGCGGAGGGCTTTGCGAAGAGCTGCAATCAGAGCGGCACGTGCTCGGGCAGCTTCACGGATACGACGGGCGAACGGGCGATGGGGTACTACGACCAGGATTTCCTGAACTACTACTACTACATGGCCTCGCAGTTCGCGTTGTCGGACCGCTGGTTTTCGCCGGTTTCATCGAAGAGCATTCCCAACCGCCTTGCCACGTTCACGGGCGGGACCACGCAGGGTTTGGTGTTCGATCCAGGGAGCAACGACCATCTGCCGCAGCTCAGCATCAACAACATCTTCCAGGAGCTGGATGGGGCCGCGGTGTCGTGGAAGATCTACTACACCGTGACGGAGGGAGGTTGCCAGGCAGGGACTCCGTGCGGAGCAGGCAGTGCAAGCTATCCGGACACGGCGTTCGAGACGCTGAGCTACTCCTATAAGTACGTCTATTTGAATCCGACGCAGGCGGCGTGTACTGCGCCGACCCAGCCTTCGAGCGTGGTAGGCGATACGACGAACTCGTTCTGCATCGATCCCAACCACATTGCGCCGCTCACGGCGTACTTCAACGATGTGAAGAATGGCACGTTGCCGAGCTTTGCGTTCATCGAGTCGGGATCGGGGCTGAACGATGAGCATCCGGGATCGGGTCAGTCGATCCTGACGGGGCAGACGCAGGTGGCAAAGATTGTGAATTCGCTGATGACGAGCCCGTCGTGGAAGGACACGGTATTTTTCTTGAGCTACGACGAGGGCGGCGGTCCTTACGATCACGTGCCGCCGGTACCGGGGCATTCCAATGACTTCACCGATGCGGCTCTGGGCACGATTCCGGATATCTCGACGATTGCGGTAAAGGCGGACCTGAAGAATCCGTGCCTGCCGCCGAACGGGGTGCCTACGATCCATTGCGATCTGGTGCCGGGGGATCCGGGAGCGAACAGCACGGATGCGGCGGCGGTGTATGGGTTCCCGGCACAGCTGGGTTTCCGATTGCCGAATATGGTGATCTCGCCGTTCAGCCGGAGGCATTTTGTTTCGCACACCCCGATGGACCACACGGCGGTGATCAAGTTTGTGGAGAACCGGTTCATCAGCAGCTCGGCGCACCTGACGGGGCGCGATGCTTCGCAGCCGGACTTGCTGGAGTTCTTCGATTTTGCGAAGACGCCGTGGGCCACGCCTCCCACGCCGCCGGCGCCGGTGACGCCGACGACGCTGGGGTATGATCCGTGCTTGCCGCAGAGTATGGGGCCGTAGTCGATTGCGAATTCTCTCGAATTGCCGTCTGGAGACCCACGCTACTGCCGGTCAGGAGGCCGGAGCTACGGGCGAGGCAGCTATCTTGCGTGTTCTACCCAGGAGTGCCGGGTCAAGAACATAAGGACGGCAAACGCGAGCGAGAGGAGGCTTGCGCCGAGGAGCAGGATCGCATTTTTTCGCACGCCTCCGGCCATCTTCTCGGCGGGTTTTGAGGAGAGCACGAAAGGTGCTTTGGGATCGCCTTGCTTAATCACCCAGCGAGTTGAGCCGCCAGGGTCAGCGGAAGGATGACAGGTCCCGACGATGCTGTATTGGCGGTCGGGCAGGATGCAAGATTCGGTAAGGGTGTAGGCGGAGACTTTGGGTGAAGCGATGCCCCCGAGACCGTCGATTTTGATCTCCTTTTCTTCACCGAGACCGATGCTGCCCAGCCCTTCGATTTCGATCTCGGTGGGCATCCACCAGCGGCGTTTCTTTTCATGTTCCTCGGTGTCTTCGACGGATGCGGCTACGGGGACGGGCCGGGGCTTGGTCCAGTCGGCATGGAGGAAGGAGCGTAGATCTTTTTCGGATGGCTGTGGGAGATCCAATGCCGGATCCAGTTGGCAGGTAAACCCGTGGTTCGGCTCGAAGCGGCTGTCCACTGTGTTGTCGAGATCCCATTCGGAGCCGTTTGGATCGACGAGTACGGTGGCGGTGCCATCGGTGAATGAGAAAGGCTGCCGCTGAGCGTGCTGGTTGATGGTGCGCCAACTCCCGCTGGTTCCTTCGCCGCGGCGTTCCTGAGCGGAGGCCTGGAAGGAATGGCAACTTAGACCGCTGATCGGGCTGGTGAGGGACGTGTCGCCTGCGGCTTTTCCTGTGATTCGCACCAGGCCCGGTGAGAGATCAGTTAGGGCGACGTTGCGCAGGCGAGCGATGACTCCCGCCTGGCGGAACTTGTTGCGCGCGAGAACGAGCAGGAGCAGTCCAGCGGCGAACAATACCAAACTGATCACGACAATGGAGGTGGTGGAAGCGGGCTTGTCTTCTTCCCACAGAAACAGAGCGAGCGAGCGCAGTTGGAGCATGTACACGAGGAAACCCCCAGGGAAAGTGAGCGAATTCTAGCACACAGAAAGAGCCTGTCTTGATTTGCACTTGAAGCCCAGGGGGAGGCTTGGGCCGGGCGCAGGTGGTGCGTGTATGGTGGTAGGCGGCAATGATTTCCCGAGGGAGGGACTGTACAGGTGTTGAATCGCAGAAGCTTTTTGCGTGCG
>CBJOJD010000206.1:0-9495 GCA_966443485.1 uncultured bacterium | reverse complement strand
ACCGCTCCGCCCACCGGTGGAGGCTTCGAGGTGCGCCGCCGTGACGACTGCTTCCAGCCCGGTGAAGACCCAGACCTCCTTCTGCGCGGCAGCCAGCAAACTCTGACCTTCTCCCGCACCTCCGCCCACGACCGCTTCTACATCCGCATGTACGACGGCGCCACCCCGCCCAACTACTCGGAGTTCTCCGCCGCCCTCTTCATCAACCTGCCGCTTGGCAGCTGACAGCCGGCAGCTGGCAGTTGTCAGTTCACAGTTCGTAGTTCACAGTCTGTCGCCCCCTCCTTCGCAAAGACGCGCTTCTCAAAAAGGCGCGGTCCGCAGACGTGAGAACAGAACCACCAAACTGAGAACTACGAACTGACATCCACGAACTTCGTTCTCCCCGGGAGTCCCATGCGCCTCATGAATGAATTCGAAGCTCAGGTCCTCAGCGACCTCAACGTCCTCAAAGCCCAAATGATCACCCTGGTGGGCGATGGCAACGGCGGCCGCCTCGCCGACCTCGAAGATCGAATGAGCCGCCACGAGCAAAACTGGCAGCGCGCCAAAGGCTTCCTCGCTGCCCTCAGCCTCCTCTTCGCCGTCCTCGAAGTCGCCGTCGGAGCCTGGCACCGCCGTTGAAACAGAGAACAGCCGACAGCTGACGGCAAACAGCTACCAGCGAACAGCCGACAGCTAACCGTTCGCCGTGAACTACGAACTGCGAACTCTGAAGTTCGAACCGTTCCCCCTCGCTCCTCCGAAGCAATCAACTGCCTGCTGTTCGCTGCTCGCTGTCAACTGGTCGCTGTCAGCTGTCCGCTCCGTATAATCACCTCATGACCGATCAGCCTCTCGTCGGCGTGGTGATGGGCAGCAAGAGCGACTACGAAGTGCTCTCCGCAGCCGTCGAAATCCTGCGCGCCCTCGAGATTCCCTTCGAAGCCAAAGTGATCAGCGCGCACCGCACGCCTGACCTGCTCTACCGCTATGCCGAAACTGCGCGCGAACGCGGACTGCGCGTCATCATCGCCGGTGCCGGAGGCGCCGCCCATCTCCCCGGCATGCTCGCCGCCAAGACCCTGGTTCCCGTGCTCGGCGTGCCCGTGCCTGCCACCATGCTGAACGGCCTCGACTCGCTGCTCTCCATCGTGCAGATGCCCAAAGGCGTCCCCGTGGGAACCCTCGCCATCGGCAAGCCTGGAGCGGCCAACGCCGCTATCTTTGCCGCCGAGATGATCGCCACCAGCGACGAAGCCCTTTACCACCGCCTCACCCAATGGCGCGCCGCCCGCACCCAGGAAGTCCTGGGACAGGAGTTGCCGGTTTGACCACCCCCCCCTCCCCCCCTGGTCCCAACCCCATCCAACCCGGCGGCACCCTCGCCATCCTCGGCGGCGGCCAGCTCGGACGCATGATGGCCATGGCCGCGCGCACCATGGGCTACCACGTGCGCGTTATGGACCCCGAACAGAAGTGTCCCGCCAGCTTCGTCGTGGATGAGACCATCGTCGGCAAATGGGATGACGTCGATGCCGCGCACCGCCTGGCCACCGGCGCCGACGCCGTCACCCTCGAGATCGAGCAGATCGGCGTCGACGCCCTGGCCCGCGTGGCCGCCATCGCCCCGCTCCGTCCCGGCGTCGAGCCCATTCGCATCATCCAGGACAAGACGCTCCAAAAACCCTTCCTCGCCGACCATGGATTTCCCGTCGGCCCCTTTCGCGTGGTTCGCAGCGAAGCCGAGTTGCAGCAGGCTGTCCCGGAACTCGGCGGACGCGTCTTCCTGAAGATCGGCCGTGGCGGCTATGACGGACGCGGCCAGGCCCGCATCGGACTCGACGCTCCCGCGACAGAGTCCAGCATCAGTGAAGCCTGGAACGCCATTGGTGCCAAGCCCGCTGTCGCCGAACAGGCCCTTGAACTCGACTTTGAGATCAGCGTCATGGCCGCTCGCAATGCCGCTGGCCAGGTGCGCAGCTTTCCCGCCGCGCGCAACCACCACGAAGACCAGATCCTGGCCTGGAGCGTGCTCCCCGCCGGCATCCCCGAAACCCTGGAGACCCGCGCCGAAATGCTGGCCGCCGACATCATCGCGGCGCTCGGCATTGAAGGCATGCTATGCGTGGAGATGTTCGTCACCAAGCAGGGCGATTTGTTTGTGAACGAGCTGGCTCCCCGTCCCCACAACAGCTACCACCAGAGCGAACGGGGCTGCATCACCAGCCAGTTCGAGCAGGCGGTCCGCGCCGCCCTCAATCTCCCCCTCGGCGAAACTACCCTGATCTCGCCCTGCGCCATCGTTAACCTGCTCGGCGACGTCTGGCTCAACGGCGAACCCAACTTTGCCGCCGCCATGGAAGTTCCCGGCGTGCGCGTCCACTTGTATGAAAAGCTCGCCCCCCGCGCCGGCCGCAAGATGGGCCACCTCTCCTCCGTCGGCGCCACCGCGGACGAAGCCCTGGAACGCGTCCTCGAAGCCAAGCGCCGCCTCTGAACCAATCTGCATACGGGTACGGCTGCGGGTACGGGTGCCCCAGGTCTCCCGGTTTTGGAGACCTGGGATGCGGGACTGCCCCATCCGGGTGCCCCGTCCAAGCTCCGCTTGGGCGGGAGGGAATCTAAACCTTGCAACGCACCCCAGCTCTTCCGATGAACAAGTGCCCCATCCAAGCGCAGCTTGGGTGGGAGGGATCTTAATCTCGCACCGAACTCCAGCTCTACCCATAACCGCGGGTGCCCCGTCCAAGCTCCGCTTGGGCGGGAGGGACTCTGCGAAACCGATACGGCTTCCGCAGTCACCACCTCATCCGGCAACGCTGCCCACCGGTTGCCGCGTCTGCAGCACCCGCGCCTTGAACGGCTTGCATGGATTGCCCGCGCACACCATCCGCGCCGGCATGCTGCGCGTCACCACCGAGTGCGCGCCCACAATCGTGCCGTCGCCAATGCTTACTCCGGGCCCCACAAACACCCCCGCCGCAATCCAGCACTCCCTGCCGATCTCGATGTCGGCATAGGTCAGCGGCATGTCCGGCAGCGTGTAGTCGTGGCCGCTGGTGCAAAGAAAGCTGTACTGCGAGATCAGTGTGTTTGACTTCACGCGGATCTGGCCGTGGTTGTAGAACTCCACATGCGGACCCACGCCTACACAGTCCTCCAGCACCAGATGCCACGGGATCAGCACCTTGACCCCCGGCATGATCAGGCAGTTTTTGCCAATCCGCGCTCCCGCCGCCCGCAGCAGCCACACGCGCAATAAATTGAAGGGACGCGGCGCATAGCGCACCAGCGGCATCAGGAATACTTGCCAGACTGAACGCCGCAGCCGCACCCGCCAGGGCCACTGCGTGCGCGAAGAGGGCAGATCAACATGGGGGATTGAAAGGTCGTGATCGGAGCCGATCATAAAGCGGCCGGGCCTCCTTTCTCAGCAAATAGGAGGAGAGATAGCCCGCGCGCGTCAGCGTCCGCCGCAGCCGGCCCTGGCCAAGCACCTCGCGCTGCACGCGCCCATTTTCCGCGCGTCCCACATGCGCCCTCTGCTCGGAGATCCCGCCGTGGCGAAAGATGCACACTGGCAAGTCCACCAACAACGTGGTGCCGCGCCGCGCATACAGCCGGCAGGTCAGGTCGTAGTCCGCCGAAACGCGAAACGACTCATCGTAGCGCAAATCGTCGAGCGCCGCACGCGCGTACACCATCGCCTGATGATGGGTGGGCATCCCGTAATGCAGCCAATGGATGGGGCGCGCCTTCTTGAGCCGCATACGACCTGCTCCGCCATCTTCGAGCGCGTGGCCATATACCAGCTCCGGCCGCGCACCGGCCGCCAAGATGCTCCGCTTCAGGCTCGCCAACACCTGGGGGCCAGCCAGACGATCTGAGGAGTTCAGAAAGATCACGTACTCGCCGCGGCTCCGCGCCAGGCCCTTGTTCATCGCGGAGTAAATACCGCCGTCCTTCTCTGACTGAGAAGAAAAACCCGCTATCGTCCAGCCGGCCATCTCCTCCACCGTGCCGTCACTGGAAGCTCCGTCGATCACCACCCACTCATACTCTGCAAGCGACTGCTCCTCCACCGAGGCCCGCGTCGCGCGCAGTCCGGCAAGATTGTTGAGCGTAATGGTGACGATCGAGAAGAAGGGATCCGGCCGCACAGCGCACCTCGCGCAGGGCCCGCGAAGGCATCGCAACCTTCGCCCACGAGCATAGGCCAGAGCAGGAAAATCAGGGCGTGATTGCCGTCATAGTCGACGACGGAAGATCAGCTTCTAAGTCGCTACGGCTTCGCGCCGCCTGCGAAACACTCAGGATTTGCCGTGCTGAGCTCGTTTGGCCAGCCTGAGTAGACCAGCAACTTCATCTTCGCTACCTGCTTCTACCTGGTGATCCGCGACCCTCAGTTGTGCTCTACGTCCATAGCGGCTGCTTAACCATCCCTTTAGCGCCGAGCCCAAAACTGGGCTGAGGGTCGCAATTGAAACCACGAAAGTGCCGGACAGGGTTGTGTTCCCGCCTGCAGTGTCGACACCGCAATAGAGGCCGGAGGTCGAGATGCCGTTGGAGCGAAGAGAATGCAGAACCGCACCCAGATCGCGCTGGTACTCTGTGCTCGGAAGTGGCGGGTCGTCTGGTGCGCTGATCAACTGCAGAAGCGCGACGCCAGGACTGAGTTTCGGAATCTCCATAGCGATCTCAAATCTACGACGCGATCCCTTGCACCACATTCAGAGCCAGCTGAAACAGGCCCAGCGTTGGAATCATGAAGAACCGCACCACCGGCCCGCCCACAAAGATCATCAGCACGAAGCTCAGGATCCCCATGCGGTCGTAGACGTTCAGCCAGTTGTAAGGCAAGAAGTGCCGCAGGATGCGGCTGCCATCGAGCGGCGGCAGAGGCAGAAGGTTAAAGAAGAAAAGCGCCAGGTTCACCAGCACCGACAACCGGCACAGCTGCGCGAAGCCGTCGATGGCGTTCAGCATGTCTTCCTGCTGCGGCAGGTGCCCATGCGCCGCGATAATCACCGCCGTCAGTCCGCAGAAGCCCAAAAAGGCCAGCAGCAGATTCGACACCGGGCCGGCCAGCGTGGTCAGCACATCGTCGCGCACGATCTTGCGGAAGTTGCGCGTGATCACCGGCGTGGGCTTGGCCCAGCCAAACAGGAAGCCCCCCAGCGCGCCCCCGCCCAGCAGCGGTCCGAAGATCATCAGGGCAGGGAAGAGCAACGTCCCAAACGGATCCACGTGATACATGGGATTGAGCGTTACCCGGCCCTGCAGGCGCGCCGTTTGATCGCCCAGCCGCGAGGCCATCCAGGCGTGCGCGCACTCGTGCACGCTCAACGAAAAGATCAGCAGCACAAACTCAAAGACGGCAATGACAAAGCTGGTGGGTTGCAACGAAAGATCTCCCTACCCGGAAACCTCAGGTTAGCATGCGCCCCGCCCTTCGGCGGCCACCGCGCCGGTTGTCAAAACTCCCACCAGAGGACGCAGGCCAACATCGTTCCCGAGTTCGAAGAGCTTCCGCGGAGTGTTCCGCCAGATCCTGCGCAACCGGGAGCGAAGCGCTTTGGTTCTTTGTCAAATCGGCGCCAGCGATCTGCAGCGCGTCTACGCGGCCAGTGGACTCTCAGCGGCCTCTTCTCGAACCTGCTCCGTCTTGCCGGGCGTCAACAAAGGCCAGCCTTTGCGCAACACGTAGTCCAGCCACGCACCCGCCATCTGCGAGGTCAGCACCGCCGCTACCACCAGGGTGGTGTAGAACTTCGAGCTGATGATCCCCGCATCGAACGCCACGCTGGCCAGCACGATGCCCGGCCCTCCTCTGGCGTTGGTAGTGAAGGCCAGATTCATCAGGTCCAAACCGCGAAACCCGGCCAACCGTCCGGCCAGCGAGACCGACAGCATCTTGATCGCGCACGTTCCCACCACGAACGCGCAGATCATCGCAATGGAAACTCCGCGCACCAGGTCCAGCTTGAGGCCCACCACCGCGAAGTACAGCGGAACAAAGAAAGCAAACGACACCTTACCGATGGCGTCCAGCCCTTCCGCAAACAGCCTGCGCTTCTTGTGCACCACCGCAAAGCCTGCCAGAAACGCTGCAAACACCAGGCTGATATCGAGCAGCCCCGCCACCACGCAATAACCCAGCAGGATGCTCAATGCATACGCCGTAGGAGAATACCTGGCCAGCACATTGAATCGAGCCTTATTCACGCGCTTCACGACCTTGGGCACAATCGTCAGCCCGGCGATAAAGAAGAGCGCTGTCAGCAGCAGGTGGCGCGTCATCCCCTTCGGATCCAGCGCGGCCTTGCCCGACGTCGCCGTAGCAATCGCCAGTGCCAGCCACAGTGCAATGTCTTCCAGCACCGCGACGCCCAGAACCAGCCGTGCGAAGCGGGTATGCAGAATCTTCAAATCCGCAAAGATCTTCGAAACCACCGGCACGGAGGTGACCGCCACTCCCACAGCCAGCACAATAGTGAGCGAAATCCTGTTTCCGTTCGGTCCGGTCAGCGATGGCCGGATCACCCAGGGTGCAAAGACCAGCCCCAGGATGAAAGGAATCCCAGTGCCCACCACCGCCAGCCAGGTAACCTCGCGCCGCTCGTCGCGTGTGAACAGCTGTTGGGTCTCCGCGCCCGCCAAAAACATCAGCAGCAGCAGTCCCAACCAATAGAGGAAGTCGATGATGTTGCCCTGCGCTTTGGCCCTTTCGATCAGGTGCCCGGCCATCGGCCATCGGCCCAGGCAGGCATTGCCCAGCAGAACACCCGCCAGGATCTCGCCAATTACCTTGGGCTGCCCCAGCCGGGCAAACAGCCAGCCAAAGAATTGCGCAAACGCGGTCAACAGAAGCAGCAACAGCAGTATGTAGGTAAGATCCAGATTCGACAAAGGGGGTCCTCAGACACCTGGTAAGATGCCCCTCTATCGCAACCGTTTGCTCCGGCGGCTAATTCCGCGAGGCAGGGAAGTCGCCCACAATCTCGTGGTCGCCGATCTTTGAGCCACCTTGCACGATGGAGTGGCTGCCGATGCGCGCTCCCGCTCCGATCTCCGTGGGCATCAACTCCACCTTGTCGTAGTCGTCTGGCGAGGTGCGGTGCGAGTAGATGCGCACATACGACCCCACCACCGCGCCCTTGCCGATCCGGATGCCGCCGCGATCGTGCAGCATGGCGTTCTGCCGGATCACCACGCCGTCGCCGATCTCCACCTTGTACCCGTAGATCAGCTCTACCCCGTGAAAGATCCGCACCCCGGTGCCCATCTTGGCGAAGATGTGCCGCCCCAGCATGCAGCGAAAACGCAGTCCCAGCCAGTGATTCAGTCCAATGGGGGAGCGGTCGAACATCTGCCAGAACCATAACAACGGCTTGCGTTTCTCCAGCTCCGCGCGGTCGGCGTCGGCAAAGTGTTGCGCCTCCAGCGTCACGTTCTCGGGATCGAGCGACAGCTTCAGCACATTGCCCGGCATCTCGCTGGTCAGCGTCAGGTTCAGCTTCCCCCCATGCGGACGTCCGAGATATAGCTGATACAGCTGGTCGCGCACGATCTCCCCGCGCCGCTCCGGACTCTGATGCCGGGTGAATTCTTCGTCTAGAAAAGACAGCCAGCGGCGATAAACCTCTTCCGCTTCCGGTGCGGGATGGGGAACGTTGGGCGCATTAGCCATACGAGTAGGACGATATACCACTTGCCCCGGATGCAGAAACCAACCGGGTGTCCCGTAGCCGGGTGCCCCGTCCAAGCTCCGCTTGGGCGGGAAGGATCTAAGCCATTGCACGAACTCCCGTCTCCCCTGAGCGTTATCCTGAAAGGTCCAGTTCTCGAAGGAAGCTGCCCAATGTCCGACCCGACGACAGACACCAAGATCCCGTCCTACGTTCCGCCCGCCACCGCGCCTCTCGCCACCATCGCCACCCTCGGCCAGTTCGACGGACAGTCCGTCACTCTGCGCGGATGGCTCTACAATCTGCGCGAGAGCGGCAAGCTGCTCTTCCCCATCTTTCGCGATGGCACTGGCACCGTGCAGGGCGTGGCCCACGTCAAATCCGTGCCCGCCGAAGTCTTCGAGACCCTCAAGGGCCTGACCCAGGAGTCCTCCGTCATCATTCAGGGCAAGGTCCGCGCCGACAAGCGCGCCCCGGGCGGCTATGAGCTCGATGTCGAAAATCTGCAAGTCATCCAGCGCGTGCCCGAAGCCGATCCCTACCCCATCAGCCTCAAAGAGCACGGCGTCGACTTCCTCATGGAGCACCGCCACCTCTGGGTGCGCTCCCCCCGCCAGTCCGCCATCCTGCGCATCCGCGCCGAGATCATGCGCGCCGCGGCGGAGTACTTCGACAGCAACGGCTTCATCCGCACCGATCCGCCCATCCTCACCCCGGCGGCCTGTGAAGGCACCTCCACCCTCTTCCCGGTGGACTACTTCGGCGACCCCGCCTACCTCACCCAGTCCGGCCAGCTCTACATCGAGTCCACCGCGCTGGCGCTGGGCAAGGTCTACAGCTTCGGCCCCACCTTCCGCGCCGAAAAATCCAAGACCCGCCGCCACCTCACCGAGTTCTGGATGATCGAGCCCGAGGTCGCCTATTGCGATCTCAATGGGCTCATGGAGCTGGCGGAAAACTTCATCTCGCACATCGTTCAGTCCGTCCTCAAGAACCGCCGCGCGGAGCTCGAAGTCATTGGACGCGACGTGCAAAAGCTGGAAAACATCCTGCCGCCCTTCCCGCGCCTGCGCTACGACGAAGCCGCCAAGATGCTCAATGAGGCTCACGCCAAAGGCGAGCTCGAGAACCCCTTCGAGTACGGCAACGACTTCGGCTCGCCCGATGAAACCTGGCTCACCAAGCAGTTCGATAAGCCTGTGATGGTGCACCGCTATCCCGCCGCGGTGAAAGCCTTCTACATGGAGCCCGATCCCGACGATCCCACCTTCGCTCTGTGCGTGGACGTCCTGGCCCCGGAGGGTTATGGAGAGGTCATCGGAGGCTCGCAGCGCGTGGCCAGCTACGACCTGCTGAAGTCCCGCATCGAGGCCCACCAGCTTCCTCTGGAAGCCTTCCAGTGGTACCTCGACCTGCGCCGCTACGGCAGCGTGCCCCACGCCGGCTTTGGCATGGGCATCGAGCGCCTGGTGGCCTGGGTCTGTGGCTTAGAACACGTCCGCGAAACCATCCCCTTCGCGCGTATGCTCCACCGTATCTATCCGTAATTCCGGACCGCTGACATAAAGGGAGTGTCCTGGGTGCCCCGTCCTAGCTCCGCTAGGGCGGGAAGAAGGCCCCTGACACCATATCGGCCGCGGAAGGCAAGAAAGGCATCTGTGTTTCCGCGATCGTCTGTGCGAAGATATGCTTCATCATCCCGCCCTAGCCTAGCTAGGACGGGGCACCCCGGTTTCGCTCTTCATTCTGATTTACGCATTGCGTCACGGGAGGCGTCTTCCCGTCGTCGCGCCGTCCATTCCGATTCGATCTCGACGATTCCCTC
>CBJOJD010000205.1:0-9502 GCA_966443485.1 uncultured bacterium | reverse complement strand
AAGAACGAGTCGATCGAGAGTTTGCGTGATCTTTCTTTGGCGGGCAGACGAGCGTTCGGGATTGGCCGATGTCTGAGGTTAATGGGCAACTCGAACCTAGGCTCCGGAAACGGAACGTGCGCGACGTCGTATGGCGTTATCTCCCAGATCGGAGGTTCCAAGTGGATCATGCAAAGATAATTTGGCCAAATTGGCTGCCGCGCGTGCTGTGGTTCCATCACGTTTGTCCATGCTGCGAATCGGTCCACTTCAAACCGAGTGAAGCTCAGTCGATGGACCTAATTTGCTCACTGTTTGCCCTTCGCCCGATTCGCTGCACATTCTGCTGGCGCCACTACTACTGGTTTTCAATTCGCGGCATAGAGTGAGTACAATTCAGCGCCGACGCGCCGAGAAAAGATCGATCCGAGTTCAGGACCGCTCGTGATCTCAGCCCACGGTGGCGTCATCACACTTCCCGTCGGTACAATCGCGTTCGACCCAGTCTCGATTTTTATCTATTCACATTTGTGGTTTAAGGGCAGGGAAGTAGATCAGCAGGCAGGAAGAATCGGGCCACTTTCCGCTAATCGCATCTGTGGCACGCGGTTTCCAGAACCTGCGTATAATTGCGCAATGCTCTGGAACGAACCAGAGTATGAATCGAGGGCATCGTGGCCCAGACATTACCCCGCACTTTCTGCATGCTTACCGTTCGGACGGCATGATTTCTTCAATTTGCCGACGGTGCCAAGTGACAGTCGCAATTAACCCCAACGAGATTGAGCTTCGGTTATCCGAAAGGGACGCACATTTGCTCAAATCTTGATTTAGGGTGGCTGTCGGGCCGAGAGCGGTTGACCGATGCCAAGGATTGAGTACGGATAAGGAATAGAACCGATTTCTGAAGGGGTGCCCAGAATAGTTTGAGCGTAGCTAGACTTGAGCTGTTGGTGCGCTCTCCTGCTGGCTGCTTGTTGCCTGATGTCAAAGCGATCGCCTATATGACCGTAGGCCGAACGGAGCCGTTGTGCCTCTCCTTGATCCGTTCTCTCTCAGTTCCCCGGACCGTCGCCAGCCGCCCAACGTGGGCTCCAAAGTTCGCATCATTAGAGAAGCCGGAGAGTTCCTCGTGGTGAGCGTGGATCATCTGCGCCACACAGCCGATCTCCTCCTCCTCGGCTCCGTTGGCCACTTAGAAATAGGTGTCCGCTTGGCCAACATCGAGCCGGCCACGGGCCGCCCCTCTAAGCGCCGCTCTATCCTGACGGACGGCCCGCCCCTGGCAGGCAACTAGCAGCGTACTTCCTCGCCGATCGCGCTGCATCCCTATTAGTAAGTACGATTCTCCTCGACAGCACAGCCCGTCCAGCTTACCTTCGCAGTCACAGGGCCCGCCATTGGAGCCTCCTTCCGTTTTCTCTCTGCCGCCCGCCAGGCTGGGTGTTTCGTACATCGTTGTCTTCATCGATCCTGTGGCCTCCACGGCCTTAGAAAACCTGCTCGGGCAAAAGTTCCGCGCAGGCCTACGATCTCTACCTTTCCCTAGATTCTTGGGTGTGATCTGCCCAACGCCGTCCGCATCCTGCTTACTCTTGATCTACCCCGACGGGAAGAGCGAGAGCTTTGCCGTCGAACTCCTTGGCACCGGCACCCTCACCGTTGTTCACAGGCAACTGCTCCAGACCTGCTTGCTCCTTGCCAAAACTCTCGATTGCGCCGGCCTGCTTAGGCGCATACATCCCCCGGATACGACGACGTGTGTCTCGGATCGGTTCCCCGCAGCTCAGCAAAACGATCGAAGCCACGATCAGAGTCGAAGCCGCCGCACAAGACCACGCGACCAGAACTCGACTCCGCCGCATTCCTGGCGGAACTAGCGCATCGACTCCCTGCAGAGTCCATCCAATCCCCATATCCACCACACTAGCGGCTTAGCGCAAATCGCCGTATCAACACCGCTCCGCCTCTGTGCTCAAGCGAACGGAAAGCTCTTCATGCGGAGCGCTGTCGATACGGCACTAGAGATTTGGCATAGACCAAGATCTTTGCGGCACCGGCCTTTTGCTGGACCAGAGCCCGTTTCTGGGTCCGGAACGGCTCATCCAGGAGTCGGGAGAGGGTGACACATCCGATACGCAGGCGGCGTCACGAATCGGCCTTCCAGTTCGTTTTCAGGATCTGTCCCGGGTTCAGAGAGTCATCTGCGCTATTCTCTTCCCCTGAATTGCGGTCGTCCACAGTCGTTACTCCGACCGCAGCGCCGTCACCGGGTTCACCACCGCGGCACTGCGCGAAGGCAAATAGCAGGCCACCCAGGCAATGGCGAGGATACAGACGGCCGCGGCCGTATACGTCCACGGGTCCATCGCGCTCACCTTGTACAGCAGCGACGACATGAGGCGCAGTGCCACTGCCGCAATGGCGATCCCTGCGGCAACCCCGATGACCGCCAGCGAGAGCCCCTGGCGCACGAACATGGCGGTGAGTTGCTCGCGCTGCGCTCCCAGCGCCATGCGGATGCCGATCTCCCGGGTGCGCTGCGAGACGGCATATGAGATGACGCCGTAGATGCCAACGATACCCAGCAGCAACGCCATTGCGCCGGCCACGCAGAGAATCACCAGCGTGAACGAGGTCCGCGCCATCGATTTGCGATAGAGTTCGCTCACAGTGGTGGTGCTGGCGAGCGGAAGATCGCCATTGACGGACCACACCGCCTGCTGCACCTCGTTTAGAAATGCGGCGGAGCCGGCGCGCGGCGACCTGATAATGAAATTCACGCCGCGCCGGATCATCTCCTTGCTGCCATTCATGTTGGCCTGGAAAAGCGGCCAATAGATGGTGGTAGGAGCGGGCTTGTCGACGCCGTCGTCGTAGATCGGCTTGACGACGCCGATGATTTCGCGCCAATCCTCGTTATCTGCTTGGCGCACGCGCTTACCTAGCGCATTCTCAGGACTGCCCCAATACTCTTTCGCGAAGTTCTCGCTGATGAGAACGACGGGGCGTTTACCGAACTCATCGGCCCAGGTGAGGTCGCGACCGGCGATCAAGGGCGAACCGATGGTGGAGAAGAGGCCGGGGCCAATAAATCGGAAGCGGCGCAGTGGAGCCAATTCGCCCGGTTTGTAGGTGTGGTCCGCGGCGGCGACGGGGTTGAACCATTGAGTTCCATCCATGGGAACGGCGGTGGAGATGGCGACCGACTGCACCGAGGGAATGGCTGCTACCTTGTCCTGGATGGCCTGTTCCATGCGCAGCACGCGCTCGGCCTGCGAATCGGGAATCTGCGTATCAGGAATCCAGACGTGAAACGCGAACAGGCTTTGCGGATCGGAGAACCCCGGTGAGACCTGTACCAGCGCGCGGAAGGTGCGGATCATAAGTCCGGAGCAGATCAGCAGCACCAGGGCCAGTGCCACCTGCACCACCACCAGAGTTTTGCGGGCGCGGTGGCGTTCGCGGCTCTGGCTCAACGCCCGCCCGCCTTCACGCAGCCCGGTGCCCAGGTGCAGACCGGAATACTTCAGCACGGGAATAATGCCGATCACCACGGCAACAAACAGCGCCACCCCAAACGTGAACAGCAGTACCGGAACATTGAGGCCAATCTCACGCAGACGCGGCAGGCCGGTGGGCGCAGCCGCCACCAGGATGCGCAGGCCGATAAACGCCAGCCCCAATCCAGCCAGGCTTCCAACGAGGCTCAGCATCAGGCTCTCGAACAGCAGGCCGACAGCGATGTGTTTGCGGCTGGCGCCCAGCGCGGCCCGCACTGACAGTTCCTGCCGGCGCCCTTCCACACGCACGAGCAGCAGATTCGCGACATTGGCGCAAGCCACCAGAAGCACCACAACAATGGAGCCCATCAGCACCCACAGCACATTCCCCACGTCGCCGATCACGACCTTCTTCAACGGCTTAAGTACCGGCTGCAAATGCGCGGATTCAAATACCGTCTCGCTGAAACCCGGTGGCGGGGGGAAGCTGTGCAGCGAGATGGGAAGCATTCGCTCCACGTCGGCATTGGCCTGTTGCAGCGTTACACCTCGCTTGAGCCGGGCGATGCCATTCTCATTGAAGTTGCCTAGCATGGTCTTGCTGCGATCGAACTGGATGGGCAGGTAGAGCGCTGCTTGGTAGTTGTCGAGGAACTGGAAATCGCGCGGCAGCACCCCGATGATCTCGCGGGCGCTACCATCGATGGTCATTGTGCGCCCAATCGCGCTCTTCGATCCGGCGAACCGCCGCTGCCAGTAGCCGTAGGACAGGATCACGGTCTTGGCGGCATTGGGCTGGCCATCCTGGCGCGTAAACAGGCGGCCTAGCATAGGGGTCACGCCGAGGATGGGCAGAACGCCGTCGGTAACATCCATGCCCTCCACGTGCTCCGGCTGGCCGACACCGGTCACGCTGAGGGAGTCGCCGCGGTAGCTGCCGATGTCCTGGAAGGTGGTGTTCTGCTCGCGGTAGGTGAAATACATGAAGGCACCCAGGCCGAGCTCTGGCAGGTTCACGGCAGGCGCGCTGTGCGAGATGCCGATGAGTTGCTCCGGGTGGGGATAATTCAGCGGCTTCAGGAGCACGCCATCCACGACGCTGAACACAACGGTGTTGGCACCGATGCCAATGGCCAGAGTGAGCAGTGTGACGGTGGTGAACAGAGGGGCCCGCGCCAGCCGGCGGAAGACCTGTTTGACTTGATCGTCGAAAATAGCCACGGCGAGAGACCCCCTCTTCGGCTGCCTTAGGGATAGGCTCCGGGCGTGCGCACCCAGGAGCCCACAGAGCAGCTATACGTAACGGGATCATCTCCGGTTCACGGGAAATCGGATGGACTGAGCCCTTGATGCCCCTTAGCACTCTGCGGTGTGGAAAAAGCCGCCAAATCAGTGCGTCGAGATCACCGGCATGAAGTTGGGAGATTAGACGCGATCACGCGCCGAAGACTGGCACTTGGGACAGTGCCGGTTGCGGCACCAGTCGTATGTGCGCGTTTCGTAGCTGCATCAAACGCACAGTTCGAGATGTGTACCCAGCGCGGCGGTGCGGCACAGGCCGATATCGCGCAGCAGCTTCCGTTACTGGTCCAACAGTGCATCGCCCCCGTCGAGGCTAGCTTTCGCTATCTTGCAGAGTAGCGATCTCCTCTTTCGTCCAACCCGCAGACTGACAACCCGACTATCTGCCACCTCTCGCAAAGATAATTTCGGACTTATTGGCCGCAAGCCGTCGAAGTTGAGCAGAATTGACCAGACTCGGATTCTGAATCCAGGCGATGATGGAAAGAGATTGATCGTGAACGCTGCAAATGATAGACAGGCCATTGTTTGTCTCTGGCGCAAATGCAGATCGGAAATATCACAGTGAACGACTTTGACAATCTCGTGGGAATAAGTAGCTTGCAGACAACCAACCCGCATGACGGAAATATTTGACGATGAACAAACACGTGGCGTTCGATTCAGCAGCATTTCTCTCGAAATCCGGGCTCGGTCGCACAATCATCGAATTGAGACCACGGGAGACGTTCTTTTGTCAGGGCGATGCAGCAGACTCTGTGTACTACCTTCAAAAAGGCCGCGCAAGAGTCACCGTCGTTTCACAGAACGGGAAAGAGGCTACGATTACCCTCCTCTCCGCATCCGAGTTTGTTGGAGAAGAGTCTCTTGCGACGATTATGGGGCGACGCATGGCAACCGCCACAGCCATTAACTCCTGCACTGCGCTCAGAATCGGCCGAGACGAGATGATTCGCGTGATGCATGATGAGCCAGCATTCGCCGACATGTTCCTCAAGTTCTTGTTGGCTCGCAGCATGCGAACCCAAGCCGACCTTGTCGACCAGCTTTTCAATTCCAGCGAAAAGCGGCTGGCGCGGATTTTGCTTTTGATGGCGGAGTTTGGCAGGCCCGGTGAACCGGAGACATTCATCCCACCCATTACTCAAGAGACATTGGCGGATATGATCGGCACCACCCGATCCCGTGTCAGCTTCTTTATGAACCGCTTTCGGAAACTCGGCTTCATAAGCTACAACGGCCGCATCCAGGTACATAAGTCGCTGCTCAATGTGATTCTGCTCGACCAGTTGCCGGACCACAACGCGCAGAAACCGGTACTTATTCCGATCGAACCAAAGGCCCGCCGCAAAACGTTGCGTGTGCATAATTTACCCTCTAAGGAGGCACAAGGAGAAGTATCCTCTTCGGCCAAGGCGGGTCGAAAGCGTGCGCGAGAGTGAAGGCAAAGGGAAATCGTCCATGGTGGAATCGCAAGCCGATCGGCTTTAGTACGGTTCTTAACCTTGATGTCTTGTTACCTGTTCTTCACAAGAACGCGCCGCAACGAGCGTAGGAGGATGCCATGTCACAGACGGTAATGGACCGAGCAACTGATATCCCCGCGGAACAAGTCAGCCGACTACTGCGGCAAGAGGAACGATCACCCGAGCGATCGACGACGGCGTAGACGCGGTGAGGCATGTGGCAAAGCAAGGATGTGATGCCACCGAAAAAAGTCCTGAGCGACACCACTCGTCGACTCCAGCGGCACCTTGCATTGACTGTCGTGACGACGTTGGCGATAGGCATCACGGCGGGAGCACCCATCGGATGGCCCACGAAGCCAAGGTAGATTACCGATCTCGGCAAGTTGCGTTCCATGGCAAGCACTTGCCCACTCATGGCTTTCATACCGATTTCCGTCAACTGTGAGCAAAACGAGACGGTGCGAAAACTCCGGATGGAGGATCATTTCAAGAGGCGCGCCTTCAGATGCTAAGGGCGGGCAGTCTACGGCTGATGATTCCAGCAGGAAAGGAAAAGTCCCGGGAGAAATGACACCCATGCACAACAGACGAGCCACTTCCATTCTTTTAATCGAGGATGACCCCGAAGAGTCTCGCCTGATCCATCAGATGTTTGACGAATCCCTTTCATGGATCTTTGCGTTGAGTTGTGTTGAATCCACGACCCGAGCCGAATCGTATCTTGCGGAACATTCGGTTGACGTTATCCTCCTAGATCTGGGCGTGGGCGGTCAGCGACACCTAGCATCAATCGCGCGAATGCGGGCATTGGCGCCACGCGTCGCAATCGTATTGCTGGCGGGTGCTGAGGATGAGGCAATTGCAATCCGAGCGATTCGAGAAGGCGCACAATACTATCTGATCAAAGGCCAGATTGAACCGCGCGAACTGATGGGTTCCCTGCTCAAGTCAGCGGAGCTGAAAGCTTTAGACGAGTTATCCCATTCAGCGCAACATGACTTCCTCACCGGGTTGCCCAATAGAGCGCTATTGAACGACCGGGTAAACCAGGCAATGGCCCTTGCTCATCGGCAAAAGTGCCAAGCCGCGGTTTTGTTTCTCGATTTGGACGGATTCAAACAGATCAATGATTCGCTGGGACATCATATCGGAGACAAGGTACTTCAATCCGTCGCGAAACGGCTTGTGAACTGCCTGCGCGTCCCAGATACGGTCTGCCGATTCGGAGGCGATGAATTTGTAGTGGTGCTTCAGGAATTGAAGCATCCGGAAAAAGCCGCTACCACGGCAAATCGATTGTTACGAGCCGTGGCAGCAGCTCATTCCATCGATCAGCTCAAGATCTACCTTACAGCAAGTGCAGGTGTGAGCGTCTATCCGGGCGACGGAATGGAGTCAGAGAAGCTCATCGTACAAGCCGACGCTGCGATGTATTGCGCCAAGCGGGACGGGAAGCATGCCTACAGGTTCTTTAGGCCCGAGATGATCGCCGAACCTAATAGGCGAAAAATGTACAAGCCGGAATTGGGTCCCGAGATAATCCGAAACGAATCTGTCTCACAAAGTCTGCCCGAGGCTGATCTGAGGATGGAAGCGATTGACGCAGCCGAAGATGCCTAGCCGATATTCTTCGCCCGGGAATCCTAACGTTATGCGACGATCAGCCCTTGTGCTCCGCAAGACCGTGCGGCCGGCTGGAAAGGCAAATGCGTGAGCGTGCGGATAGCCAGCCACGTGCCTTTTAAGAGCAATTGTAATCAGATGGCATAGAGCCTGTTTCATAGATAGCTTCGGCCTCTAGGCAGGTGCTTTTGAGGTGGAGTGGAGTTTGGATCGCTGGAAGGACGAGTAAGCGTCGATTCGAACTGCCAACCGACGCGCAGTGGAGCCTGATTGAGCCGCTGCTACCTAAGCCCAAGCGTCGCCGGGATAATTGCCTGATCACTGCATCAGGCCCCATCGGCAGCGCCACAGGGCTCAAACGAGCAATAGAGGCCATAGAAATGATCTGCTCCTCTTACATCTCGAGCACGGCGAGAATGACCTTGGAGTCCGTTGCCGAGCCACTCAATGGCGCGAAGCGTGGCCATGGCGGATTTTGAAGAAAAGGACTTTGCAGAGTCCGACCCTCGGCAGTACTCAGCTTCTTCCGAGTACAAAAACCTCGTGAAAGGTGTCGCCGGCCTGATCGTGATCGGCTTGTCGATCTGGCTCGGGTGGCTTGGATGGGGATATCTCAATCGCATTGGTTGGATCGCACAAACCCGCACGATTGATGTACACATAAGCGGGGACTGGCTTACAGGAGAATACCGAGCCTGTCAAACGGATGGACGCGCTGAGGTTCTGTTTTGCCCTGGCTCAGGAGAAACACTGACTCCTTTGGTGGCAGCCGGACAGACGCCGCCACGATCATTTTCTGTTAGCTTTTACGGGAAGATAACCGGAAAGCCCGGGGACACTCTGACCTGGAAGTGCAAGCGAAAGACGGAATCCATCAGTTGTAATAATGTTCAATGAAGAACTGACAAGGGCGCGCCGCAAACCGTTGTACCAACGGATCTGCGCAATCCGAGAGAACAGAACAACCTCGCGAAGCTTGAAGAATTGACCGCCATTCGCCTGGATCGGTTCAAGTTAATGGAAGAACGCGCGAAGCTGCTAAAAGACATGGTTTTCTTCACTCAAATCACCATGGAAGCAGGCGAGGACAGCGATTACCTGAACGCCACGCGCAGGGCCAACATCAAAGGTGCTCTGGTCGGCGTAGAAGCCGTGACTCCCGAGGGACTGAAGGCAGGGTTTACGGACTGGAACTACTCCGGTGAGGCACTCGCGAAACAGCTCCAGAAGTTCAGGCAGCATGGGGTCCCCGTTCTTGGCTCATTTATCTTCGGCTTGCCGACAGATACGGCGGCAACCTTCGATGACACCACGCAGATGGCGCTGAAGGCGGACATTACATTTGCGCAGTTTGTGAGGATGGCCCCATTCCCGGGAACAGTGGACTTCGGGCGCTGGGAAAAGGACCAGAGCAAAATTCCAAAAATGGCGCGCGATGTGCCCATCACGCGCTATTGGCTCATTCCGGTTGAGATTCGTCCCAAAATGTTTACGCCACGTTCGACCATGAGCGCCGACGAAATTCGCGACAGGACCCAGAAGGTATGGGATCGGTTCTATGGCTGCGGGCCGGTTTGGCAGCGCTCGACTTGCACGCCTACCTTTAGGGCACGACTGGCGTTCATC
>CBJOJD010000204.1:0-9586 GCA_966443485.1 uncultured bacterium | reverse complement strand
ACTACGCGTTGAAGCCTTTCCGCCTTCTCCGCAGCCACCACCAGCCAAAGCCGATCACCGCAACGCCGGCGCCCACCAGCAGCGTCATCCCGGCGTGGTGCGATACCTCGCTCACCGCGCCTGGCCCCAGCTTCAGCACCAGAAACGAGAGCACCAGCCACCGCACCAGCCGTCCGCAAAACACCGCCAGCGCGAACACCGCCACCGGCATCTCGAACACTCCTGCAGCCAGGACGAACGCCTTCCAGGGAGTGGGAGGGGGCAGCATCGAGGGAATCATCATGGCCAGGAACTCCTGGCGCTCGAAGCGGATGCGCATCTCGTCGAAGCGCTTGCGGTTCACGTGCTTGAGAAGGAAGAGTTCCCCGCCTGCCCGGCCCAGCGCATAGGGCACCAGCCCGCCCACCGCCGAGCCCGCGGCCGCCAGCAGGCAGTACAGCCAGAAATGCCCCTTGTCGCTCCATACCCAGCCCGCGATGAACAGGTCCATCGGCACCGGCAGCGAGGAAGAGTCCACCAACGCGGAGAGGCCGGCGCCCAAAAACCCCAGCTTCAGGACCCAGGGCAGGACAATCAGCTTCCACTTGCTCATCAATCCCGCAAAAAATCCCTTCAACCGCGTTCCTTTCCGGCGCCTCAGCCGTCCATTCAGAAAGATTCATTGTAGTTGCCCGGAGCCGCCCTGCCCGCGTCACCAGGTGGCGCTGTACCGCGCTGTTCAAGGATGAGAGAATAATCGGAAAGGACTCAAAAACGGAGCCCCGCGGTGCGTGCGGCGGGTTCCTCTCCGAAGCATGCCCAGCAGCATAGTGCCAACCACCGTGAACGAGCCTCAAGACCCCGCCGGCTCCGGTCTTCCGCCCGAACCAGAACGTCCTTCCGGCGACGACGAGCGCGGTCGTTCCCCCGTCGTCCGCGGCTCCCGCTGGATCGATTACGACACCCACGAACTGCTGGAGATGATCAGCGAGCTCGAAGACGAGCGCCGCTGGGCCCGTCTCCGCGAAGGCATCCTCTGGGCCATCCTCTTTCACCTGCTCCTGCTCTCAGCCGTCACCTGGATCCCTCGCTACGTCTTCAAGGTTCCCCCGGTCATTGATCCATTTGACGCCATCAAGCAGCGCAAAGACCTCAGCTACCTCGACTTGCCTCCCGACGCCCTGCGCAATCTCCAGCCCAGGGTGCAGGTCAAGCCGGTCAAGCCCAAGCCTCCGCAGATCGATCGCAAGACCCTTGAGTCGCTGAATAAGCCGCAGCCGGTTCTGCCCCCGGTCGAGCAGCCCAAGGTGGAGCCCGCGCCGCAGCAACCGCAGCAGCAGCAGCCTGCCCCGGCGCCCGCGCCCATTCCGCCGAGCCCGCAATCCCAGTCGCAGGTGGAGGCGCCTCGTCCCTCCCCCGTCCCGGCCCGGCCTAACTTCGCCATGGGCTCCCAGAACCCCGCTGATCAGCTGCGCAACGCCATGCGCGGCGCGGCGCAAAACCCCGGCTACGGCGCCAATCTGCCCTCCGGTGCAGGACTCTCCATGCACCCCGGAGCCGGCACCGGCGGCATTCAGATCCTCTCCGACACCCAGGGCGTCGACTTCAATAACTGGCTCATCCGCTGGCACCGCGAAACCGAAAAGACCTGGGACCCGCTCATTCCCGACGAGGTCAACCCGCCCATCTCCAAGGCCGGCGTGGTCGTCATCCGCTTCAAGGTTCTGCCCAACGGTCGCCTGATGGACGGGGGCATGGTGCTCGAAGGCCGCTCCGGCGACACCGCCCTGGACCGCGCCGCCTGGGGCGCTCTCACCGGCTCCAACTACCCGCCCTTGCCCCGCGACTTCCACGGCCCCTACCTGGAACTGCGCGCCGTCTTCATGTACAACATGCGGCCCGGTCAGTAGCACCGGGCTGTCAAGCCCTTGCGCTCCGAATTTTTTCTAACCTTCTGAATTTAAAGAACGAATCCTTATCACAATTTTGCCGATCAATTACCCCGAATTTCGTATCCTTAGAATGAACCAGGTAAAGCGGGTGCCCCGTTCAAGGGAGACCAGCTCCCAACCTGCCCTGCTGAGTTCTTCGCTGCCCTGCTAACTGGCTCCGCCGCAGGCGACGCTAACTTGCTGTCTCCATCTCTCCGGCAGCTTGCCTTTACCCCCCGCTGAACCCGGGGTTTTTTCCGAAAACCTCATTTCGCCGCCATGAAGCAACCTAAGCTATTCATTCTGCATAGTTTCTAGCACACAGAAACACGCACCCTGTGAACCAGTGAAAGCGTGTTCCTGTGTCCCCATGGGGACAAGTACCCCAATTTCACCGCGATATCATCCAAGTAGACGTTCTCGCGGTGCCCGCTTCCCCCAGGAGACAACATGCTTAGCCCGCTCCACCGACTCCGTTGGCCCATCCCTTTGCGACGGGAAGCGGTGACGCTGGTCTTCCTCTGCGGCCTCTCCATCGTGCTCTTCATCGGCGTCACCGCCCTTTCCCAGCTCTTTCACGCCCAGCAGGGTGCGCTCTCCGACCGCTGGGCCGCGCGCGGCCAGCAGGACCTCTCCCACAGCCGTTTCGCGGCCGCCGCCAACGACTTCCACGCCACCTTGCGCTACTCCCACGACAGCTATTCCCAGCAGCTCGGCCTGGCCGAAGCCCTCATTGGGATGAAGCGCATCGATGAGGCGGACGTGTACCTGGTGAACCTCTGGCAACAGGAGCCGGAGAACGGCATCGTCAACCGCGAACTGGCCCGCATCGCCGCCGGCAAAGGCGACCGCGTGCGCGCCCTCCGCTACTACCACAACGCGATCTACGCCATCTGGCCCGGAGCCGAGGAGAAGGAACGCCTCAACACCCGCTGGGAGCTGATCAAGTACCTGCTCAGCATCCAATCCACCACCGACGCGCAATCGGAGTTGATCGCCCTGGGAGCCGAAGTAGGCGACTCGCCCTCGCAGCAGGCCCACCTGGGAAGCTACTTCCTCAGAGTCCAGGACGGCCCCCATGCCCTTGCCGCCTTCCGGATCGCCCTCAAGGCCGAGCCCCACGATCCCAACCTGCTGGCCGGTGCCGGCGAGGCGGCCTTCACCCAGGGGGACTACACCCAGGCCCACCACTACTTCTCCGGCGTGCTCGCCCGCCGTCCCGGCGACAGCGAAGCCACCGCACGTCAGAACCTGATCAATGCCGTCCTCAGCATGGACCCCTTCCGCCGCGATAACTCCGATGCGGAGCGGGTACGCGCGCTGCAAACCGATCTGGGCGTCGCCGGACAACGCCTGGCCTCCTGCCCCGCAATCGCCTCTCTGCCGTCCGCTACGCAACCGTCCCAGACGCTCCAGGCTGCTTACACCAAGCTCAAGTCCGGCGCCACGGCTGGTAGCCTCCGCCGCGATTCCGAACTCGGCACCGCCATCATGGAACTGCTGTTCGAGGTGGAGCACCAGGCGAACACCCGCTGCGGCGCCGGGTCCACCGCAGACCAGGCCATCTTATTGATCTCCAAACTGCATGAAGGGAGTTGAGGTGACTTCAACCTCACATCCGCAACCACCTCTGGTGGCTGACGAAGGACAATCCGGCTTTTCGGCAGGCCCTCTGGCGCCTGGCTCCGCCTTGCGCAGCCTCTTTCGCGAAGAGCGCTTCTTTCTCGTGCTCTCCGTCTTCATCGGAGTCCTGGCCGGACTGGCGGTGGTCTGCTTCCGCTTCAGCATCGAGTGGTGCCGCATCTACCTGCTCGGTTCGGGAGTGCACCTCTCCGCCAGCCGCGCCCTGCTCACGCCCACCATCGCCGGGCTGGTGATCGCCGTGATCGTCATCCACGTCTTCCCCCTGGCCCGGGGCAGCGGCGTCAATCAGACCAAGGCCGCGCTCTACATCTTCAATGGCTACATCCCCTTCCGCACCGCGCTCGGCAAGTTCATTACATCGGCGCTGGCCATCGGATCCGGCTTTTCTCTGGGACCGGAAGACCCCTCCCTGCAGATCGGTGCCTGCATCGCCTCGGCCATCGGCTCCCGCATGCGTCTCTCTCGCGACCGCATGCGCCTCATCGCCCCGGTAGGCGCGGCCGCCGGACTCGCCGCCGCCTTCAATGCGCCCATCTCCGCCGTGCTCTTCGTGATCGAAGAGGTCATCGGCCGCTGGACCGCCGGCATCCTGGGCTCCGTCGTCCTCTCCGCCATCTCCAGCGTGGTCGTCATGCGCTGGTTCCTGGGCTCGGAGTCGCTCTTCCGCATCCCTCCTGTGGAACTCAAACGGCCCTCCGAACTGATCGCCTACGCCATCCTCGGCATCGTCGGCGGCCTGGCTTCGGTGGCCTTCTCCGGCGGCATCGGCAAGCTGCGCCCCATCTTCCGCGGCATGCGCCCCTGGACCCAGTACCTGCAGCCCGCCGTCGCCGGACTGCTGATCGGCCTCATCGGCTACCTCGGCGCTCCCCAGGTCATGGGCGCCGGCTACGAGTACATGGACGAGGCCATCCACGGGCAGTTCACCTGGCAGTTCCTGGCCATCCTCGCCGGGCTCAAGATCCTGGCGACCACCCTCTCGTTTGTCAGTGGAACGCCGGGCGGCATGTTCGCCCCCACGCTGTTCATCGGCGCCATGCTGGGTGCCGCGGTGGGCGGCGCCGAACACGCCATCTACCCGCACTTGAACTGGTCTCCCGGAACCTATGCCCTGGTCGGCATGGGCGTCCTCTTCGCCGGCTTTCTGCGTGCTCCCATGACCTCCGTTTTCATGGTGCTGGAGGTCAGCGGCAACTACTCCATCATCGTGCCCGTCATCGTGGCCAACACCTTCGCCTACGTGATCTCCCGGGCCCTGCAACCCATCGCCATCTTCGACGTGCTCACCCGCCAGGACGGCCTGGAACTGCCCTCCATGGAAGAGCAACGCGAAGAGAACATCCTGCGCGTCGAAGATGCCATGCAGCCCCCTCCCAGCATCATGGTGGAGGGCGAAGACTCCGTGGAACGCGTCTCCCAGGTCTTCGAGCGCGCGAAACTCGACGTGCTCATGGTCCGTCTCAAGCCGCTGGGCTGGAGCACCATCAGCCGCGACGAGATCAAAACCTTGCTCCAGGAAGACAAGAGCACCCAGACCATGAACGCGGTGCTGGCCTCCCGTCACTTGCCCAGCTTGCATCCCGATCATCCTCTCGACATGTCGCTGCGCTACGTGGATCGCTGGCCTCTGGTGCCCGTGGTCAACCGCGCCAATCTGCGCAAACTCGAGGGCGTCATCACCCAGCGCAACGTGCTGGAACGCTATCGCGACTTCGGCGGGGAGTAACCTTCCCGCCGAGCGCCTGTGAACGCCGCCGGGATGGACGGCAGGCCCTAGTTAACTGCGCAAAGACGGGCCGTTCCTGCCTGCTCGTCACTGCATTGTCCGCAGCTTGTCATTCCATTGTCACCGTGACAATTGCCCTCTCTTCCGTTCCTATAATCCGGGCTTGGGCGTAGCTGCTTCCCGTTGACTTCGACCGCCCCCGCAATGGAGGTTCACATGTCCCATCCCCCACGGAAAGCTCGGACCCTCACCAACTCGCTGGCTCTGGCGGCACTCCTGGTTTTGTGTTGTGCATCCTATTCCGCTTCAGCAGAGGGACCAAGTCGCAACATACTGATCTCCGATCAGTTCAACAACCGCGTCATCGAAGTTGATCCTCAGACTCACAGCATCGTGTGGAGCTTCGGCAACGGATCAGATAAACCTGGACCGCACAGCGTGGTCGGCGTCAACGACGCAGAACGCGTCGGACCTCTCACCCTGATCTCCGGTACGGGCATTCCACCCAGCAGCCCTGCCCTTCCCGGCTGTTCCGATCCGGTGAATGGCTGTCCCGATAACCGGGTGTTCCTGGTAAACACCCACGGCAGCATCCTCTGGCAGTATGGGCAGGCCGGCGTGACCGGCTCCGGACCGAACCAGCTCAATACCCCGGTGCATTCTCTCTTCCTGTCCGGGTTTCCGCATCACCCCGGATTCGGCGTTCTCATCACCGATCAGGGCAATCAACGCATCATCCTGGTCAACCTGCGTTCCGGCAAAATCGTTTGGCAGTACGGCACCACAGGCGTAGCCGGCAGCGGTCCCAATCAGTTGAACAGTCCCAACAGCGCCGAGGTACTCGAAAACGGCAACGTGCTGATCGCCGACGAGGGCAATAACCGCGTCATCGAGATCTCACCCGGCGGCTCCCTCCTCAAGACCTTCACCGCCGGCGGCTCCATCAGCGGCGCCGCCTTCGCCAGCCGGCTGCCCAGCGGGGACACGCTCATCACTGACTCGCTCAACAACCGCATCGTGGAAGTGGATAACAGCGATCACATCGTATGGCAGTACGTCACCAACACTGCCCCTAATAGCAACCCGAATCCCGCTCCCACCCGCGGCATTCGACTGCGCAATGGCAACACCCTGATCAGTGATCAGTTCAACAATCGCGTCATTGCGGTCGACCCCTATGGCAAGATCGTCTTCCAGCAGGGCGTCATCAATGTACCGGGAAACCGCTTCAATCGCCTCAACGGGCCCTACGACGCCAAAGTCATCGGGGACTTCAACGGGCTCACTCCGCCCTTCGATTTCGACGGCGATGGAGACGATCACTAAGTCCTTCCCACCTCCCTTTTCAACCACGTCGGTTGAACCGTGCCGGACCTACGGGCCACATCCGGCACGGTTTCTTTTAGCGCTTCGCTCGCTCTCCCGTAGGAACTCCGCCCGGCAGAGCGCCGCCCGCCCGAACGGCCGCCGCTGCACCCGCTTTTGAGTGATATCTAGCGCCTGTGCGGGAAGTAATCATCCGCGGAAACAAAGGCCTCTCCGCTCTCCACCAGCTAGGCCTGCAAGGTTGCCAGCCATGCGCGCTGCAGGCTAAAATCGTTGCCGATCATGGGTGTTTGGGTCATCATCTCTACAACCCCTTATCTCAAGCGCTTCCGCCGCGGCCGCCCCGATCGTGGACGGAATACCTCGCGCTAATTAAGCTGTTTCCCGACGATTTATCCGGCCCTGAAGCCGGGCGCCCCGCGCCGCTGCACCGCCGCGCCGCGCCCGGGCTCCGCAATCCATAGATCCATCCGCCTCTGCGGATAGAAATGTCCACCCCGCGAGTACCGAATCGAAGAACAGCTTTGGCAGCCGAATCACTCTCCAGTCCGGCTCCAAGTCCTTCACCATGTTCCGCCTGCCCGCTCTCGAGGCCAAAGGCTTCAACCTCAGCCGCCTGCCCTTTAGCCTGAAGATCCTGCTGGAGAACCTGCTGCGCCGCGAAGATGGCGTGAACGTCACCGCCGACGATATCGAGTTCCTGGCCAAGTGGGACGCCAAGGCGGAGCCCAGCCGTGAGATCGCCTACATGCCGGCGCGCGTGCTCATGCAGGACTTCACTGGCGTGCCCGCCATCGTCGACCTGGCCGCCATGCGCGACGCCATCAAGACCCTGGGCGGCGATCCGGCGCGCGTGAACCCTCTCATCCCCGCCGAGCTGGTCATCGACCACTCGGTGCAGGTGGACGAGTTCGGCACCCCGCAAGCCTACGACGCCAACTCCATCCTCGAATTCCAGCGCAACCGCGAGCGCTACGCCTTCCTCAAGTGGGGACAGACCGCCTTCCGTAACTTCAGCGCCGTGCCCCCGGGCATGGGCATCTGCCACCAGGTGAACCTGGAGTACCTGGCCCGCGTCGTCTTCACCACCGAAATCGACGGCCAGCAGTATGCCTACCCCGACACCCTGGTCGGCACCGACTCGCACACCACCATGATCAACGGCCTGGGCGTGCTGGGCTGGGGCGTAGGCGGCATTGAAGCCGAAGCCGCCATGCTCGGCCAGGCCGTCTCCATGCTGGTTCCTCAGGTAGTGGGCTACAAGCTCACGGGCAAGCTGCGCGAGGGCGCCACCGCAACTGATTTGGTCCTCACCGTAACCCAGGCACTGCGCAAGCTCGGTGTCGTTGGTAAGTTCGTGGAGTTTTACGGGCCCGGCATCGCCGAGTTGCCGCTTGCCGATCGCGCCACCATCAGCAACATGGCCCCGGAATACGGCGCCACCTGCGGCATCTTCCCTGTCGACGCCGAGACCCTACGCTATCTGCGCCTTACCGGCCGCAGCGAAGAACAGATCGCGCTGGTCGAGGCCTATTACAAGGAACAGGGCCTCTTCCACAACCCGGGCGCCTCCGAAGCCGAGTACTCGCAAACTCTCGAGCTCGATCTCGCCACCGTCGAGCCCAGCGTGGCTGGACCCAAACGTCCGCAGGACCGCGTGCTGCTGAAGGACGCCGCGGCCAGCTTCAAGCAACAGCTGCCTTCCTTGCTCGCGCCCACGGCCAAGCCGCTCGGCACGCGCACCGCTGCACCATGGGAACGCACCCCCATCAATGACACCGCGCTGGCCATCGCCCGCGAAGAGAACGAAGGGCCGGCAACCTCCTCCGCCGTGGCCAAAACCGACCAGGCGGCCGTGCACGTGACCACCACCGTGAAGGAGCGCTTCAACGTCGATCCCGATCAGTATCTCGATCACGGCTCGGTGGTCATCGCCGCCATCACCAGTTGCACCAACACCTCGAACCCCTCCGTCATGCTTGCCGCTGGCATCCTGGCCAAGAAAGCCGTCGAGAAGGGCTTGAGCGTTCCGCCCTGGGTCAAGACATCCCTGGCTCCGGGATCGCGCGTGGTCACCGACTACTACCAGAAGGCCGGCCTCCTGCCCTACCTCGAAAAGCTGCGCTTCAACGTGGTGGGCTACGGCTGCACCACCTGCATCGGCAACTCCGGCCCGCTGCCTGAAGATGTCTCCTCGGCCATCAACGAGCACGGCCTGGTGGCGGTCTCCGTGTTAAGTGGCAACCGCAACTTCGAAGGCCGCGTCAACGTCGACGTGCGCGCCAACTACCTGATGAGCCCACCGCTCGTAGTCGCCTACGCCCTGGCCGGCAACATCAATCACGACTTTGACAGTCAACCTCTGGGCAATGACAAGAATGGCCAGCCCGTGTTCCTCAAGGACATCTGGCCGACGCAGGCCGAAGTAGCCGCGGCCATCGACAAGGGCATCTCCAGCGAAGGCTTCCGCAGAGAGTACGCCACCGTCTCTCTGGGCGATGCCAACTGGCAGGGCCTGAGCTTCCCCACCGGCGACACCTATCAGTGGGAAGCCGACTCCACCTACATTCGCAAAGCGCCGTACTTCGATGGCATCACCAAAGTGCCGGCCGAAATCGAGGACATCCTCAACGCTCGCGTCCTCGCGGTGCTTGGCGATTCAGTCACCACCGATCACATCTCGCCCGCAGGCAACATCAAGGCCAACGGTCCCGCGGGCAAGTACCTCACCGAGCACGGCGTAAAGACGGCCGACTTCAACAGCTACGGCTCGCGCCGCGGCAATCACGAGACCATGGTGCGCGGAACCTTTGCCAATGTGCGCCTGCGCAACAAGCTCGCTCCCGGAACCGAAGGCGGCGTCACCCGCCTGCTGCCCGAAGGCGAGCAGATGAGCATCTTTGACGCCAGCGTGAAGTACGCCGAGCGCAAGACGCCGCTGGTCATCCTGGCCGGCAAGGAATACGGCTCCGGCTCCTCC
>CBJOJD010000203.1:0-9628 GCA_966443485.1 uncultured bacterium | reverse complement strand
GGGTTCACAACCAACGCAGTAGCCGAAAAGGCGGGCGTCAGCATCGGGTCTCTTTATCAGTACTTTCCCAACAAGTTGGCGCTGGTGGAAGCACTTCAACAGCGCCATTTTGATGACGTGCTCTCAGCGTTGCGGTGTGATAACGAGCAAGTGGCGCGGATCGAGCGCGCCAAGGTTCTGGTATCCGGGATGATTGCTGCACACTCCGTTCATCCGTCTCTTCATCGGGTACTTCTTGAAGAGGTGCCCAGAGGTAAGACGCTCAAGTCGATTCACCAAAAATTTGAGAAAGAATACTGGAGTCTCTACACGAAGCTGATTGAGGCGAATGAAGCTTCAGGGGCCAATCCACCCACTGCAATTCGGGCGCAGGTGCTCTCCGCCGCGATTTCCGGGGCAATCCACGATGCCGCCCGAAAGGGAACACTGAGTTCCCCTGCTTTTGAACAGGAACTCGTGTGCCTGGTCGATGCATATCTCAACTCCCTGTCAAATGAGCGAAGGACGTCCGCTGCTCGAAAGGACGAAAAGAAGGCTGGTCTAGCCGGAGATGCGGGAAGATGATGCGAGAGTGGAAAGGCTCAGTCGGCTGGTCTAGCGTGTCTCTTTTCAGCACAAGCAGTTCAAGTCGAGTATTTCCCCGCATGGTGCAAGAGCCCACGTGGCAATTTAGAGGATCATTCTCGAACCAAATTCGATAGCAAACCTGCCAGCCCATTCGGTAACTCCGCTCGTACCGTCTGTTCTGCTGCCTTTGCCCTCGCCTCCGATTTGGCGAGGAATGCTTTGAAACTCCTCTGCCGGGATAAAGCACTGAACCACGGATCCGCGCGCATGGTTATCGGCGCGCAAACGAATCCTCCCTGCAGCGCAGATTCCAGGCAGCGAATGGCGGCAGGCCCATCTCCGAGCCGCGCGTAATGTCTCGCGAAATAGACCTGAATCTCCGGCTCGCTCCGTGTATCGACGCTCTTCATCAGGCGCAAGGCGTTTTCTGGTTTGTTTTGGAGAATTGCAAGGAATGAGCCAAGCAGCGCTCTCCTGGGCCCTAGAAGCGTCATGCTCCGGAGGCGTTCACGCAATAGTGCAGTTGCGCGTCTCTTCTCTCCGAGCGCCTCCCATGCCGCGGCATCCAAATAGTATCCACTGCCACCGGTGCTATAGGCTTCGATGGCAGCAGAATAATTGCCCGCTTGAAAATAAGAGTGCGCAACGCTGGTGCGAAGCTTTGGATCCAGATCAACTCCGATCCGATGAGCTTCAATGGAGCCTTGCAGCAAACCGGCAAAACGGAAAACCTGGACCAGGCCCGCGAAAGTCTCGGGTTCAGACGGATGGCGATGCAGTCGCTTCAGGAGCCGATGCATTGCTGCTGTTGCCTGGCCCGTATCGACTTCGAGAAAGGTATAGAACTGGTGGGCTACTGCAAGGTCCCCCTCGAGGGCAAATGCCCGCTCAAAGGATGCCCGCGCCAGTTCTGCCGTTTCCGCTGAACTAGAACCGAACTTGTCAATGAACCAGCAACAGCGGCCCAACCATGCCCATGCAGATGGAAAATGTGGTTCCTCCGCCAGAGCTGTCCAATAGAGATCGCGGGCCGTGTACATCAACTCGAGGGACCGCTGTGCGACCAAGTCATTGGCGCGAAGATATCTTTCATATGCTGACGGACGGATACCGGGTTCGCCGAGAACCGGCAATTCAAAACGATAACCGTGCTTTGAGACAGTGCGGATGGCATTTCTGCCGATGGTCTTACGCAGATCACCAATCAAGTTCGTCAGGTTGGCTTCACTCACGTGGGTGGCGGGCCATAGCGTCGCCATCAACTCCTGTTTGCTGACCAGGTGCTGCGCGTGGCGTACCAAAACGAGAAGAGCATCAAAAGCACGCGGTTGCAGCCGAATCGCGCGGCCGTTCCGGCTGAGGCGCCTTTCCGCGGGCTGAAGTTCGAAGCGTCCGAATCGATATGCGGAGCCAACGCGGGTTTGATTTTCCTTTGGAAATCCGTGGCGCATCAGTGGAGTAGCAAACCTCCTTTCCAGCCTACACTGCAGTCAGCGTCGTTGAGTACACATTCGGCTGCGCGTTGGCGAACGTTCAAAGGCTGGCGTGTTACGAAGTCCACAGAAAACTCGAGGGCCACCCTACTTTGGAGTGAACATGCTGAGTCCCGAAATGAAAGCAGTTATTGCATATCTTCGTGAACGGAAAGCCACTCGCGCAAACAGGCCAGCAATGCCATTGGACGAAGCCCGCATGAACTATGCGCCATGCCGGCAGGTACGCTCCTTGTCCGCTGATGTTGCGGTCAAGCAGGTCGATGCCAATGGCGTTCAGAGCCACTGGCTGATTTCACCGGATACTGAAGAGTCGTCAAAGGTCCTGTTTTTTTTGCATGGGGGCGGTTACAGCCGTGGATCTCTGCGAAGTCACGGTCCACTTGCTGAGCACTTGGGCCGAGCGCTTGCACGACGCGTCTTCTTCCCTGAATACCGGCTCGCGCCAGAATGCCCATTCCCAGGGGCCTTCGAAGACACATTGAATTCCTGGAGATGGCTCATCTCGGGGGGCGGAGTTGCCCCCTCCGCAGTAGTTGTTGTCGGCGATTCGGCTGGTGGTGGACTTGCTCTTGCCCTGCTACACGCGTTGCGGGATGCCGGCGAGGAACTTCCGGCTGCTGCCGTCCTGATTTCGCCGTTCCTCGACGCAAGCTGCTCAGGCGCCTCCATGGCCGAACGAGCTGAGGATGATCCAAGCTTTACACCGGAATACCTTCGTGAGGTTGCCGCTACGTACTTGGACGGCGCGGATCCGCTCAATCCGATTGCGTCGCCTCTCTTCGCCTCGCAGTCCGGGTTGCCGCCTTTGCTGATCCAAGTGGGTGGTGCGGAAATCCTTCTTAGTGACTCGGAGCGGCTCGCATCGGCAGCAACGAAGGCGGGCGTCCAGATCACACTCGATGTCGCAGAGGGGCTGCCCCACGTTTATCAAGTCGTACTCGACGCCCCCGAAACGCGAAGAGCGATATTTCAGATCGCGGAGTTTGCTCGACAATTCTGACAACGGTGCTCTGGTGGCAGGGAAGCTCAACAGAACTAATCCAGCTCCAAGAATGCGCAAGCGTCTCAACCAATTCGAATCCAGGAGGATGGATCAAAGATGATTCAGACGAACCTCAATCGATCAATCCTCGGGCTGGCGACCAGATGTGATCGTCAGGCTGGCTAGGAAAGAGCGCCAGATGATGTACAGCATAAACACTATTGCAATGGCTCCGCCGATGACGATTTTAACCAAATCCGGCCCGTTCGCAGGTGCTATGCCGACGGCAACGAGATAGATTCGGCCTAAGACTTCGCAGCCGATCAGAACAAGGCTAAAGATCGTTCCCCAGGTTCTACGCGTGAGCAGGAGAATGAGCCCGGCAAGACAGTAGAACGAACCAACGATTGCAGTTGCGGCAGATGGCGGCATACTCCTGGACAGAATGGCGAGATAATTGCCGAAAGCGCCGACCCAAATCTCGCCCAGTCCAAAGATGATAAGAATGACGCCGAGAGTCCTGATTCCTTTCGGGCGCTTTGGAGACGTAGGCATGATGCGATTTGACCTCCGATGGGCATTGATCAAGGCCGCTGGAACAACCGTATTGGTGAGGTCGGATAACGCGGCTAAGACTGTTCAGACGAGGATTCATGAATCAGGGAGTTGTCAGCTTATGGCCACGTTTTCCATCTCGCTATTCGCTAGGGTCGACGGGCGTGCTCCAACTCTCGTCCGTCGATTCGCAACCAAGGTTGTCGCCAGAACAATCAATCCCGCGAGATCAATCCAGGCAAACCAGTCGCCTCCAACTTGATAGAGAGTGGCATCGTGGCGCACCGGCACGGTGACAATCATCGAGCTGAAAGTGTTACTGCCGACCGTCGACTCTTCGGCGAGAATGCGCCCGCGATCATCGCTTGCGGTGAGAAAACCTACTTTAGCATCGCGCACCAACGTGAACCCATCTTCTACCGCGCGCATGAGTGACATGTGCCCGTGCCACAATGCATCCACGCCTTGATCCCACGCCGGTGCGAGAACGAGTCCGACATCGCGATGTGCATAACGGCGAGCTAGCTCGGGATAGTCCATGTCGCGACAGATCTCAATGCCGATCTTGCCCTCCGGCTGCTCTAGGACAGAGATGTCATTGCCGGCTGTAGTTCTGCCTTCGATTACCGGGACCAGGTGATGCTTGCGGTAGACCGTTTCGATCGTACCGGAAGCGGAATAGAGCCGGCCCTCGTTGAATGCTCCATGGCCCGTAACGTGCTCGACGCCGAGCAGGATTTGGATGTGGGCGTTGTGCGCAGCCTCGCGAAAGACTTCATCGGCTTCGGATGAGAGCAACTGATTACTCAACTGGCTGATTCTCAAGCCCGGATCTACCACCAGCCCAGTCATCTCCGGCAACACGACAATCTTGGCGCCTCGGCCGGCTAACGCGCTTGCCTGGCCGGCGTAACGCCGCATGAGGTCCATCATTGACTGCGCGTCGCCCGGGAACATATCAGGGCCTGCATGGGTTTCCACCAGCCCTACCACCAGGGAATGTGAGGCATCTAGAGTTCTGTGCAGACGCAGCTCCCCGTAGACAAATACGCATAGGTAATAACATACGAAGCCCACTACCAGCCGGACGCGACTACGTCCAGAGGTGTGAAACAATACCGCGACCGCGGCACCAAAAAGCGTGACCGTGAAGCCGATTGCCCACAGACCGCCGATTGCGGCAAGCTGCAGCACAGGCAGGTTCTGGAGTTGTGTATAGCCGATATTGCAGAATGTGCCCTGGGAGAGGCTGAGCAGATATTCTTCCGCAACCGCCGTCATAGGGAAGGCGAGGACTGCCATCCATCGATTGCCTCTTAAAAGGAAGCTTCTGTAGACCATGACAGCCGTCGCAAAGAACGCTCCGAAGATGGCCACTATCGTTATTGAGAGCGACAACGGAAGCATGATGCCTTGCCAGTAGTGCCAGAAGACCAACATCGCGAGCGATCTTGCGATCCAGGCCGCCGCGAATGCCTGCCATCCGCGTATGATCGGCGCAACCAGCAAAATGGGGACGGGAGCCAGCCAGACAAGCCACCACACGGGCTCCAAACCGGAACTGCGGAAGTATCCGGCTGCTGTGAGCGCTGTGGCAACGAGAACGATAAATGCGCGAAACCACGGATTACGGGACCAGACCATGGACCAACCTCCGAAGGGAACGGTGAACTAGTTTTCGGAATTCGTCTTCCTGCAGGTTGAAACGTCCCGCTCGGTAGAGCATGAGATAACCGTGAACGTGGGCCCACAGTTCCATGGCAAGCTCCCATGGATCATCACGCTTTAGCCGTCCGAGCTTGATCCCCTCTACAACCATGTCTGCGATCGGATTGAGAGTAGGCGAGAGCCGCGCACGAAAATCTTCAGGGAATCGGCGGGCGCCAGGACGAGCATTGGAGAAGACGTAGTCAAAGATGCGGGGGTGAGTTAGAGCGTAGCTAATATAGCCATCCAGGCTGTGAACGATCTTGTTCTCAAAGGTTCCGTTCTTGCCCGATCGAGCAAAGAAGTCTACTAACTGTTCGAACTCGGAATCGACGATCGCGCTGAGCAGTGCCTCGCGGTTCGGAAAGTGATAATAGATGGCCATTGCCGTGATACCAACCTCGTTGGCAATACGACGCATGGTCACCGCTTGCGGCCCTTCCGCTTCAAGGATGCCGAGAGCGCACTCGTAGATTCTCTCGCGTGTACCGGTTTCGCTTTCCATCTATACACCGTATAGCACCGACAGCTATACGGTGTATAGTGCCCAATGCCTGCCAGATCTACCTTCGTGTTGGCTTGTGCAAGTAACACGGTCGCGGAGCAGGGCAAGTCAAGGTGCCACGCGTCCAGTCCAAGGTTTGGTTTTGGAATTTGCGACAAGAATGCGACAAAGTCGCGGAAGGGAGGTGCTTCTAAATGGCTGATTTAATTGGTGGACCTGATCGGGATCGAACCGATGACCTCTTCCATGCCATGGAAGCGCGCTCCCAGCTGCGCCACAGGCCCACACGTGAGGTACGACTTTCTTATTCTCGCCTGTCGGAGGGATTTCGTCAATCGAGCTCAGGTCTGTGGAACGGTGGATTCCCGTTCTGAAGCCTTGCCGTTTCAACTGTCTAGTCAAACTCGCTGCGCCCAGCGCGGAGTTCCGGGTTTCCGTGGACAACAATCCGGTCCCGCTTCCAGGCAGGTTCGCGACGCTGTGAGTCCTTCCATTCCCGCTCAGGGTGCGTCCAATGAGACGTGACCGGGAACACTACCCCACCGTTCCGGTGTCTAAGAAGATAGGGAAGCGAATTTTGGTTCGCCTCCCTCCGAGCTGAATGGTTTCTGGGCCTACCCGGGACTAGATGGAATCGGAATGGTTTAACGCCGGCAGATGCCAAACTTATGCTCCGTGCGTTAAGGTGGGAGGACACTGGATTGCAGGCGGATCTCACCATGGGTAATCTTGCCAGCGCTTTGACGCTCCAATCCGAGGAAGCGGCCCTCATTGCCGAACTCCGGGCCGGGTCGGAGGAAGCGTTCGCGTGGCTTTTAGCGCGCTATCATCAGCCAATTTATTCCTTGCTCGCCCGCACGGTGCAAAACCGCGCCGATGCAGCCGATCTCACCCAGGAAGTCTTCGTGAAGGTGTTCCGCGGGGTGCACAGCTTTCACGGCGAGTCTTCACTGCGAACCTGGATCTACCGCATTGCCCTGCGCGAAGCCTCGAACCAACGCCGCTGGTGGGCCCGCCACAAGCAGCAAGAGGTCGGAATCGAGCAGGAGATTGCGGAGACCGACTGTAGCAACCCCATCCGGCTCAAAGAGCTGCTGGTCGACCCAGCTGAATCGCCGTTTGACCTGGCGGTTCACGCGGAGACTCGGGCTCGAGTGGAGGCTGCTCTCGCCCAGGTACCCGAACCCTATCGCACGACCCTGATTCTGCGTGACATTGAAGGTTTCGTCTACGAGGAAGTGGCAGAAATGCAAGGGGTTAATCTGGGAACCGTGAAGTCGCGACTGGTGCGAGGACGTGCTTGTCTGAAGGGCATCTTAACCGGTCCGTCCCGCGATCCTCAGCCCTCTCTGCGTGCGGGATTCGACCTGCCTGCCGGAGAGGAGGCGCGATGAGCAACTGCAGTGCCATGCAAGCGCGTTTTTCCGAGTATCTCGATGGCCGGTTGACCGGGATGGAGATGCAGCGTATCGCTTCGCACCTTGAGGGGTGCCGCGCGTGCGCCGCGGAGTGGACCGGCTTGCGCCAGACGCAGGCCTGCTTAGCCGCTCTGGGGTCAGTCGAGGAGCCCAAGGATCTGTTGCTGCGCATTCGCGTAGCGGTCAGTCAGGAAAAGGCTCGGCGGCGGCAGAGTCCTTTTCACAACCTGAGCCTGGCATGGCGAAATACCGTGGGACCCTTCCTCCTGCAGGCCGCTGCGGGGTTTGCCAGTGCCGTGCTTCTGCTGGGAACTGTGGTTGTCCTGGTCGGCATTGTGACCACTCCGGAAAAAGCCCAAGCCGGCGACGAGCCATTAGGCATGGCCACTGCGCCCCGCCTACTCTACTCCATCACTGGATCCGGTGATAACGACATGGCTCAGATCTCGGCGCCTGTGGTGGTTGAGGCTTACATCAACGACACGGGACAGGTCTACGACTTCCGCATTGTCTCTGGACCCAACGATTCCACCACCCGCGAACAGGTCGAGAACCTGTTGCTCTCCAGCGTGTTCGCCCCGGCCCGGTTCTTCGGGCAGCCGGTGCGAGGACTCGCGGTTTTGTCCTTTTCTGGGGTCGCGGTTCGCGGCTAAACTGCCAGTCCTATTCGCCTTCGGTCTTCCAGGCAGCTTTGCGCAAGCGGTCGTGTAGCGCCGCCCCTATGCCCTCCGCAACCGGAAGAGGACAGAGAATCACACTGCAACCCTCCGCATCCAGCTTTCTCAGTCCTGCGTAGAGACGGTGTGCCAGCTCCTCTGGGTGTTCCCACCGGCCCCAGTCATAAACAAGGGTGCCTTCCGGCGCCGTCATGCCGCGGGGGAGTAGGACTCCTACCCGCTGACCGGCGAACCGGCCTGCAGCACGGCAGATCTCTTCCTGCGGTTCTCCTTCCAGGAGAATGAGCCGGGCTTTCGGAGCGTAATGTCGCAGACCGACACCGGGAGAGGGAAGTGCCTCCCGAGGCGTTGCCCGAAGCTGACCCTCGTCCTCGTAGAACTTCACTGCTCCGGCGACCTGCTGAATCTGTTCCAGCGTGATTGCTCCCGGACGGTAGATCACCATTGGACTCTGGCAGGGGTCCAGGACAGTGGACTCAACCCCGTGCAGCGCCGGGCCGGCATCCAGAACCGCATCGATGCGCCCATCGAGATCTTCCAGCACGTGGCTCGCGCTGGTAGGACTGGTCCTGCTGAAGGTATTTGCGCTCGGAGCCGCCACCGGCACTCCAGCCTCGCGAATCAGCTCGAAGGCCACCGGGTGAGCTGGCATGCGCACACCTACCAGCGGCCTGCCCGCCGTCACGATCTCGGGCACGGCGGCCGAGCGGGGTAGCAGCAATGTGAGGGGGCCGGGCCAGAACTGCCGGATCAAGATCTTTGCCGCTTCGGGCAGCTCCGCGGCCACCGTGCGCAACATCTCGTTCTCTTCGACCGGTCCCGCGAGGTGAACGATCACTGGATCCCAGGCGGGTCGCTGCTTCGCGTCGAAGATTCTTGCCACGGCAGCGGGATCGAGCGCATTGGCCCCCAGCCCATAGACCGTCTCAGTTGGCATGGCGACCAGACCGCCAGAACGCAGGATCTGCGCCGCGCGGAGAATCGTTGCGCGTGCACTGGGATTGTTCAAGTCGTTCGGGTCGACGTTCAGGCGTAAGGTCTTCACTCTCTTATCATCGCGTCCTGCAGGCAACCACGTCACCTCCCGTATACTCTGGGTGTGATGGCAGCCGTGGAAACCGAGATCAAATTTCGTGTGGCCGACCTAGACGCTCTCACTGATCGTTTGCGTGGAGCAGGTTTTCATCTGGACACGCCGCGAGCCTTCGAGAGCAACGTCCTGTACGACACGCCCGATCGGCAGATGCGCTCTCGTACCGAGATTCTGCGGATACGTGAGTATGCTGGCCGGTGCACCCTGACCCACAAGCGGCTGCCTGACGATCGTCCTGGAGAGGATCGGCATAAGCATCGGGTGGAAACCGAGACCCAGGTGTCGGATGGGGCCGCCCTTGCAGAGGTCTTCCGTTCGCTCGGGCTGGTCCCCGCCTTTCGATACGAGAAATGGTGTACGGAGTGGAGCGACGGTCAGGGGCATTGCGTTGTCGACGAGACGCCCATCGGGAATTTTGCTGAGTTGGAGGGGCCAGCGGAGTGGATCGACCGCACGGCCGAGAGACTTGGCATCGCTCACGGGGACTATATGACTCTCAGCTATGGCAGGCTTTTCGAGCAGTGGAGGGAGCAGACCGGATCCGCCGCTCAGGACCTGACTTTCTCCGCGGTCGCTGCCGGCCCCCTTGTGTAAAGTTTTCTTAAGTCGTTCCATCCATTGGGCAATC
>CBJOJD010000202.1:0-9660 GCA_966443485.1 uncultured bacterium | reverse complement strand
GGCGCACCGACGCCGGAGTCATGTTGTTACCCGCGGTCCTAGCCGCTACCGCCGACTCCACGGACAGCGTTCTGGGATATGCGGCTACCCTCCATCTGCTTCCCGAACAGTTCGACTCCCTGCGGTTTCACTTCGGCCCCATTGCCTTTGGGACCGGCGCGCTGGCCTACATTGTCTTTCTCGCCAGCCTGCTCGCCGTGATCCTCTATCGCTTCATCCGCGTCAGCCAGGACGAGCAGCGTTCCAAGGCGGAGGTGGCAGCGGCGCGCAGCGTCCAGGCCCTGCTGATTCCCACCCAACTGCCCTCAAATCACAACTTCATGCTGGAGAGCGCCTACCTTCCCGTGGACGGCGTGGGAGGCGATTTCTTCCAGGTGCTTCCCCTGAAAGATGATTCATTGCTGATCGTCGTGGGCGATGTGAGCGGCAAGGGGCTGCAGGCGGCCATGAACTCCAGTACCCTGGTGGGCGCGTTGCGCAACGAGCTCTCCTACGACCCCGCTACGGTGCTGATGCATCTCAATCGGGTTCTGCTGGGCGCGGTATCCACCCCGGGCGCCGTGCCGGAGCTCGATGCCGCCCCCTGCTTCGCCACCTGCCTCTGCGCACGGATCTTTCCGGACGGCACATTGATCGTGGCCAACGCTGGACACCTCGGTCCCTATCGCGATGGCCGGGAGCTGGAGCTACTCCCCGGCCTGCCCTTGGGGGTGATCGCCGACATCACGTACGAGCAGAGTACCTTCCGACTCAAATACGGCGACCGGCTGGTCTTCCTCTCCGATGGCGTGGTGGAAGCTACCAACTCCGAGGGCGAGCTCTTCGGCTTCGACCGCACCCGCCAGGTAAGTAACGAGCCCGCCCGCTACATTGCACAAACCGCGAAGCGCTTCGGACAGACCGATGACATCACCGTGCTCTCTGTCTATGTAGCCTCACGTTCTGCTCAGCCCAACAGTGAAGAACTCGCTCGCCTGAATTGAGCGGCTTTCTATCAGAAAACAAGCCAGCGCTCTCTCACATTCATGTCTCGCAGAGCAGCCGTAATGTTCACTATTTGACAGTAGTGAACCGCATTGGCGGCGTGCTTTGTTCGCTGCTAGACAATAGAATCCCGCCCACGAACTGAAGCAACCCGCAAGGTTCTTTGTACCTCTTACGCCCCAGAAGGGTAAGTCACTCGAAGAGGAGCTTGCGTGGTCGAAGCGGTCGTGCTTTGGAACGAGCCGAACAATCTCTCGCACTGGAACTTCCACCTCGATCCAGGATGGAATCGCTTCGCGGATCTGGTGAAGCGGGCTGCAAGTTCCATCCGTACAGTCAATCCTGAATTGCCGATCGTGCTGGGTGGAGTGTCGTCGTGCGACAGCGATTTCCTACGGACCATGGCTTCCCACGGTGCGATCGAATCAGTAGATGTCGTTGGCGTCCACGGGTTTCCTCTGGATTGGAATCATTGGAAACTTGAGGAGTGGCCGGAGCGCGTGGGGGAGGCGTACCAGGTGGCGGGCAAGCCCGTCTGGGTGCTGGAGGTTGGCGCTTCCTCTTTTGGCGCAGAGGAGGTACAAACCTTTGGCCTGCGCCGTACCCTCGATCTGCTCCGTCCCGTCACGCAGCGCATTCACTGGTACTCCCTGATGGATCTGCCGCCCACCTGGCCCGCCGAGACGCGGCACAAAGAAGCGGAAGGCTCGTCCTACTATCGCCATTACTACATGGGTCTGGTCGACAGCAACGGATCGCCCAAGCAAGCCTTTGATCATTTCCCCAGCGACGGCTCCGTCGGCTTCTGCCAGTGGTTTCATTTTGAAGATCCTCGCCTCGACGATGCAGTGCGCATCATGAAAGACCTCGGAGTCCGCTATCTGCGTACTGGATTGAGCTGGGCAGACTCCTATCGTCCCAACGCGGTGGCATGGTTCGATCGCATGATGGAGGCGCTGGAAGACTTCGACGTCTCTCTCACCTTGTGCTTCACGCCGGCCCATTTGGGCCTCGAAGCGCATCACACTTCGCCTCCCCAAGACAACCAGCTGTTCGCCGACTTTGCCGCATGGGCAGTGGAACGGTATGCCCCGCGGAAAGCATTCACATCTTGCTCCACTGAAACGAAGGAAGTCTCGACACCATGAGCAAACAAATTTTGATCACGGGCGGAGCAGGCTTTGTGGGCTCCCATTTGGCGGACGGCTTGCTTGCCGCCGGTCACAGCGTTCGCATCCTCGATGACTTGACCCCGCAGGTGCATCCCGCCGGTCCTCCGGATTACCTGTCGAAAAGCGTGGAGCTCATTAAAGGCGATGTGCGCGATCCTAACCGGCTGAAAGAGGTTCTAGCCGGTGTGGACGTCATCTTCCACTTCGCTGCCACGGTGGGCGTAGGCCAGTCGATGTATGAGATCAGCCGCTACATGAGCGTCAACACCCTCGGCACCTCGGAGCTGCTCCAGGCCATACTCGATTCCAAAGCCGCAGTCCAAAAGATCGTGGTCGCCTCCTCTATGTCCATCTACGGAGAAGGCCGCTACGTCTGCTCAAAGTGCGGGCGTTCCGCCGCTCCCCCGCTGCGTACTGTGGCGCAATTGAAGTCCGGCCAATGGGATCTGCACTGCAGCGAGTGCCAGGGAGTCCTGCGCCCGCTGCCCACCGACGAGTCCAAGCCGTCGCAGCTCAACTCGGTTTATGCGCTCTCCAAGCGCGACCAGGAAGAGCTATGCCTGATCTACGGCCGCACCTACGGACTGCCGGTGGCGGCGCTGCGCTTCTTCAATATCTATGGAACTCGCCAGGCGCTCTCCAATCCCTACACCGGAGTTGCGGCAGTCTTCGCTTCGCGCATGCTGAACGGCACGCGGCCCCACATCTTTGAGGATGGCGAGCAGATGCGCGACTTCGTGCACGTGAAGGACATCGTGCGCGCCAACATGCTGGCGATGGAAAACCATGCCTCCGATGGCGAGATCATCAATATCGGCTCCGGACAGCCGGTGACCATACGCCAGGTGGCGAGCCTTCTGGCCAAGGCGCTGGAAATGGAAGATGCCCCGGTGATCTCCAACAAGTACAGGGCCGGAGACGTGCGCCATTGCTATGCGGACATATCGAAGGCCCGCAAGCTCTTGGGCTATGAGCCCGAGGTCACGCACCAGGAAGGCTTCAAGGAACTAGCAAGCTGGTTGCGCGGCCAGCAAGCCGACGACCGCGCCGAGACAATGCTGAAAGAACTCAGCGCATACGGACTAACTGCTTAATGACTGAAGCAGATTTTTGCTTTCGAACTCAAAGCGGAAGAAGAGGGATCATGCAACGGAGAGAAGTGCGAAGGGTCTTGATCACGGGAGGCGCGGGATTCATTGGGTCTAATCTGGCTTGTGTCCTGCTCTCCAATCCCGATGTTCATGTACGCATCTTTGACAACCTTTCGCGCCGCGGCGTGATGTACAACCTGGAGTGGCTGCGTTCGCTTCCCGGCAGCAGCCGTCTACAGTTCATTCGCGGCGACGTGCGCGATGCTCGCGCGGTGGAGCAAGCCGCGCGCGGGGTCAATGAGATCTACCATCTCGCTGCGCAGGTGGCGGTTACCACCTCGCTGGACGAGCCGGTCAATGACTTTGAGGTAAACGCCCACGGAACGCTCAACGTGTTGGAAGCTGCGCGGCGTTCCGGCGAGAATCCATTCTTCCTCTACACGTCGACCAACAAAGTCTACGGATCACTAGAGAACCTCACTCTGCAGTTGGACGGCACCCATTACCGGGCCAGCGATCCCAACTTCTGCGGCGTCTCTGAAGAGCAGTCGCTCGACTTTCACTCTCCTTATGGTTGCTCCAAGGGCTGCGCCGATCAGTACGTCCGCGACTACGCGCGCATCTACGGACTGCACAGCGTCGTCTTCCGCATGTCCTGCATCGCAGGCCTTCGTCAACTGGGCAACGAAGACCAGGGCTGGGTGGCGCACTTCCTCTACTCCGTGCTGGAAGGGCGCCCCATCACCATCTATGGCGATGGCTATCAGGTCCGCGACATCCTGCACGTCTACGATCTCGTGGATGCCATGCAAGCCGTGCGCGGTCAGCGCGAGCAAACCCGTGGCCACATCTTCAATCTCGGCGGTGGCCTCGAACGCGCCGCTTCCGTCATCGAGATGCTCAATCATATCTCCGGCATGACCGGGCATCGCCTGAACTTGAATTACCGTCAGGTTCGCCCCGGCGATCAGCCGCTGTATATCGCCGATACGGCGAAACTCACGCAGTTCACCGGCTGGCGTCCACGCCGCAGTCTGTCCGATACGCTGAACTCCATCCTTGAATTCTGGAACGAGAATCACGCCAAGGTACATGCCGAGATGACTCCTGCGTTGGAGGAAGAGGTAGCATGAAATACGCCCTCGTTAATCCGCAATGGTCATTCCCTGGGTCGACTTACTTCGGTTGCCCTGAGCCGCACTTTCCACTGGAACTGCTTTCGGCGCGATCCTTCCTGCGCCAGGCCGGCCATGAGACGCTCCTGGTGGATGCACACATGGAGAGCCTCACGCCGGAACAGGTGTTGCCGCAGATCGCAACCTTTGCTCCGGATTTCCTCGTAGTGCCCACCGCGCCCTCGTATCTCTTTTGGCGCTGCCCGCAGCCCGAACTGCGCGTCCCTGCCAACTGGATCGCAACGCTCAGAGGATCCTCCAAGGTTGTCGTCATCGGTCCTCATGGCTCCGCTACGCCACGTGCCACGATGCACAAGACGCATGCGGACGTCGTGCTGCGCGGCGAACCAGACCAGACCCTGCCGCAACTCGCCAACGTTCCGTGGGAACTGGTGGATGGCTGCTGCTGGCAAGACGCTACCGGCCACTTTCACATGAATGAAGGTCTGGGCGTCACTAACATGCAAGCCCTCGAAGCGCTCGATTATTCCGACTACCCCGTGGAGCAGCATCACCATCTGCACCACATCTTCCGGGGGAACGGAGCCGACCACCTCAAGCGCGGAGCGGAGATGGAGTTTGCTCGCGGCTGCCCCTACTCCTGCACCTTCTGCAACAAGACGCTCTTCCGCAACAAATTCCGCGAGCGCAAGCTCGAGTCAGTGCTCCAGGAGATGGATCAGCTGATTGCTCGCGGCGTGGACTACATCTACTTTATCGACGAGATCTTCGGCGTTGGCAAACAGGTGCGCATTCTGCTGGAGGAGATCGCCAAGCGCCCCGTCTCCATCGGGTTTCAATCGCGCATCGACCTGTGGGATGAAGACTCCATCGCCGCTCTCGGCCGTGCCCGCTGCGTCTCCTTCGAATGCGGCATCGAGTCCATCACAGAAGAGGGACGAGACGAACTCAACAAGAACTGCCGCTTCACCACGCAACGCATCGAGTCGCTTCTGATCCAGGCGCGCAAACACATTCCGTGGGTGCAAGCGAACCTCATCAAGACCATCCATGATGAGCCCGTCGAGGTCGCGCGATTCCAGTCGAACCTCAAGGCCCATGGAGTGTGGGTAAGCGAGCCCGTGCCCATGTATCCCTTCCCCGGAAGCCCGCTCTATGTGCAGACCTTCGGAGCGCAACCGGATGAGATGGCTTGGGAGCGCGCTCACGCGTACTACCTGGATCTGTTCGCCGACAAGGGTTATAGCGACATTCAGGATCAGAGACCACGGCCGCTCGCGGAGCTCGAATGCGTGTCCTGATGACCACAGACACCGTGGGCGGCGTGTGGACGTTCACGCAAGAGCTGGCCACGGGGCTGCTGCAATGGGGGTGGTCAGTTCTCTTGATGAGCTTCGGGCGCCTCCCGTCGGAGTCGCAGCAGCGAGCCTGCGATGGATTGCAGCAGCGCTTTGGCTCCGCATTTCGCTTTGTCCCTACCAGCATCCCGCTCGAGTGGATGGACCACAACGAGAGTGCGTTTTCCGCAGGCGCCGAGCTTCTGCAGAGAGAAGCTGCGCGATTCAGCCCCGACATCCTGCACACGAACCAGTTTTGCTATGGAGCTGTGGCTGTATCTGTTCCGCGCATCGTCACCGCTCACAGCGACGTCTTGAGCTGGGTTCGCGCCTGCCGCAATGAGCCCCTTCCCGCCACTCCCTGGCTCGACCGCTACACGCAGATGGTCCAGGCTGGGCTTGAATCCGCGGATGCGGTGGTCGCTCCAACTCAATGGATGCTGCAGGCACTGGGGGAGGGATTCGACCTGCCCGCCCATCAATTCGTCATTCCCAACGGCCGATCTATGGATGCCTCAGCGCGCGAGCCGCGTACCATGCAGGCCGTCACCGCGGGTCGGCTTTGGGACGAAGCAAAAGATGTCCGTATCATTGAGCAGGTTGACAGCCCCATACCACTCTTCGTCGCCGGAGAGACCCGAGAGCAACTCGCGAGTGTGGGCAAGGCAAAGTTGCTGGGAGCACTCTCTCAGCAGCAGATCATGCGCCTCTTCGAGAGCAGCGCCATCTACATCTGCACATCCCGCTACGAGCCCTTCGGCCTGGCCCCTTTGGAAGCCGCCTTGTGTGGCTGCGCCGTGCTGGCGCGAGACATAGCCTCGCTGCGCGAGGTGTGGCAAGATGCGGCCGTCTACTTTGAAGATGCCGGCCAGCTTACAGCATTGCTGCGCCAGATCTCGCAGTCACCGAACCTCCTCTCCGGCCTGCAAGCCAAGGCATCGGCGCGAGCGCGACACTTCACCCAAGAACAGATGACAACCCAATACATAGATCTCTTTACGCGCATCGCAGAGAACGCGCTCAAGGTGCAGCATGCAGACTGAGTTGCGCATTGCCTATCTCGCCCACTCGCTGCGTTCCGACTGGAACAACGGCAACGCCCATTTCCTGCGAGGGCTGCTGCGTGCCCTCGGGACGCTGGGCCATGAAGTTCTGATGTTTGAGCCTGCTGAAGAGTGGTCCATCAACAACCTGCGTTCGGAGCCCGCTGGCGAGCGTTCGCTTGAGAATTTTGCCGCCATGTATCCCGACTTGCAGATCCGTACCTACGACGCTCCCAGCGGCAACGTCGACTCCTGGTCGAAGGAGCTGGCCGGCGTAGACGTCGTGATCCTGCACGAATGGAATCCGCCAGGGCTTGCGCACCTCCTGCTGGACCTGCGTGCTTCACTGGGATTCAAGCTGCTGTTCCACGATACTCATCATCGCGCCTCCTCGTCGCCGCAGCAGATTCGCCTCTTCGGTACCGATCAGTTCGATGGCGTGCTCGCCTTTGGCGATGCGCTGCGCAGCATCTATCGCGAGCAATTCGGGATTACGCGTACGTGGACGCTCCACGAGGCCGCAGACACTACCATCTTCAACCCGCGGCAAAGCAAGGAGAAGAAGCAGGACGTGGTGTGGGTGGGCAATTGGGGAGACGAAGAGCGCTCGCAGGAAATCTACGAGTTCCTGCTCAACCCTGCGGCGCATCTACCTGAGCGTCAGTTCACCATCTACGGCGTGCGCTATCCCCAGGAGGCGCTCGAAGCGCTGGAAAGAGCGGGCGTGCGTTACGGTGGCTATCTGCCGAATCTGCAAGCGCCCTGTGAATACGCCGCGTCGCGTCTCACCGTGCACGTGCCTCGCCAGCAATATACCCGCGCCATGACCGGCATTCCCACCATTCGCGTCTTTGAGGCGATGGCTTGCGGCATTCCTCTCATCTCGGCTCCGTGGAAGGATACGGAGCATCTCTTTCGTCCGGAAGATCTCCTCTTCGCGACCAACGGGGTAGAGATGCAGCAGCACATCGATCAACTTTTGTCTCACCCCAAGCGCGCTCAAGACCAGGCACTCCGCGGTCTGGAGACCATTTTGGCGCGCCATACCTGCCGCCATCGCGCGGAGGAACTCACTTCGATCATCTGCGAGGAAGTCCTGCAATGAAGATCTTCGCCTTCGGCTCCAGCATCGTCTCGTCTTATTGGAACGGGGCCGCTACCTACTATCGCGGAATCTACAAGCATCTGGCCGAGCGCGGTCACACCATCACCTTTGCCGAGCCTGATGCCTATGACCGGCAGAAGCATCGCGATGCCGGCGACTTTTCCTACGTTCAGTCGCTCGTCTACCGGCCCGGCCTTGACGTCTTCAAAATGATCGATCTGGCTCGCGAGGCCGATCTCGTCATCAAGCACAGCGGCATCGGCGTGGACGACGAACTGCTCGAGCAGCTGGTTGCGGAACTCTCCGAGCACACGCCCAGCTTCTTCTGGGATGTGGATTCTCCAGCGACTCTGGCTCGTCTTCGCGCCAATCCTGACGATGCTTTCCGTCACGATATCCCGCAATTCGACGCCATCTTCAGCTACGGTGGCGGCCCTTCCAGCCGGGACGGCTATCTCGAGTTTGGCGCGCGCCGCTACTTCGCCATCTACAACGGCCTCGATCCAAGCACGCACCATCCCGTGCCACCGGATCCGGCACTGGCGTACGATGTAGTGTTTCTTGGCAACCGGCTTCCTGATCGTGAACGCCGCGTCGAAGAACTATTCCTCCATGCGGCCGAGCTTGCACCGGAAAAGACCTTTCTCTTCGGCGGCGAGGGATGGGGAGACAAGCGGCTTCCCTCGAACGTGCATTGGATCGGCCATGTGCCCACCGCCGATCACAATCGCATCAACTGTTCCGTCGGCATGGTCATGAACATCAATCGCGAGTCGATGGCTGCGGCGGGATTCTCTCCTCCCACGCGCGTCTTTGAGGTCGCCGGCGCCGGCGCTTGCCTGCTTTGCGATGATTGGCCGGGAATCGAAGAGTGCTTCGAGCCGGGGAAAGAAATCCTCGTCGTGCGCAGTGCCCAGGATGTCGTGAATGCTCTGCGCAACCTCGATAACTCGCAACGTGCACAGATTGGGCAGGCTCTTCGCGCCCGCGCTCTGCGTGACCACACCTATGCGCAACGCGCGCAGCAGGCAGAGCAGGCCTTCCTGCAGTGCATTGCATCGCGCGACAGCATTGAGCAGGAGGCGGCGAGCAAGGCATGAGATTCGTCTTCTTTGGTCTGACGATTACATCTTCCTGGGGCAATGGTCACGCTACGACCTACCGCTCCTTGCTCAAGGCTCTGGCGGCGCGCGGACACTCGCTCGATTTTGTGGAGCGGGATGTGGAGTGGTACCGCAACAACCGCGACATGCCGCAGCCGCCCTTCTGTCGCGTGCATCTCTACTCCGATTGGCAGCAGGAGCGCCGCGCCCTCACGCACTTGGCGAAGTCGGCCGACGCGGTGGTGATTGGCTCCTATGTTTCTGACGCGATTGCGGTCACCCGCGATCTGCTCGAGGCCGGTGTCGAAACCATTCTCTTCTACGACATCGATACGCCGATCACCATCTCTCATCTGCAGTCAGAGGGGCGAACCGAGTATCTCGATCCTCAACTGGTTCCGCACTACGCGGCCTACATGAGCTTTACTGGCGGGCCGCTGCTGCGCGAGATCGAGCAGCGCTTCGGATCGCCGTGGGCGGTCCCATTCTACTGCTCAGTAGATCCTGAAATGTACAAGCCCCTGCCTGCGTCCGAGCAGTACCGCTGCGATCTCAGTTACCTGGGCACGCACGCCAGCGATCGTCAGCCCAAGCTGATGCGCTTTTTGAATGACACCGCAACGCTGCTTCCCAAGCGCCAGTTCATCGGGGCCGGGCCGCAGTACCCTGCTGCCACTCCGTGGGCCAGC
>CBJOJD010000201.1:0-9667 GCA_966443485.1 uncultured bacterium | reverse complement strand
TGATCCATGATGGCCAGATCGTGCGGAGCCAGGTCCCACAACACGTTTACATCATGCTGAAACAGACCCAGGTTCACGCGCGTCGAATCGTAGTAGTAAAGCTTGCCCAGCGCTCCATCATCAATCAGCTGATGAATCTTGCGCACTGCTCCGGTGAACAGGAAGGTGTGGTCCACCATGATGGTGAGATTGCGCCGCTCCGCTAACTCGATCAGTTCCTCGGCCTGCTTCACCGTCTGCGTGAACGGCTTCTCCACAAACACATGCTTGCCATTCAGCAGCGCTGTGCGGGCAAGCTCATAGTGGGTCCAAACCGGAGATACGATCGCCACTGCATCGATATCCGATGCCGTCAGCACCTCATTGCAATCGGCCGTGATCTGCACCCCGGGGCAGGCCTTCTGCGCGCGCAGCCGGGCTCCAGCGTCCACATCAGCTATCGCCACTACATGTGAATCTTCGAGCGCGGTGAGGTTCCTCACCACGTTCGGCCCCCAGTAGCCATAGCCGATCACACCAAAGTTCACGATCTCTCACCGCGCTTTCTTGCCACCGCGAACCCAGGCCCGCCTGCGCAACGCTGATTGAACAGCGCAAGCCGCAAGCACCTTGGCCTATCGGCGGAAATCAGGCGAGGCGTTAGCTCCCATGGAGAGAAGATATGCAGAAGAGTGCCACCTATTCCGCGCGGTGCAAGGGCAATTGAATTTCTTGCGATAGAGGAAATACTAACAAGTCTGTGACTCGAATGGGCGCTCCTCTGCACTTACTGACATGTCGGTAGTTTGCGCTCGCAGTTACTGCCCGGATTCAATAGGGTTAGCAGGCCCTAGTACGCCCCCACGCCCTTGAACACCACCAGCGGGGTACGCAGCAGGATGAGAAAGTCCAGCCACAACGACCAGGAGTTCGCATAGCGCAGATCCAGCCGGACCATGTCATCGAACTTCACCAGACTCCGGCCCGTCACCTGCCACAGCCCAGTAATTCCCGGCTTGGCCTCCAGGATGCGGCGACGATGCCACGTCTGGTAGGCGGCCAGTTCGTAGGGGATCGCCGGCCGCGGTCCCACCAGCGACATATCTCCCCTCAACACATTCAGGATCTGCGGCAACTCGTCCAGGCTGGTGCGGCGTAGAAACGTCCCCACCGCAGTGATACGGCGGTCGTTGGTCAGCTTGTAGACTCCGCTGCCCTTTCCGTCCATTCGCAACTCGGCCGTGTCCGCAATGAGCCGCGTGACGTACTCACGATGCTGCTTCTCATCGTTGTTGACCACCATGGAGCGGAATTTGTAGACCGTAAACAACCGTCCGTACTGCCCCACGCGCTGCTGCTTGAACAGCACCGGCCCCTTGGACGTCAGCTTGATCGCCGCAGCAATCGTCACAAACAGCGGCGCCATCAGGAGCAGGGCGGCGGCACTGCCGCACAGATCGATGCTGCGCTTCACCAGCAGCAGACCGCGCTTGCGCCTGCCCGGATGACGCAGGTCCGGATAGAGCGCGCTGTTGCTCGGATCGGATGGATTGGAATGGTCCCAGTCGTCGGGAAAGAAGTGAAACGATAAGCTCACCTGGCTGAACTGCTCGAAGGTCAGCTCCCCCTGCAGCATCGAACTGACCCGCTGCAGAATCGTGCTCAGGATCAGGTTTTTGTCGGTCAGCAAAAGCCCGGTGAACATCACGCCCACCGTTCCATCCTGCTTGTACCAGCCCACCACATCGGTCTCGCGGCTGGAACGCAGCAGCACTTCCAGCAGCTTCTCCAGAACCTCGCGGCCGGTCTTCGACTGCGAATCGCTGCCCGAGTTCACCAGCATCAGCAGAAAGGGCTCCTTGGATCGCTCGCTGCGCTTGCGCTCAATGGCAATCATGCGACGAAACGATGTCTCGTCCAGTACTTCGCGGTCGCCCCCCGGCAATGAATCGAAGATGGAGGCGCTCGAGCCCTTATCCACGCGCAGAGATTTCAAAACCAATGCCCCTCTCCAGCAGTCCTTGGCACACCGGGCATACACCCCTCTGCAGCGCTACCCGCACACCTCTGCCATCGTTTCCAACGGCAGCTCATCCCATGAAAGATGCCCAATGTTAGCCGTACCATGAGTTGGCGCGCAATGCCCCGTTGGTGCCAAAGGTCATCTCGCCAAAAACTCCCTCGCAACCCCGAAAACCTGACTATCTGTCTTATCGGCACCTGAACCGCATTCGTCACAGCAGCTGCCGCCGCTGGCCTGCCGATGCCCTGTCTCCTCTTATCCCATGCCCTGCCTGACTCCCACAAGTTCCTGGGATCATGAGGCTCAGCCACCTGCCAAAACACGCCGGCAAACTATTTGTTGCAACAAATAGTTCCCCTGGGGCATCATGTTGTATGAATCAGGTGTGCCACCAGCTTACCCCAGTTCCCCGGGTGGCCGGCTCCGGGCCCCGTCGCACGGGCATCCACTGGAATCCTGACTGACGCTCCATCGAAAGGATTGACTCATGAAGTCTCTTGCTCTTGCACTCGGCATCGCCACCCTTGCGGCTCCCCTGGCCATCGCGCAAACCTCCACCTGGGCCATTGATCCGGCGCACAGTGAGGTGGACTTCGTGGTCCGCCACATGAGCGTCTCCAACGTCCATGGCCGCTTTGGCGGCATTCAGGGCAACGTCCTCCTGAACGAGGCCAACATCTCCAAGTCCTCCGTCTCCGTCACCCTGGACGTCAACTCCCTCGATACCGGCAACTCCGGCCGCGACAACGACGTGAAGGGGCCTGGCTTCTTCGATGCCGCCAAGTTCCCCACCGCCACCTTTGCCAGCACCGGCGTCTCCGGAACACCTGGACATCTCAAGGTGGCCGGTAACTTCACCCTGCATGGCGTCACCCGCCCCGTGGAACTGGATGTCGAAGGTCCCAGCACTCCCATGCCGGGCATGGATCACAAGCCGCACGCCGGCTACTCCGCCACAGCTACCATTAATCGTAAGGACTTCGGCGTGGGGCCCAACGTGCCCAGTGGCGTCGTCGGCGATGAGATCAAGCTGACCATCGATATCGAAGTCGTCAAGCAGTAGACAACCGAAGCGAAGGAAGGGGCTCCCTTCCTTCGCATCGAACTCCGTGGAGCTATTCGTGCCAGATTTGAAGCAAGAGATCGCGCAGCAAAAGCCGTTTTCCAGCCTGGAAGAGGAAGCGCTGCTCAACCTCATGCGCACCGCTGACTGCCTGCACCGTACCTTCCAACGCGCCACCCGCTCCTGGGGCATCACCAACACTCAATACAACGTGCTGCGCATCCTGCGCGGCGCCCATCCTCAAGGCCTCACCTGCTCCGCCATCGGCTCGCGCATGATCACGGCCGAACCCGATATCACCCGGCTCCTGGGACGCCTGAAAGCCGCCAAGCTGGTTCGCCAGCAGCGGGACAAGCGCGACCGCCGCGTGGTTTGGACACACATCTCGCCCGCTGGCCTGGCTCTCCTGGCAGATATCGACCCGCTCGTACAAAAGCTCCCTATCGACCTCTTAGGACATCTCGGTGAATCTCGCGTCCGCGAGCTGATCAGCCTTCTCGAAGACGCCCGCAGCCGCTGTGGTGATACCCAGACCGCCGTCTCCTGCGATGGCAACGGGGAGCCCTGCGAAGCCAGCGAAACCGCGGCCGATTCCGCGGCGTAAGTCACGCCGCGCCCCAGGGCAGCCCAGTCAAGCCCGCCCCAAAACAAGAAGGCCGAGATCGTTTCCGATCCCGGCCTCTTCCTTTTCAGGCTGCTTAGGCGGTGGCCCTTACCGGCCGATCACCTTCTGCGCCATGACTTCTTCTTCTTCGTCCGACTGAATGATCTTGTTGTGCAGGCAATAGAGCGCCAACTCCAGGCGATCGCTCACGCCCAGCTTGTCGTAAATCTTGCGCAGATAGTTCTTGATCACCTGTTCCGTCGTCCCCAGCTGGAAGGCGATCTCCTTGTTGCGCTTGCCCTGCGTGATGCAGGTGATGATGGCCATCTCCTTGGGCGACAGCCGAGGCTGCGTCCGCGGGCTGACCAGAGCCGCTGCCTGGGCGCGATAGGCTTCAATCACCCAATTCACTGACTGGTTGTCGATCCAGGTCTCGCCAGCGGCGATACGGCGTACGCAGCGAACCAAGAGGTCAGGCGAAATCGAGCGCGAAATGATCCCGCGCACTCCCCGACGGTACAGATCGACCGTGTTGCCCTCGTCCGAGCCCACGGCCTGAACAATCAGCTTCACATCCGGAGACGCGCGCAGCAGGTCGGGAATCGCCGTGGTCGATCCGGCCAGCAGCGCTCCCTCCAGCAGAACTACGTCGGTGGGAAACCGCTCAATGGCGGAACGCAGGTTTTCAAGAGAATCCGCCTGGGCCACGACTCGCAAGTCGTCCTCGAGTGCGAAGATCTTGCGAATGCCTACACGGTAGATCGCTTGCGAATCCGCCAGAATAATGCGGATCGTGCCCGGCTTCTCGGGTACTGCAAGCGGTTCGGCCTCGGGGGAGTCTTCTAAAAAATCCATAATCGCTGTGGCACTTCCATTTCCAAGAGCTATTGCTCCACAAACTGATAGTCATCAATAGTGGCGGCAACTTGGGCTTGAAATGGGCTTATGGAGCAGCGTACCACACGTCCGCGACAATCCACTAGAACATCGTGCGAGGTACCTAGCACGGCACCGGGCATGCGGAGAGAAAATCGGATGTCTTCTCCCACACGTATCGGTTCCCCCAGCTCAAAGAGCACGCCACTGGCAGATACGTTGCGTGTCATCGCCGTATGCTGACAATCGCCTGCAGAGACCACGACCGGCAAGGTCAAAGGAAAACGAACCGCACAACGCACCTCCTGACCCGGCGCCGGGCGTCCAGCAGCAGGCGGAAGGGCGTTTCCAGAAAGTAGTGTGAGGCCCGATTTCAAGACTTCGTCCATATCTTTGGGTAAAGAAATCCTCGCGGTGTGACCTGATTCACTGTAGCGAAGATTTTGGCCTAAACCCAGGGCACGAAAGTTTCCAGTTTGGTAACTCTACCGGTGTGCCCTCCTCTTAAAAGGAAAATACAGTAAGTTCCACTCCCACCGCTATCTAAAAAACGCTGCCGACGCTCCAACCCACTCCTGATTCCTGTTATGGTCCACGCCCATCATCTTTCCCCTTCCGAGCCTCACCAGCGAAATCATTGCTCGCGGCTCCTCCCCCTCCGGCCAGGCGTACAAGATCCGAATCTCCGCCTGCGTCAGACCAAACGGCGTCTCGATCGTGGGAACAAAGTGCATCCGCTCCTGCAGCAGGTACTCCCGCCGCCGCGATGGCTCAATCGCCTCCAGCCGTTCCTGCGTTGGTTCGAACTCGATCCCCTTGCCCGCAAACGAGAACAGCGGCTTCAGCAGCAGGTTGCCGTACACCGAGCCGGACGTGCTGCTGCCCGGCAGCTCCACTCCTCGCTCTTCCAGCACTTGCCTTCCATCGCCCTCCAGAAACGCGTCGAGAAACACTGCGGGCGGCACCACCTCCTTGCGCGCCCGGGTCAGCCACGGCAGTGAGAACTTGCTGATCAGGAAATACCAGTTAGGGTGGCCGGCCCACTCCACCTCCCAGCTCTTCGTCAGATCGAAGGGCAATCGAATCTTCCGCGCGATTAACTCGTCCGCAATCGCCCGGTTGTAGATCCGGTGGATCCGCACTCTGCGCCCTGCCCCATCGCGGTAGTAGAGCCCATCGCCCTCCCCCTCCAGGCTCGCGATATCGACCACGGGAATTCCCAGCCGCCGTGACGTCACCTCGAAATCCGGCCGTGTCTTCTGGTGTTTCGGATCCACTTCGGTCAGCACCACATGCTCCGCCGCATGCTTGCCTAGAATCGTCTTCTCCAGCAGCTTCCAGTACGAGCTCTCGTCCAGTCCGCCCAGAAAAGTCCCCAGTGCCGCGTCGAGCTGATAGGCCTCACGGTAGGCATCGCTCAGCACCACCTGCAGCCCGTAGATCGAGGGAAAGGCCTGCATCTCCACCAGCCGCGGCGCAAGCGCTCCGTGCTTGTCCCGCACCAGCGCAAAATCTACGGTCAGGAACTGCGGCCGCTCCGTCTGATTAGCTACCCGGTACGCCGCCGGGATGGCCTCCTGCGCGGCAGCTAGATACTCCTGATTCCCCAGCAGCGCCTTGGTTAGCTCGATGCCCTCTTTGGCCAGCCGCTCCAGCATGGCCCGCTCCACAAACATCGGCGTCTCCGCCACCCGAAACTCCGGCCGCAACCCGCATCGTTGCTCGATCAGCCCCAACAGCTTGGTGTAGTCATCGGGCCGAAACTTCGCGTTGAACCGCGCGCGTAACTCAGGAATCAAGACATACCTCCGGCCAGGAAATTATGTAACTCGCAACCCACCATACAGCCTTCGCACTTACAGTCAGCTTCGTCCGAACGGCTCGTTCGCCATCGCCTCTCTCCTCCACCATAGCCGCGCGATCTCCACTGCGCTGCTAAACTCAAGTGGCCCGTGATCAACTCTCGCCAACACACCTGCACGCGAAAGGGGAGTTCGTGTCCCTAGATCAGGCACTTTGGACCGCGGGGCTGATCACCGAGACAGGGCTCTTCCTGCTCCTGCTCCACCGCCGGATCTATCGCCGGCTTCCCATCTTCTTCCTCTACACCCTGGAGACCGTTCTTACCGACGCGGTCTTCATGATCCTGCGCCGCGATTTCCCAGGCACCTATTTTCGTATCTTCCTCGTCAACATCTGCCTCGACACCCTCCTGCAGTTCGGAGTACTTGTCGAGCTAGGATGGTCCGTCCTGCGCCCCGTGAGGAAACAGCTCCCCCGCGGCTCTGCACTCGCCCTCACCCTCCTTCTGATCGTTGCCATGGCCGCCTGCTGGCCCCTCGCCAGCTTTTCTCTGGGCGCGGGACTCTCCGCTCAATGGCGGCTCCTTCTCAACCTCCAGCAGACCTTCTCCATTCTCCGCATCCTGCTCTTCCTCGTCCTTGCCGGCTTCAGCCAACTTCTCAGCCTGGGATGGCGGGATCGCGAATTGCAGGTCGCCACAGGCCTGGGCTTCTACTCCGTCGTCGCTCTCGCCGTCACCATCATCCACTCCCACCATCACCCCTACCTGCACGTTTTGGATCAACTCACCAATCTCAGCTATCTGCTCGCGCTGCTGTACTGGATCCTCTGTTTCTCCCGAGAGGAAACAAAACGCGAGGAATTTAGCCCCAGAATGCAGGCCTTCCTCCTCAGGCTTGCTGGAGCTGCCCGGCTCCGCCGTGCTGCCGTCGAGACCGCCACATTCCCTGACACCCCGTCCCAAACTTAGGGCTTCCCATTTGCGCCTCCAACCCTTAGCCTGTGGATGCACTCCCCACATACGCCTTTGCACGCACGAGCGGATCGCGCCCCGCCGCCCTCTGCCCGTTGATGTGACGAAAGTACCGTGCCTCTGGAGTGAATCAGATATGACGGATGTTACTTTTCAGTACGATTTCTGCTGCACAAGCAGGCCGGTTTCTAGTACTAGTTATTCATGCAGTAATTACGGTCTGAGCGCTCAGAATCTTCCGCGAGGAACGACACTCGCCATCGCGAGCCGCGCGCCCCGGAGGTTCTCACGACGATAGCCGCGGATCCGGGCCCTTTATCGATTGCAGAGCTTGTCCCCCACACGCAGTAACTTCCGCTAGGTCTTTTAACCCCAGCAGTTTGGGATCTTTCTGCCACTCTTCAGAAAGCGAGCCCTCTGCCTATGAACTCGCCGTCAAGGATCACGATGTTTCCTGCGATCCAAATCCTGGTGTTTCTCTCGCTCGGCGTCTATCTCGTCCGGTGGCGCGCCAGCGCGCGGCGAAGAAACCGCCAGAACTGGGACGCGTTGCTGGCCCGCCTGCGCCCCGATTGGACCGCCCATACCCTCAGCGAACGCTTCCTCTGGAAGGAAGAACTCGACGCCACCCCGGAAGACACCTGGTTGCGCATGGAAGGGGCAAAGGGCCTCTGGGCCATGTATCAGAACGCCCGGGTCATGATGGAGATCGCTGACTTCGCCGCCCGCAATAACCCCAAAGTGGATCGCCAGGCTCTCGAGTCCTTGCGCAGCGACGCCATGCAGATTCGCCTCTGCGCCATGATGGGCCTCGCGCAATACGGCTTCAGCCAGGCCGGAGACGGCGTGCGCACCAATGCCTACCGTGCCGCCTCCATCTACGCCAGTATGGCCGCGCGACTCACCCAGCTGCTCCAGGAACACGCTGCATCCATCGTGCCCGACTTCGTTGCCGCAATGTAGGTGTCTGCCAAATCCCTGGCCCAACAATGAGAAGAGCCCCGCCAACGGCAGGGCTCCTTCCATCTATGCAGTTGCGAGCCTCCGCTACGCGCCAGCTTCCGCCAGGAAGCCGTTGATGCGGGCATACTCCTCGTCGCTGAGACGCAGATGCAGCGCTGGAGCGAGTCCCTCCACCTGCGCGGCGCTGCGCCCGCCCACAATGGCTGCCGTAATCGCTGGATTGCGCAGCGTCCATCCCACCGCGACCACCCCGGGCTCCACGCCGTGTCCGCTGCCAATCTCCCGCAGCAGCTCCACCAGCTTCATGTTCCGGCTCAGCCGCGGCTCGGTAAACTCCACGTTGCGCCGCCGCCAGTCATCCGCCGGAAACGCCGCAATGCGCTCCGGTGTCATCTTGCCCGTCAGCAGCCCGCTCACCATCGGCGAGTAGTTGATCACGCCAACGTTGTGGTTCTGTACGTAGGGAAGGATCTCCTTCTCGATAGCGCGCCGCAGCATCGAGTAGGGCGGCTGAAGGCTGGTGATCGGAGCAATCTTCTGCACCCGCTCCATCTGCCCAATGTTGAAGTTGGACACACCGATCCACCGCACCTTGCCCTCTTCCTTGAAGCGCGCCAGCGTCTCCCATCCCTCTTCGATCTCGTTCTCGGGATTCGGCCAGTGAATCTGGTACAAGTCGATCGTCTCCACGCCCAGGCGGCGCAGCGATCCCTCCAGTTCCTCCCGCAACGAGTCCGCCTTCAGCGAGCGATAGATGCTGCGATCCTCATGCCAGCGCATCGAGCACTTCGTGAACACCAGCGGCTTGCGGCCCGAGTAGCCCTTCAGGGCCTTCGCTACCACCTCTTCCGAATGGCCCAGCCCGTAGATCGCCGCCGTATCGATCCAGTTCACCCCGAGATCCAATGCGCGCTGAATCGCTGCAATCGACTCGTTGTCGTCCTGCGGTCCCCAGGCAAACTCCCAGTTGCCACCGCCAATCGCCCAGGCGCCAAAGCCGATAGGCGTAAGTTGTAGATCGGAATTCCCTAACGTCCGGAGTGCACTCGAAGATGTCGTCGTCGCCATAACACCACCATAGATGCAAGCGGGTGCCTCGCGCACAACTTTCCTGTGCCATTCTTTGCTGCCCGCAGCCCATCAAAAAACTGGTCCGCACGCTAAACTCGCATCAAAGGATTGCTATCCCCACCGAGTGCTGAACGAATGATCAACAGGCTATTCGCACCCTATAACGAGCTCGCCTCTGTTCTTCTGTCCGACAACTCTGAATCGGATGGAGCGCACGACATCGCCCACCTCACCCGCGTCTGGCAGAACGCTAAAGCTATCCAGCAGGAAGAAGGCGGAGATCTCGAGATCGTGGCAGCCGCCGTCTTGCTG
>CBJOJD010000200.1:0-9766 GCA_966443485.1 uncultured bacterium | reverse complement strand
CAACATCACCAATCTGATTCTGAGCCCCCTGGCCTGTTCGCAGATCTAGCTCACAGCTAACAGCAGAGAGCGAACGGGTAACGGCGGATGGCGGGCAGCTGACAGCAAACGGCCAACAGCGGATCGCTGGCTGTTGGCTGTCTGCCGTCAACTACCGGCTCGAACAGCCTTGCGTTTTGCGCCCAGCACAGCCACGGTCTGCAGCAGCGGCTCGTCATTCCCTCGCGCTGCACCAATCTGAACCCCGCCTTGCGAGCATGGAACCGTGACCGCAGGTGCCCCAGCCAGGCTCAACGGAGTGGTGTAGCGCAACAGACGCTTGCGCGTTTGACTGTGATCTGCGCCGGCAGCCAGCCGGGCCACCGGCGCCGCGGGGAGCACCACTAGTTCGTAAGTCGCAAACAGCTCGTCCATGCGTGTGCGGAACTGCTCGTGGCGCAATCGAAGGTCGCCGATCTGGTTTGGGGTGATGTGTGCTCCCCACTCCAGGCGCTCGCGAATCGAGGGCTCAAACTGCTGGAAGTGTCCCTTGTGCAGTGCGGCGGCCTCCCAAGCCTGGATCGGCGCAAAGATGTCTATCGACTCGCGCCACCAATCTGCGTCAATCTGGGTCGCTTCCAGTCCGAGCTCCAGGAGCTCGCGGACGGTGTCACGAAATCCGGCAGCCACGTCCGCTTCGCAGTCCTCCAGGAACGCATCGTTCACGTAAGCAAAGCGACTGAGGGTCCGGATGTGAAGGGGCTCATGGTCCGCAAAAAAACTGCCGAGCAGCGGGGCTTCTTCGAGATCGGCGAAAAGCCAACCCATCGTGTCGAAGGACTGAGCAAGGTGCGCCGCTCCGCTCCAATTGCCTCGGCCAAGGGAGGCGCGGTATCCAGCAAGGCCACACAAAGCGGCGGGCACGCGGATAGAGCCCCCGGTGTCGGTCCCGATGGCTGCGACCGCTGAGCCTTCCAGGATGCTGGCGGCAGCCCCGGAAGACGAGCCGCCCGTGAGCGCGCCATCATTGTCGGGCTGTAGGCAATCGCCGAACTCCGGATTCTCACCGGTGATGCCGTAGGCCAGAGGATGTAAATGAGTTTTGCCGGTGATGACCGCACCGGCAGCACGGAGCCTCTCTATAACCCAGGAGTCCGCCGCGGCGTTGCCGTTCGATTTGCGATAAAACTCGACGCCGCATGAGGTGGGAGCCCCTGCAAGGTCGAAACAGTCTTTGATAGAAACCGGCAGTCCCCAAAGGTTTCCGCGTCCATCGCCGAACGGGCCGCCTTCGCTCGATCCAGTTGCCTCCGCTCGCTCAGCCTCTGCCCGAGTCCACGCCGGATCGCGCCAGAGATAGACATTGTGGCTCGCGTTTTGATTGGCATTGGCGAGAGCTTGTTCGGCGAGGCGTGTGGGTGTGGTCTTGGCGTTGGCCAGCGCACTGCGTAGAGAGCGGATTGAACCGAGAGGAGCAGGCATAGTCAGATTTTAGAGAAGCGACCTCAGCGCGAGATGCGATGCAAAACCGTAGACTATGCGGGATGCCTATTCCCGCAATCGTGTTGGCTGCCGGGGCGAGCCGCCGGCTTGGCCAACCCAAGCAACTCGTGGTCTTCGAAGCGGAAACACTGCTATGCCGTGCAGTTCGAATTGCGCGGGAGGGCGGAGCCGATCCGGTGCTGGTTGTGCTGGGAGCAATTTCTGACATCATTCTCGCTTCCGTTCCATTGAATGACTCGATCGTTGTTTCGAACGACAAGTGGCAGGAAGGAATGGCCAGTTCGGTCCGAGCTGGGTTGCGCACTCTCGACAGCGTCTTCCCCGAAGCACCGGGAGTACTGTTGATGACCTGCGATCAGCCGCGGCTCACTCCCGAACATCTGCGCAAGCTCTGCGTCGCATTTGAAACGAATCGGCGCGAGTGCATCATTGCCTCACATTACGCCGGGCGGAACGGCGTGCCTGCAATCTTCCCGCAGGCGCTCTTTCCGGATTTGCAGGCGCTCCAGGGAGATCAGGGTGCGCGCGCCATTCTGCAATCGCCGCCCTGCCGGTTGATCTCCGTGGAATTTCCCGGAGGCGAATTGGATATCGATGCGCCTGCCGATCTGGCCGGTCTTGGGAGCGGCTAAGCAAGATCTCTGCTATGCGATACTTCTGGGTAGATCCCGCCTGGAGAGTCGGCTTAGACCGTGACGCACCCTTCGCCTAACCCTGAATTCCTGCGCCGCGCTATCCAGCTGGCGACTGAAAATGTACAAAACGGCCGGGGTGGTCCCTTCGGCGCGGTGGTCGTGAAGGACGGCAGGATTGTGGGCGAGGCGGCAAATTCGGTGACCGCCACCAACGATCCGACGGCTCATGCCGAAATCAACGCCATCCGCGCGGCCTGCACGGCGCTCGGCACCTTCTCGCTCAGCGGATGCGAACTCTACACCAGCTGCGAGCCGTGTCCGATGTGTCTGGCGGCCAGCTACTGGGCTCGCCTGGATGCCGTGTACTACGGCTGTTGTGCTGCCGATGCGGCGCGGGCAGGCTTCGATGACGCCTTCCTCTACCAGGAGTTCCGCAAGGACGGCGACCAGCGCAAGCTGCCACTTACACAGATGCTGGGCGATGAAGCGTGGGCCAGTTTCGCGGCCTGGCTTGCATCGCCCATGCGAATCGACTACTGAAGATGGCCGATAGCTACGGCGTTGCTAGAACAGCACGCGCAGTTCGGCGATCAGGTTGTGATTGTAGATGTGGAAGTGAGATGTAGCGATCTGCATGCCTCCATCGAAGACCAAGGCGGCGTGGGCGGGCTCCCAACTTCTGCGCCGCAACATGTAGAAAGCGGCCGGGGTCAGGAAGTTCTGCTTAGCGCCATCCAACATTCCTCCCAGGAAGTAGGCGGCGTTGTCTTCGAGGTCCACCCAGGTATGAGCGGAGGAGCGCCATTGGCCGGTTACGTTCCACTCCACTGCCCTGCCCTGTTCTGCGATCTTGCTGGTGGGCAGCAGCCCGCTCAAGGTTGATTGTGCATTGAAGCGCCCGAAGGCTTTTCCTGCTGCAATTTTGGGCACGTAGTAGCTGCTTAGCATCCCATTCTGCACAGCGCCACCGGCGAAGCCCTCTCCAAGGATGGCGGTGACGGCGAAGTTGCCGTTTTCCGAGTTGCCGGAGGCGATCCGGTACTTGACCTGCGCGGCGGCGTTGCCGAAGCCATCGCGTAGTGTCGCTGAGTGGTTCTTGAAGTAAGAAGGAGGGATGAATTCGAACTGGAAGCGGCGCGCGGCAATCACGTTCACGCCGTGGTTGTTGCCGTAACTTAGGATCTGTGCCCCCGGCGCCGAAGCGTCGGAGACGGAAAAGCGGGCCGCCTGGGTGAGCCGGGCGTCTGACTGGATCAATGGTCCCATCCAGGAGGGTTGGAGATCGTTCATCGCGGCGTTCTGAGAGCGAAACCGCTGCAAGGAGGATTGCGCTGCCAGAACGGTACAGCAGGCGACAACGAGGTACGCTGCCGCAGCCCTAAGATGAAGATGTATTGGCATAATCTACTCCGCTTATATCGGTTTTCGGCAGCCTGACCAGTGATGAGCAGCACGGAGTATCAAAGCTGATTCGGCAGAGGACGGGGCGGTCCGGGCAGGCCCGAATCGGGAGGTGAGTTGGCGCATCTAAATGCTAGGTGTGAGATATCTCACTTTCAGCAGGTGAAAGCGGTGCCAGAATTGCATTAATTCTCCGCAGATCGTTCCCGACGGACTCTGGGTTGGGCACGTTAGAATGAGGCATACGGATGAGCCCAAACTCCCCAGCGGCTGCCGCCCAGGCTTCCCGCTCCTTGCGGGAACCGGAGTTGCGGGCTGATAGCGATCCCCTGATACACGTTCGGGGACTGGAAAAGACCTACCGCACGGCTCGCGGCCCCCTCACCTTATTTAAGGATCTAGATCTGGTTGTGGCCCCGGGTGAGCTGGTAGCCATCGTGGGCCAATCGGGTGCAGGTAAGAGTTCACTTTTGCACATCTTGGGCGCTCTTGATGCGCCGTCTTCGGGAACGGTATACTGCGCGTCAACTAACGTGGCGGAGCTCAGTTCCCGGCAGGCCGCAGCCTTTCGGAATAGAGAAATCGGATATGTCTGGCAGTTTCACTACTTGCTGCCAGAGTTCACGGCTGAAGAGAACGTAGCAATGCCGCTGCTGGCCCGTGGCCAAAGTCGGCGCGAGGCCCACACGGTAGCCGCCAACTGGCTGAGAGAGGTGGGTTTGGACGACCGCCGGGATCATCGGCCGGGAGAACTTTCGGGGGGCGAGCAGCAACGGGTGGCGTTTGCCCGCGCCCTGGTTAATCAGCCTCGGCTGCTATTGGCCGACGAACCGACCGGAGATCTGGACGAGACGACCGCAAACCAGGTCTTCGATCTTCTGCAACGGCTTCACCGGAACCACGGTTTAACGTCGATTGTGGTCACTCATAACCTGGAGTTGGCGGGGCGCTGCACACGTGCTTTGCGTCTGGAGGGCGGCCGGCTAACCGCGTTTTCCAATCCGCCGAGCAACCTGACGACAGAAATCGGGTCGGAAAAAAGCAGCACTCAGGGCGCGGATTGAGTCTTAAGAGTGTATGGGGTAAGCAGCCTGGGACAGATTTCCCCAGCGGGCTGCAAGAGGTCGGATGGTAGCTTTTGGAACGAGATTCGTTCCGGGGCGCGTGGAAAACCTTCCCGAACCATCCAAAAGCTGTTCTGAGGCAGGTACGGCATTTCAACGAGGCCTCGGTCAGTGAGTGCTTTAGAAGGCAGCGGCAGGCAGGACCGAAGCCGGAAGCCGGGACGAACGCGAGAACTCGCAGCGTTTCTGGTAAACCGGACAGCCACTCCCGCCGATAGCCTGGGTTACAAGGGAGAACACTATGTTCGAACGCTATACGGAGAAGGCACGGCGCGTGATCTTCTTCGCGCGATATGAGGCCAGCCAGTTCGGCTCGCCTTATATCGAGACTGAGCACCTGCTGCTCGGCCTGCTCCGCGAAGACAAGGCACTCACCAATCGCTTCTTGCGCTCGCACGCCTCGGTGGAGTCGATCCGCAAACAGATCGAGGCGCATACCACCATCCGCGAAAAGGTATCGACTTCGGTCGACCTGCCGCTTTCGAACGAGTGCAAGCGCGTGCTCGCCTACGCGGCGGAGGAAGCTGAGCGCCTTGGCCATAAGCACATTGGCACGGAACACTTGCTCCTTGGTTTACTGCGCGAAGAGAAGTGCTTCGCCTCAGAGATTTTGCAGGAACGCGGTTTGAAGCTGGCGCAGATTCGCGACGAACTGGCCCGGGTAACCCAGGAAAAGGCCCCCCAGCAGCAGCGCCAACGCGAATCCAGCCTGCTGGCCGAGTTCAGCCGCGACCTAACCCAGGCGGCGATGGACGGGCAGCTTGATCCTCTGGTGGGCCGTGACGGCGAGCTGGAGCGGGTGATTCAGATCCTGTGCCGCCGCACCAAGAACAATCCCGTGCTGATCGGCGAGCCCGGCGTTGGCAAAACAGCCATCGTCGAGGGCTTGGCTCAGCGCATCGCGGACGGCGAGGTTCCAACCTTCCTGGCCGACAAGCGCGTGCTGGCCCTCGATCTGTCGCTCATCGTGGCTGGCACCAAGTACCGCGGCCAGTTTGAGGAGCGCCTGAAGACGATCATGAAGGAGCTGATGGAGAATCAGAACTCCATCATCTTCATCGACGAGCTGCACACCCTGGTGGGTGCCGGATCGGCCGAAGGTTCCCTGGATGCGGCGAACATCCTGAAGCCGGCCCTGAGCCGCGGCGAGATTCAGTGCATCGGCGCCACCACACCGGGTGAGTATCGCAAGTCGATTGAGAAGGACCGCTCGCTGGAGCGGCGCTTCCAGGCCGTGAAGGTGCCACCGCCGAACGAGACCGACGCGGTGAAGATCATCATGGGCATCAAGGACCGCTACGAGAAGTTCCACGCAGTCAGCTATACGGATCAGGCGATTGAGTTCGCGGTGTCGCACTCCAACCGCTACATCCCGGATCGCTTCCTGCCGGACAAGGCCATCGACCTCATCGACGAGGCGGGTGCGCGCGTGAAGCTGCGCCAAACCTCGCTGCCTGAGGAGATCACCGAGGTCCAGAAGCGGATCAAGTTCATTGTGCACCGCATGGATTCGGCCATTGCGAATCACGAGTTTGAGAAGGCGCGGTTCTACTCGGACGAGGAGCGCAAGGAGCGCGAGACGCTGCGGGCCCTGCGCGACAAGTATCACCTGGATGACTCCGCTGCCGGCATCGTAGGCCGCGAAGACATCGAGGACGTGGTGAGCCGCTGGACCGGTGTGCCGGTGACCAGCATCAAGGAAGAAGAGACCCAGAAGCTGTTGCGCGTGGAAGAAGAGCTCCACAAGCGGGTGATCTCGCAGGAGAAGGCCATCAGTGCCCTCGCCCGTGCGATCCGCCGTTCGCGTGCCGGCCTGAAGTCCCCGCACCGTCCGATCGGAAGCTTTCTGTTCCTGGGACCGACCGGCGTGGGCAAGACGGAGATGGCGCGTACGCTGGCGCAGTTCCTGTTCGGTTCGGACAAGGCGCTCATACGCTTCGATATGTCGGAGTTCATGGAAAAGCACTCGGTTTCGAAGCTGATCGGTTCGCCTCCGGGGTACGTGGGCTACGAGGAGGGCGGCCAGTTGACCGAACGGGTCAAGCGCTCGCCGTACTCGGTGGTCCTGCTGGACGAGGTGGAGAAGGCACATCCCGATGTGTTCAATCTGCTGCTGCAGGTGTTTGAGGATGGTCAGTTGACGGACGGCCTGGGTAACACGGTCGACTTCAAGAACACCATCATTATCATGACCTCGAACATTGGCGCGCGGCACCTGCAGAAGAAGCAGGGGCTGGGCTTCCAGAGCGATCGCGACGAGCTGGTGACGGAAAAGGTAGAAGAGCTGGTCAAGAACGAGGTGAAGAAGACCTTCAACCCCGAGTTCCTGAACCGTCTCGACGAGATCATCCTGTTCCAGTCGCTGAACGATTCGGATCTGATCCAGATCGTCGAACTGCTGGTTCAGCAGCTCAACGCGAACCTGGCGCAGAAGGCGATCACCATCTCGGTGACCGAGGAGGCCAAGAAGTGGATCCTCGACAAGACGCTGGTCGACCGCAGCTACGGAGCCCGTCCGCTGCGCCGTGCACTGCAGCGCTATGTGGAAGATCCGCTGTCCGAGGCTCTGATCGCCGGACATATCCCGGACCGGCCGGCGTTCCTCGAGGTCTATCTCGAGAACAACCAGCTGTTCTATCGCCCGGTCAGCTCGGAAGACACGGGCAGCGACGAGAAGGCGGCAGGCATCCTGCTCTACAGCGCCTAGCCTATCCATCACAACCTATCAAGCCCCCGGCGAAAACTGGGGGCTTTTCCTTTGCCTGTAAGTTCATGACGGAGCTGGTGTAAAGAGCGAAGCGGGTCTCAGGTCCCCCACTGTGAAACTTCTGGCGAAATCAGCATGGAGAGGCTTGCCAAACCGTTGAGAGGTTCTTAGATTCTAAGCTGTTATGGAACGCTCAAGCTTTGTTCCTCTCTTCGGTAAGAAGCCCTTGATCCTGCTGGTCGCCGGTGTGCTTGGCGGATTTTTCGCAAGCTCATCTGCGCACGCGCGGGTGGAACTACAACCTTGCAAGAACAGCATCTCCACGGATCAGCAGATTGAGCTGGGCAAGAAGGCAGTTGAGCAGGTGTATCAGCAGATGCCGGTGCTGCCCGACTCGAGCCCGGTGTCACGATACGTGCAGGCGCTTGGACAGAAGCTGGCCGCCCTGGCACCGGGTTATCGGTGGCCGTACAACTTCCACGTGGTAAATGTCGCGGACATCAATGCCTTTGCCCTGCCCGGCGGGTCGATCTTCGTCAACCTGGGCACCGTGCAGGCGGCCTCCGACGAGGCGCAGCTTGCGGCGGTGATGGCGCACGAGATCTCGCACGTAGCGCTGCAGCACTCGGTGTGCAACCTGGAGAAGCAGCGGCGGGTCGGCATTCTGGCGGGCATCGGGCAGATTGCCAGCGGCGTGCTGCTGGGCGACTCCAACCTTGGCATCCTGGCGCAGAAAGGAATCGGTATCACGGCCGGCCTGAGCTTTCTGCGCATGTCTCGGGACGCCGAACAGCAGGCCGACCTCGAGGGCGTAGGCATTCTCTACGACGCGGGATACGATCCGCGGGCCATGCCGCAGTTCTTCGAGACCATTCAAGCAAAGTATGGCGAGGGCGGCGCACAGTTTCTGAGCGACCACCCTAATCCTGGAAACCGCACGGAGTACGTGGACCGGGAGATCTCCAGCTTCCCTCCCAAGACGAACTACGCGACCAACTCCAGAGATTTTGTGCAGATCCACAAGGTTGCGGCGGGCATGCGTCCTTACACGTCGAAGGAGGTCGATTCCGGCGTGTGGAAGCGCAAGGATCCGAACCAACCGAGCGGGCCTGGAGCTTCGGCGCCGGCGCCCGGAAACGTCGATCTCTCTCCTCCGCAGCAGTGGAGCACGTTTCAGGGCAACGGCTTTCGCATGCAGCTGCCCTCGAACTGGCAGGTGATGGGGCACAAGAACTCCGCCATGATGGGACCTCCCGGCGGGATTGCGGCGGGAGCCTCTGGCGGAGGCAACAGCCTGTACTACGGACTGCTGACGGATGTTTATCGACCAGAGCAAGGCGGCACTCTCGATGACGGCTTCAGTGCGCTCGTGACGGAGCTGTCGCGTGAGAATCCTGGCCTGGCACCCGGATCCGTGACGCGGGTAACGGTGGGCAACGTCTCGGCTCGCTCCATGCACAGCGTCAATCGCGCGGCGAATAACGGGCGCGGAGAACACGATTGGATTGTGGGCGTGCCCCAAGCGAATGCAATCCGCTACCTGGTCTTCGTGTCGCCGGTTCCCGACTTCAACACCATGAGGCCGACGTTCGAACGCGTGCTCAACTCGCTGGTGCTGCAGTGAGCTTTTGGGGAACGCTGGACGTGAAGCAGTAACAGCGAAAGTGGCTATGCGCAGGTCTGGAGACCCGCGCTACAGCCGGCTGGGAAGCCGGCGCTACCGAACCCCAAGTCAGCGGGTTAGCGATCCCAAGGATTTCTAGTAGCTCAGAAACCGGGTAATTGATCGACAAATTGAAAATGTTTGGAATCAACCACTTAGAAGACTTTACTCTTGACAAGATTTAAGGAGCCGCGGCCGGTCGTGGGGGCTGACCTGCCGCGGTCCTGGAGGAAGGAATATAGGTATTCCGTTTATTTAAAGCCGTTTCAAGTCCGGTGCTGTTAGAAGCGAACCGAGAGGGTTCCCATCAGCGAGCGCGGGGCGCCGACCTGCAAGGTGTTGTTATTGACCGAGAGCGGGTCGCTGGCGATAAAGCCATTGGTTCCGATCGAAGAGTAGTACTGCGAGTTCAACAGGTTGGTGACGTTGACCTGGGCCTTGACGTCTTTGAAGGCGCCCAGGCTCTCGCGCTCGTAGCCGCCGCCGAACTCGGCCAGGAAACGTCCGCCGACGCTGCCGTCGTTCGTGTAGGTGAAGTAGCGGGTGGACAGGTAGTCGGCACCGATGTGACCGGTGAGGCCGTGCTTGTTGTAGTCGAGCGAAGACTTGTAGAGACCCTCGGGGGTATCAACGGTGATCTTGCCTTGGATGGAGAGGCAGTGGCCGTTGCTGTCGGTGTAGAGGCACGCTCCCTGCGCGGTAAGCCCGTTGCTGTCGTAGGTGGAGCGGTTCAAAGTGGCAGCGTTGTAGCGGG
>CBJOJD010000199.1:0-9792 GCA_966443485.1 uncultured bacterium | reverse complement strand
CACGCGATCAACTTCGGAAAAGGAAACGTGAACAACTTCCGTTTCGGCTATCTCGACGCGCAAGCCCCACAGGGCGCACCGCCTCCTCCAGCTGAGGCAGTATCGGCGCTGGGGGAAACGGGAGTGTTCACGCATTTCACTGCGCTGCAGCAGAGTTGGCCCAGCCTGGCAATGTCTCAGTACACAACCTTCGGTGGACCGATCAATGCCTACACCGGTTCCGACTCTCCGGCTTGGGAGTACGCTGATTCCTTTTCCTCCGTTCATGGAAAGCACACGCTCGGCTTCGGCGCGGACTATCGTCGCTGGCATCTGATTCGCAATCTCGATGATGATTTCTACGGCGATTGGAGTTTTGGCGCCTCCACCATCAGCAACAACAACACGAGCGGGTCATGTCCAAACCCCACGGGGCTGTGCGGCACAGGCAATGCCGTGGCCGACATGTTGCTGGGGTACTACAGCGGCGTTGCGGGCTTTGTACCCGGGCCATTGAGTCCGACCACCCAGGCGGGCAATCCGCAGGATCACGTCTTCGCCTACTTCGCTCCATACGTCGAGGATGACTGGAAGCTCACTCAAAAGCTGACGCTCAACCTTGGACTGAGATGGGACTTCAGAGCGGCTGCTTATGAAGCCCGCAATCACTTCTTCTGGCTAGACGCGAAGAACGCGAATGGCGGGCTCTGCTATGCAGATAAGACGCTTTCCACGAACGGCGTTGCACCCGGAGGAACCGCTAATAACCCTGTTCTCCGCTATTGTGGCAACGTGCCTCATCCCGGATCAAAGACTCCGTTTGCGCCTCGTTTCGGCTTTGCCTATCGCCTGAACGACAAGACCGTGATTCGCGGCGGCTACGGCATCTTCTTCGACTCGTATGAGGGACGCGAGATCGATGACTCTGCCGACATCTATCCCTACAGCATCCGCAACAGTCTGAACCCGACGACGAACCCGGCTCTTCCAAAGTTCGGCAACGAACTGTTCCCCAGCTACAGTACGCTTGAGCCGTTCCCGATCTCGACGTTGTCGTTCATCGCGGTGATTGAGTCGGAGAACCCACTGAACCCTTATGTCCAAAGCCGCACCTTCTCGGTAGAGCGCCAACTGGCGCAAAACACAACGTTGGAACTCAGCTACATTGGGAGTCACGCGGTCCACTTGTTGGACAGGCGAAATATCGCACAGCCTTATCCAATTGCAGCGGCCGATCTGCCCTACTGCCAGGCCAACCCCAGTGACGTGTCGCATAACTGTCCAGTTTCAAGCAGACGACCGTACCCGAACTTCAGCGGCTTCTACATCGATAGCGATTTCCACGGCTACTCGCACTACGATGCAGCCAACGTAAAGCTTGATCGTCGGGCGGGTGATCTAGCTGTCACAGCCGTGTATACATGGGCCAAAAGCCTCGATGATAAGTCCGCAGCGGCGGGCGTGGGCGCCACTGGCTCTGGATATCAAGGGTTCATGAACAATCACAATCCTGGCTTGGACTACGGACCATCGGACTTCGATGTCGCGCAACGCTTCGTATCCAGCTACATCTACGAGGTCCCTGTCGGACGCGGTAAGAAGGTACTGAGCGGCGTGAACCGCGCAGCCGATGCGGTGGTGGGCGGCTGGCAGGTTACAGGCATCACGACGTTCCAGTCAGGTTTCCCCTTCAGTGTTACAGCAACCGATGCACTGGGTCTGAACTTCACGCAGTTCCAACGCGCCAACCTGGTGCAAGGATGCAATCTCCACGCGGGCCAGTCGGAATATCAGCGCCTCAACATGGCCTGTTTCACTCAGCCTGCGGCAGGAACATTTGGAAACACTGCGCGCAACTTCCTGCGTCAACCGGGAATCAACAATTGGGATATCTGACTGGGCAAGTCCTTCAGCCTTTACGAGCGTGCCAGATTCGAGATGCACGTCGATTCCTTTAACACGTTCAACCATCATCAGTACAACGTGAATGTAGGTGGACTCGCGACTGGCGGCTCCGGTGGTGGTTCGTCCATCGACAACGGCGTTGGCGATGCACTTGCCGGAAAGATCACGAGTTCATCCCCGGCTCGCATACTTCAGTTGAGTGGAAAGATCACCTTCTAAACAATTGTGATGGCGTTACATGTTCCGCCGTGCCTTAGGTGCGGCGGAACTTCGATTTACTGGATTCTCATTAGGAGCCGCAGCTATGGACCATCCCAGGCGATCGACATGCATTCTGACTGCTGTAGCCCTGTTCAGTCTTTGCATCTTGAGTAGTACGTCCGCTCAGGCGCAGGTTCCAGCTGACGCGATACATAACGGCTACAGCGAAGAGGGCCGGCGCGCCCTGGCTGCAGGGGACTACAGAGCCGCTCAGGCTAGCTTTGAACAAGAGATTGAGTTCAACCCGGCTGTTGCTGAATCGCATGCCACCCTTGCAGCCATCGATTTCAAGCTCCGGGACTATGACAAGGCCGTTCAGGAGACTCGCACCGCGCTACGGCTCAAACCGGCTCTGCCCCGGCTGCACAGCTTGCTCGGTCTCTCACTGGCCGAAATGGGGAAATATTCTGAGGCACTGCCGGAACTGGAGAAGGGATTCAAGCAGACTGGAGACACGGATACGCGGCGCCTGTGTGGACTTCAGCTACTGCGAGCGTACACAAGCATGCGTGACGATGGTGCGGCCGTGGAGACTGCGTTGGCGATGAATCGCCTGTACCCCAACGACCCAGAGGTTCTGTACCACACGGGTCGGGTGGTGGGGAACTATGCATACGTACTGATGGAGCGCCTGCATGACGAGGCACCGAATTCAGTGTGGATGTTACAAGCTCAAGGCGAAGCGAACGAGAGCCAAAAGAACTACGAAACTGCGGTCGCGTCGTATCGGCATGTGCTGGCCATCGATCCAGATCGTCCTGCGATTCACTATCGTATTGCGCGAGTGTATCTGTCGCGATACGAGGACACGCGGTCGCCAGCAGATCGCGAACTCGCTCGCCAAGAGTTTCAAGCCGAGCTGAATCGCGATTCGAGCAACGGGAATGCCGCCTATGAGCTGGCCCAGATGGCTGCCGACGACAACCAGCTGCAACTGGCACAGCAGCAGTTTGAGCGACTGATCGACCGGTATCCTGCCTTTGAGCAGGCGCTGGTTGGACTCGCAGAGGTCTATCTTGAGCAACGCTCAGCAGATCGGGCCGTTGTGCCATTGCGGCGCGCCACAACTCTCGATCCGAACGATCAGGTTGCATGGTATCGTTTGGCTCTGGCTGAGAAGACTATTGGGGATAAAGAAGCGGCAGAACGAGCAATGGCCAAATTCCGTTCCCTCCATCAGCCATCGAGCTCTCTCGAGGTTTCAAGCGCGGTCAGTGAGATTACGCCACAGAAGATCAAAGCCGCAGACTGAATCACAGATCCAAGGGCTTTCGTATCGTGATTGAAATGGCCCACTGTTTGCAGCCGGGTGAATCCGATCGGCACGCCATCAAGGCTCCTGCAACTAGTGAATCCCTCTCTGTAGGAGAATGGAGAGGGGGAGTAGGATGCGCTGGGGCTTGCTGGGATGGTGGCTTCTCTTGTGCTACGCAGTAGCTGGCGCCAGCAGTCTGTGGACCGCAAAGCAGATTCCCAATTGGTATCGCACCCTGGTTCGCCCTCGCATTGCGCCGCCGAACTGGATCTTTGCGCCGGTCTGGACCACCCTCTACGGGCTCATGGCTTTTGCCGCATGGCGTGTTTCTGTACTCCCTTATTCGCTGCTCAGATCCGCAGCTCTGGCTTTCTTTGGCATACAACTCGCGTTGAACCTCCTGTGGTCGCTCATCTTCTTTCGCTGGTATAAGATTGGTTGGGCGGTCGTTGAGGTTCTGCTGTTGTGGTCAGCGATCCTGGGCACGATCATCGTGTTTGCCGGGCTCTCCACGATCGCGGCATGGTTGATGGTTCCGTATCTGCTCTGGGTAACGTTTGCAGCAATCCTTAACGTTGCATTCTGGCGCCTTAACCGTTCTTGATCCAGGTCGCAGCGCAATCTGCAATAGCACTGAATTCGTACGCTATTCCCTAGATCGCTGCGAGATGAACAAATCGTCATCCCATCTTCTGCTGCCTCTTATTCTCCTATTGCCAATCTATGGGTAGACTCTTCCTAATTGCTTCAGGATTACGCCCTGGAGATGAAGAAATTGTCATGGAAGCTGAGCCGCATCGCCGCTTCCCAACGACGGGCACGCCCGTCTCACCCTAGCAACCAATCCAGCCCGCTCGGAGTACTGCATGGCAACTTGCGCCAAAGCGATCGATATGGGGGAGTGGCTCAGAGCTGGACGGCGCGTCCGGGCTGCCTCTACCTCGGTCTTCTCATCCTCTGCGCTCATCGACGCGTTTCGCAATGCTTTGGACGTGACATCTTCAACCGAGCCAAATCTCGCCGCAGCGATTCGTCATCTGCTGAATCACCCGGGCAGGATGGTCCGTGCTCAACTGGTCTATGACGGCGCCCATGCCTATGGCCTCAGCGAGTACTCGGCTGTCGGCCTGGCCCTGGGCCTGGAGCTCTTCCACACCGCATCCCTCGCTTTCGACGATTTGCCTTGCATGGATGATGCGACTGTCCGTCGTGGGCAGCCATGTGTTCACGTCGCTTACGGGCAAGCAACTGCAATCTTGGCCGGTCTGGCGCTGATCAACCGCGCCTATGCGTTGATCTGGTCCGCGGCAGCAAGCATGCCCGGAGGAAACCAGTATCGCGCCTTGAAGTACCTGGAGCAGTGCCTCGGTGTGAATGGTCTCTTGAATGGCCAGAGCCTTGACCTCAACTGCAGTCAATCGGCTCCTGAGCTGGCAGAACTGATTGCCTCTGGCAAAACCGTCTCGCTAATTCGCCTGGCTTTGGTCATGCCGGCTCTGTTGGGAGGTGCGGGTACGCGCGAGCATCAATTGCTGGAACGCTTAGCGCGCTACTGGGGGCTGAGTTATCAAGTGCTGGACGACCTCAAGGATGTGCTTGCAGACGAAGCTGCCAACGGCAAGTCCGCCGGGCGGGATCAGTTGCTTGGACGCCCTAACATGGCCCTCGCAATCGGAGTGACGGGCGCCATCGATCGCGTGAGGCGCTTGATGCGGGCCGGACATCGCACCTCGGAGCAGCTAATCGCAATCCGGCCAGAGTTGGTGTTCCTCTGCCGGTTGAGAGTAGGGCTGGATTTCGAACTGGCCGGAATTGAAGAGGCGGCAAGAGACCGACGGGGTCCTGTGCAGGCATGATCTTCCTTCGCCTGATCATAACCAATTTGCAGCGCCATCGTGTCAGGACACTGATCAGCATTGCTGGTATCGCGTTCAGCGTTTCTGCCATGCTGACGGTGGTGACCGTGCTGCAAGGTGCGATCGGCATGTTTTCTGGCATCCTATCGAGCGGGGCCGAGCTCATCGTCTTTGAGCGGAACGTCTCCGACCTGTTCTTCAGTGATGTGCCTGCACAAGCCGCAGCCAAGATCGCGGCCTGGCCCATGGTTGATCATGCTGACCCTGTTCTTTTTGGAATCGTATCCAGTGCTGACCATCCCATCATCACCTGCTTTGGGATTACCGCCAACGACTCGCGTCTTCGCGATGCTCGATGGATTGCTGGAGGAGCTGGAAACTTTGATCACCAGGAGGATGGCGTTGTGCTCGGCGAACGCGCGGCGGAGTTTCTCGCTGCGACAGTCGGCAGTCAAGTACCAATCGGGCACGGGACGTTCCGGGTGATCGGAATTCTGCGTACTAGCAATGGTTTCGAAGACGGTGGCGTATTCATGCCACTCAGCGCGGCGCGCACCTTCTTCCACAAAGATGGATCATCGGTCATTACGATCCGGCTCCGCAACAAAGATCAGATCGGAGCATTCAAGGCAGCTGTCCGTCAAAGCTTCCCCAGCCGCATTGCGCTGGAAGATGCGGAGTTCTCCCGGTCCTACTCTCAGTTCAAGATACTCAAAGCCACCGCGTGGGCAGTGGGAGGGTGCGGCTTGGCTCTGGGCGGCCTTGGTGTGGCAAACACCATGATCATGTCGGTATTCACGCGCATCCGCGAGATCGCGATCCTACGCGTGAACGGCTTCTCCAATGCGCAGATCGCGGCGGTCATCTTCGGTGAATCCGCAGTGATCGCTCTGGCAGGGGCGCTTGCCGGACTAGCCATCGGCACCGGTGCTCTCTATGGATTGAAGCTCGTTCCCGCGCTGCACGGCTATGTTGACGTAACACTGCACGCGGCCATGTTGCTGGTAGTCGTCCTGCTGGCCTTATGCACTGGGATCGCCGGCGCCCTTTATCCCTCGGCCTACGCGATGCGAATTCGTGCAGTGGAGGCGTTGCGTTTCGAATGAATGCCCAGCCTCAATCTCTGCACAGCTCGACGGTCGTTCAAGTTCGTGATCTCTGGAAGAGCTACGATAACGGCGCGATCACCGTCCTCAAGGGAGTCGACTTCGAGGCAGACGAAGGCCAGATCGTGGCCCTCTGCGGACCCTCCGGCTGCGGAAAGAGTACATTGCTCCATCTGATTGGAGGACTCGACCAGCCCGATGCTGGCTACATCTCAGTTCTCGGTACCGAGATCCATCGCCGGCGCGACCTGGTGACTTTTCTTCGGCATGAAGTGGGCTTCGTGTTTCAACTGCACAACCTCATCCCGGACCTGACCTTAGAGGAGAATTGCCTTTTGCCCTCCGTGGCCGCGGGAATCCCTCGTGCGAAGGCGCGTGAGCGTCTGCGGGAGCTTGCGGAGCAAACAGGGCTCCAAGATCGACTTCAGCATCGAGTTCAAAAGCTCTCTGGGGGTGAACGGCAGCGTACAGCTCTATGTCGCGCACTGATGAACCGCCCGAAGGTCGTACTCGCTGATGAACCCACGGGTTCACTCGACGAGCGCACCAGCGCGGTGGTCTTTGACCTGATGCTTAATCTGACGCGGCGAGAAGGGATGACTCTTCTCATGGCCACGCATGATCGGGGCTTGGCAGCGGCATGTGATCGGGTGATCGAAATGCATGACGGGAGGATTCGTGAGCGGGCCTGATTGCGCTTCGGGGTCACTAACGGCAGCCCTACGGTGCGTCGTATGGCACGCGCTCCTATGGCTGGCGTTGGGCAACGCAATTGGCGTGATGATCGCCGTCCTGCTTCTCTGGCCGGGCTTGAACGCGTATTTAGGAGAGTGGACATACGGGCGCTGGATGATGGTCCACATGAATACTGCTCTCTATGGCTGGTGCGGTTTGCCAATGCTGGGATTTCTCTTTCGGGTCTACGGAGCAGAACGTGGACCACTCGCAGCGTGGTGTCGCCCAGTTGTGTGGCTATGGTCGGGCGCGCTAGTCATCGGCTCCGCCTATTGGTTGCAGGGGCACAGCAGCGGCAAGCTGTTTTTGGACTGGACAGGGTACCCACGCATCTTCTTAGCCCTTTCAATGTTCGCCCTCTGGATTCTGTTGGCAACCGCTCTCTATCGACGGATGAGGTCTTCACCGGCTGCTCCCAAGCGGGTCTATGCGGCGAAAGTTCTGGGGCTGCTGATCTTGCTTGCTGTCCCGTTTGCCGTCTACGCCGCTTCGAGTCCTGACGTTTACCCAGTGTTCAATCCAGATACCGGCGGTCCGACTGGGGCGAGCCAGCTGGAATCATCGCTCGGAATCGTCGCGATTCTCTTGGTATTGCCGTTCGGAATTGCGCGGCGCAAAGCGCAGACGTCCAGGTCAGTTGTCTTTTCCTGGCTGCTCTTCGGCGCAGAGGTCCTGCTGTGTATCAGTATCGGTCGGGGAATAGAAAGCCACCATCAGCGCACTCAGTACTTCGCTCTGGCGAGTGTGCTGGTGTGGATGCTTCTCGTTCCCGCCTATTACAGAGCGTTCACATGGAATTCGGCGGCTGCGAGATGGCGTAAAGCGATGTTCTGGTGGTGGGGTGGGCTGGTGGTGACCGGGTGGGTTCTGTTTCTACCCGGTGTGCTGGATCGCATGAAGTTTACCGATGGCCTAGTGGGGCACTCCCTCGCTGCGGTTGCTGGCTTTCTCAGCGCGCTTCTCATCTTCGTCATGCAGCAACTGCTCGGCGAAGAGGGAGAAGCAATCTTCAATCGGAGCTGGTCCTTCTACGCGTGGAATGTCGGCGTGCTGGCCTACGTGGTGGTGATGACCATCGCGGGATGGATTGAAGGGACAGAGCCGGGATTCAACATGGCCCCAGGGACGGCGCGAAATGTTCTGTATTTCCTTCGCCTTCTCACGGGTATCGCAATGCTTGTCGCCTCTCTGGATTGGCTCGTAGGAGCTGCCCGAGCTCCGGCTGGATCACATAAGCGAGAGCCGGTTGCGGAATTGCAGGAGGTCGCCATATGAAGCGAACGGCGCTCTTCTGGTATCAGGTCGCCACTGGATTGTCTGATACTCTCACCGGTCTGGGCTTGATGATTGCGCCGCAGTTCACTTTGAGGCAGTTGGGTCTAAATACGCCCGCGCAGGCTAACCCGTTCGTTGCATACATCGGAGCCTTTGTGTTGGCCGTTGGAGTATCTTGCCTTTACGGCGTGCATTTATTTCGGGTGAAAGACAGCAGAGCGAAATTAGAGACAGTGTGGCTTCTGACCGCCTTCTCCCGGGCAGCGGTTTGCATGTATGTTTTCAAAGCGGTTCTTCTGGGCGACTTGGAACGGCCGTGGTTGAGCGTCGCAATCTTCGATGGCGTCTGTGCGCTGGTACAGGCGATCGGTTTGCGTAAGCGGTGGTTAAGCGATGTTGCCTAGCGTGGTCAGAGGCTGGCGAGGCGTGGTGCTGGTCAGCATCACCTATATATACTTTCTGATCTTTGCGCAGTTTGCGTTCTTAGATAGATTGGCTCTCCTTGGGATCGCGGCTACCTCGCTCAAGATTGTCATGGCTGCCATGGCAATGAGCGGCATCGCGTTCAGCTTGGCTACCTCTCGTGTCAGGTGGCTCTTGGCTCCAAGCCGGGCTCTTCGGTTCAGCCTGACGGCGTGTGGAGTTGCGGCGCTCTGCTCCACGCTACCGCTGAATCTATCCGATGCGATTTCCGACGCAGCGCTGATCGGTGCGGGATTGGGCGTGCTCACGGTTACCCTTGTGGCGAACCTGCGGGAGTGGATGGGCCAGAGCCTTCCTCTTCTCAAGGTTGGTATAGGAACGGGCCTAGGATACTTCCTCTGCAATGTACCCGCGATATTCACGGCGAGTCCCGAGCATCGCGCGGAGTTTGCTGCGCTCTTGTGCTTCGTGGCCATGATAGTCACCATGCGCGGGGCACAACCCGCAGTCGATACGCCACCGCGACAGAGCAGCACAATATCGTTCCCGTCGGTGCTTACGGCGTTCACTGCGTTGGTATGGCTTGACTCTGCGGCGTTTTACATCATTCAGCACACCCCTCTTTTGAAGGCCGGCACGTGGTCAGGCAACCAGCATCTCTGGTTGAACGCCGTCGTCCATCTGTCTGCTGCGATCGCGACGGCTTGCATCCTGCAAAAGGGGCGGGTGAGGCTGGTGCTGGGCGCATCTTTTTGTCTGCTCGGGTTTGCCTGCGTTCTTCTGCTGCATCCGGAGACGATTCTTCCGGCATCGCTGCTGTACCCGGTGGGCGTCTCCTTCTACTCTGTCGCGTTGGTGGCATATCCGTCGTTTATTGCCGGCGCTAGCACACCTTCCGATCGCTTGGCTCAGGCAGGGTGGCTATACGCGGTTGCCGGCTGGGCAGCATCGGCCCTGGGCATTGGGATGGGACAGAACCTTGGCTATGTACCGCTGT
>CBJOJD010000198.1:0-9922 GCA_966443485.1 uncultured bacterium | reverse complement strand
CCCCAGCGCGGATCGCGGAAGATGTTGATGTTCGGTGCCCAGAAATCGAGGCCGTGGAAGATCGTGCTGCCTCCGCTGTTCTCTTTGGCGTTCCGATCATGGATGACGCGCGCCTCGATGCTGATGGCTTCGGCCATCTTGTGAATCGCATCGGTATCGAAGGTGGCGGCCAGGCCGATGGGTTCCGGGAACTCGGTGGTGCCATTCACAGCCACGCCGTGCAGCGATTCGCTCCACCAGTCGTAGGCGGGCACATTCAGGCGGGGAATGGCACGCGCCTGATTCACCATCTGGCTGGCTTTTTCTTCCAAAGTCATCCGTTGCACCAGGTCTGCAGCCCGCTGTTCCGCGGAGAGACTGGTATTGAGATAGGAGGGTTTTTGTGCGTCCTGAGCCGCGGCGAAGCTGAACGCTGCGCAGCAGAGCAGCGCCATCACCGTTCTTTCCAACCGAAAATTCTTCATTGCGATCCTCGTGGCGCGGTGGAACTCCGCAGATGGTTGCTGGGCACCAGCTGTCGAAAACGCGCTCTGGTTGCCCACCGTATCGTGCGGGAACCCCGGTGTCAAGCTTAGAGCTGGGTTGTAAAATCGCTTTACTCGCGGCGATCCGGCCAGAGCGCCGGGACTGGGCCGATGAAACTTTCCGCCACCTTGCAAATCGCCCCTTGAAACTGTCCGACAGGGCTCAATCATCCCTCGCTCCCCGGCGTCAGTCCTCACAGAATCCCTACCCAGCGGCACAGGAACGGCCGTTCTTAAGCAGCGCCCGGGCTACGGCGCAATCTGAGACGCGCACGGGAGAAATGCATGACAGGGTGCGGAGGACACCATAGACTGGCATTGAAAACACTACGTAAAGCTGTGCACGCGTGTGGCTACGCCAAATCGCTTTCGCCAAATCGCTTTCCAGGAGACGAAATGGGTCAGGCTTCCATGATCACCACGGTACAGCAGCACATCCTGCAGCAGCAGGAGGCCCTGAAGGCTACGGGGCGCGAGGCCACGGGAACCTTCTCGTGGCTGCTGAGCGGTATCACCCTCTCGGCCAAGATGATTGAGGCCAAAATCCGCGTTGCCGGGTTGACCGGTATCTACGGAGCGCAGGGCACGGCCAATGTGCAAGGCGAAGAGCAACAGAAGCTGGACGTCTACGCCAACCAGGCCCTGCTGCACTGCCTGGGCATGCGCGATAGCGTCGCCGCACTGGTCAGCGAAGAGGACGAGGAGCCGGTCACGTTTAATCGGGATGCAGAGACGGGACGCTACATCATCGTGTTCGATCCGCTGGACGGCTCCAGCAACATCGACGTCAACGTCAACGTGGGCACCATCTTCAGCATCCTGCGGCGGCTTCCTTCAGCCCACGGAACGGTGCAGGACTCGATCCTGCAGCAGGGATTCCGGCAGGTGGCGGCGGGGTACATCCTGTACGGCCCTTCGACAGTGCTGGTGTACACCGCAGGCAGCGGCGTCTTCGGCTTCACGCTCGACACCTCTGTGGGCGCCTTCGTGCTGACCTACGACAACATGCGCATGCCGGAGAAGGGCAAGTACTACAGCGTGAATGAGGCCAATGCCGACGAGTGGCCCGAGGAATATCGCGCCTATCTGGACAAGCTGCGCACGGGGAATTTGGGCGAGAAGTACAGCTCCCGTTACATCGGCAGCCTCGTCGCCGATTTCCATCGCACCCTGCTCAAAGGCGGCGTGTTTCTGTATCCCCCGACGATGAAGCAGCCCCAAGGCAAGCTGCGCCTGCTCTACGAGGCGAACCCCCTGGCATTCATCGCCGAGCAGGCCGGCGGAGTGGCCACCAACGGTCGCACCCGCATGCTCGATGTGCATCCCACCGGCATCCATCAGCGCACCCCGTTCTGTGTGGGAAGCAAGCACGAGATGCAGGCGTTGAGCGCGATGTTCGAGTAGTCGATCGATAGGACAGAATCGCTAGCCTGCGTCGAAGAAATCCGCCAAACCGGCGCGTTGGGCGTGGGCAGCCATCGTGGATTGGATCTCCAAAGCCAGGGCAAGCGCGTCTCGCCCTTGGCGAGCGGTGACCTGGGGACCGCGCCGGGTGCGCACTGACTCAAGGAATGATTCGATCTCCAGCCGCAGGGGCTCTCCCGGCGACACCTCGGGCTTCACAAACGACAGTCCCGGGCTGGGGTGGCCTCCCGCTGCGGCAAGCTTGGCCAGCAGGGCTGGGTCGGCCTGTCCGGAGGCGATCATCGCTTTGATCTCGGGCGGCAACTCGCCCGGCACGCCGGAATCCAGCCGGATCACCAACAGATCGCGGCGGGCGTAATCGATGGAGACATACTGCCGTGGTTCGAAGAACCGCAGCTTGCGCACTCGTTCGGTAGAAACGCGTGACGCAGTGAAGTTGGCCACGCATCCCGATTCGAACTCGACGCGTACGTTGGCGATGTCTACCTTGGGCGAGAGAATGGGCAGGCCCACGGCGCGAACCTCCCGCACCGGAGAAGCCGCGAAGGTCAGCACGATGTCCAGGTCGTGGATCATCAGATCCAGAACCACATCGACATCCAGCGAACGTGGGGTAAAGATGGAGAGCCGATGCGCCTCGAAGAACATCGGCCGGCGCAGGCGCGATTGGATTGCCAGCACCGCAGGATTGAACCGCTCCAGGTGACCCGGTTGCAGAATGCGGCCGTGCTTTTCGGCGATTTGGATGAGGTCATCGGCCTCGGCAAGGCTGGCGGCGATGGGCTTTTCCACCAGCAGGTCAAGCCCCGCCCTGAGGAGCGCGGACGCCACTGCATGATGATGCACCGTAGGCACAGCCACGGAGGCAGCGTCCAGGTGGAGGTCGGCGGCGAGCAGTTCGTCGAGGGTAGAGAAGACGGGGATCTGATACTGACTGGCAGCTTCGGCGGCGCGCTCGGGATGCGGCTCCAGAGCCGCAACCAGTTCCACGCCCAAACCGGCGGTCTCCAGTTCGCGATAGACACGAAGGTGATTGCGGCCGAAGGCGCCGGCTCCGGCCACCGCAACCCGCAGCTTGGACTGGCTGCCGATCGCTACGCCCCTTTGCCTTCCACTGCGTTCAGGCAGCGACCGTAAAGCTCGAGCAGCTCCGTGACGTGCTCTTCGGGCTTGGAACCGCCGGAGGAGATGAATCCCGTGGAGGGAGCGGCGGGGCGGCCTACTCCGGCCGTGGCGGCAACAAACTTCAACAGGTCCAGTGCGATGTCTTCATTGCGGCGTGCGCCAAGGGAGGCATTGTTGAGGGAATCCATAAGTTCTCCGAAATCCGATGCTAGCAGATAGGCCCGGGGCACCGCATGGGGTGCATCTGAGCACAACAGGGGTGGCCATGCGCACGGGGGAACGAGATGTATTGCTGTTCATATTGGCTATCGCGGCGGGCTCGGCCGACGGTTGGAGCTACGCCGGCCTGGGGCACACCTTCGTGGCCAACATGACCGGCAACACCGTACTGCTGGGCATGGCGGTCTGCGAGAAAAACGGCGATGTCGCCGACCGATTGATCTCGATGCTCTGCTACCTCAGCGGAGTCGCCCTGGCTACCTGGCTCAACAAGAACCTGACCAAAGACAAGATCTGGACGCGTTCCGTTTCGCTCGTTCTTTTGCTGGAAGCCGCCTTGCTGATTGGCGCCGAGGCGGGCTGGGTCGCCCACCAGGGAGGAGCCCCGGTGATCCTGCCGGTCCTTTTGGGCATGGGGGCCTTCGCGGTGGGACTCCAGAGTGGGACGATGTTGCAGTTGAGTATTCCCGGCATCGTGACCACCTATATCACCGGCACTTGGACCACCGCCATCAGTGGTCTGGTGAAGCTGGGCACAAGTGAGCGGAGCGCCCCTTCCGGCGAGAAGCTGCAGTTCGAAGAGCGCACTGCCATGCAGCTGGGCATTCTAGCGGTGTATTTGCTGGCTGCCATACTCACGGGCTGGTTCGAGCGGCGCCAACCCGCTGCGATGGGAGCGATTCCCGCAGCCGCCGTGTTGCTCGTCGCCGTTTGCGGATGGGTGCGCTGTGGGCGTGGCGCCGGGCCGAACAGAAGGCGCGATGGCGAAGCAGTATGACCTTCAACGTCGCCGATTTCCTACGATATCCCTGCCTTCAGGCGGTCCATCCTGGGCAGGTGCTGCCGTCCCAGTTGTAGTCTGGAACCATGCAGATCGCCTACATCGGGCTGGGCGCGAACCTTCCCAGCCCGGCGGGCACGCCGGAGGCCACCTTGGCCGCGGCGGTTTGCCGGCTGCAACAGCTTGGCCGTGTCACTGCGCGCTCCTCGCTCTACTCCACCGAACCCGTCGGGTACTCCCACCAGCCTCGCTTTGTGAATGCGGTGGTTGCGCTAGAGACCGAACTGCCGGCGCGTGACGTGTTACTTCATCTCCTGCAGATTGAGCGTGAGTTCGGCCGGGACCGGTCCTCCGGCGTGCCCAACGGTCCGCGCACGCTTGACCTCGATCTGCTCCTCTACGGGCAAGAGGTGATCCACGAACCGGAACTGATCCTGCCTCATCCCCGATTGTCGGAGCGTGCCTTTGTCCTTATTCCGTTGGCCGAAATTGCAGCAGACCTGGTTTTGCCGGGGCACACGTCCGTGGGAGAATCGTTATACGCACTCCGCCGGCAATCCCCGGCACAAATCCATGAAATCTTCGCTTTGCAGAGCTCTGATTGGCACGCTGGCCGCCCTGTCCCTGGGGACCCTGCCTCTTGCGGCGCAGAAATCTCCCACCCTCCAGGTGGAGGATAGCGCTGGGGCAGTGGTCGCGGATGCGACCGTGTCCGACGCCCAGGGCCACCCGCTGGGGAGCACGGACGCACAGGGTCGCCTCACTCTGCAATGCGCCGAACCGTGCAAGGTGCAGATTGCAGCGCCCGGCTTCGATGCTGCCTATGCCAGCCTGCGCGGCGATACGACCGTTCATCTCACCCCAGCCATGGATGTGGAGCACGTCACCGTCACCGCCTATCGCGAGCCCGTCGGTGAGCTGCAGAGCTCCGTCACCACCCGCGTGCTGAGCCAGCGCGCTCTTGAGAGCACCGCGGCAGTCAGCCTCGATGGCAAAATGAGACAGCTCCCCGGCGTAGAGCTCTTCCGCCGGTCCAGTTCCCTGGTGGCGAATCCTTCCTCTCAGGGCCTGAGTCTGCGCGGGCTGGGTTCCACCGCTGCAAGCCGCACGCTGGTCACGCTGGATGACGTGCCCTTGAACGATCCCGTCGGCGGCTGGATCCACTGGAGCGAGCAGCCGGAGCTCGCCGTCGAGAACGTTGAAGTAGTGCGCGGCGGAGCGAGCGACCTCTATGGTTCGAGCGCGATCGGCGGAGTCCTGGATGTCCACCTCCTCCAGCCCACGACGGACAGCGTCGATCTGCGATCCAGCTATGGAGGCCAGGGCACGTATCAGCATTCCATCTCCGCCCAGAGCAAGCGCGGACCCTGGGGCGTGCTGGCTGCCGGGGGGGCTCTCGGCACCGATGGCTACATCCAGGAGGCGCCTTGGCAGCGAGGCCCCGTCGACATCGCCTCCAACTCGCACGCGGAGAACGGACTACTGCTGGCGGAGCATACAAGCGGGCCTTTGCGGGTCTTCGCGCGTGGCAGCGGATTCAACGAGGCGCGCAGCAATGGAACGCCCGATCAGACCAACGGCACCCGCTTGTGGCGCTATGCCTCAGGCGCCGATTGGAAAGGCGGGAAGGGAAGCGCGGCAACCCTGCGTCTCTATGGCTCAACCGGCAGCTTCCACCAGACGTTTTCCAGCATCTCCAATCTGCCCACCGCGGCGAACCCCGATTGCTCCTACCGCTGCGGCGAGACGCCCACGCGGTTCACCCACATCTTCGATAACGAGCTCGGCGCCTCCGCACACTGGAGCCAGCCAGTTGGCGCAGGCCTGCTGCTGCTGGCCGGGGCCGATGTTCGCGACGTGCGCGTCTGGGATCGCGAGCAAACCTATGGCGCCACCGCCGCATTGAGCAACCTGGACGACCACCAGCGCGACTCCGGCGCCTACGCGCAGTTGATGTGGGTACACGGCCAGTGGACGCTGACCGGCTCGGGCCGGCTGGACTGGTTCCAGAACTACGATGGTCGCCAGGTCACGTGGACAGGCAGCAGCTGGGTGCCCAGCAAGTCCCAGCCGCCGCAGTTCGATCAGCAGGTGTGTGATCCGCGGCTGGGCATCTCCCGCAAGTTCCTCGAGCACTGGGCGGTGTCGGCCTCGGCCTTTCGTGCCTTCCGCGCACCGACGCCCAATGAGTTATATCGATCCACGCAGGTCGGCAATCAACTCACTAAGCCCAATGGTTCGCTCAAAAGCGAGCGCGCCACCGGTTGGGAGGTCGGTCTGGCCAGCGAACGCCGCTGGGGTACGGTGCGGGCCAGTTACTTTCTCACCCAGGTGAACCGCCCCATCACGGCTGTGACCCTGGACGCCACCTCGTCGCCCATCTTGCTGATGCGCGAGAACCTGGGGCAGATCGAAAGCCGCGGAATCTCTCTCGATTTCGCGACCGCACCCCGCAGCTGGCTCACCGTCGATGGTGGATACCAGTACGCCCGCGCCACCGTCACCCGAGGCACGCAGGATCTAGGGAACTGGATTCCCGAGGTAGCCCGCAACATGGCCAGCTTGAATGTGCGCGCCTTCCGCCCCCGTCTCGGCATGCTCTCCCTGCAGGGCCGTTTGAGCGGACGCATGTTCGACGATGACGCAAACGCCAATCTGCTCCACGGGTATTTCCGTCTCGACGCCTATGCCTCCCATCGCCTGGGGAAACACTTTGAGGCCTTTGCGGCGGGAGAGAACCTCCTGAATCGCACCATCGAAGTGGCCAAAACCCCCACCACAACGCTAGGAATGGGACAAACCGCCCGCGCCGGACTGATGCTGCGCCTGGGACACAGCGCAAGGTGACCTGGCTGCAGGTTTCCATGGCTTCTTGATCAAAATGCGTGGTAAGCTGCGGCATCGGGGTTCCTATGCGAACGCTTGGCCATCAAGGACTGGAATTCGTACCGGCCTGCCGGTATCGGTCCGTGGCGGGCGGGTTTTGTCCGCGCCGCCGTCTCAGCCAGCTGCCTACCCTCACCCGGCCTAGTCTCTTCGGCGGCGATTAGTAGCAGACTGCCTTCTCCCTGCACACCGGGCCCGCCCGGGCCTGTCCCTCTCACCCGTCCCGCACACCCCGCGGGATGCGCGATCGTGCCCTCACGCTGCGAGCCGATCGCCGAGCCGTATTCGATGAGGAGAAAGCATGACCAAGCAGGAGCTGCATGCGCAATATGGTCCCAAGCTCGTGACCCCGTTACCCGGTCCCAAGGCACGCGCCGTCGTTGCCGCCGATGATCGCCTGATCTCCCCCAGCTACACTCGCTCCTATCCCCTGGTCGCGCACAGCGGACGCGGTTGCCGGGTGACCGATGTGGATGGCAACGAGTTTCTCGATTTTTCCGCCGGCATCGCCGTCCCCTCGACAGGACACTGCCACCCCGAAGTGGTTGCCGCCATCCAGCGCCAGGCCGCGCAACTCATTCATATCTCTGGCACCGACTTCTACAACGAGCCGCTGACCCAGCTCGCCGAACGCCTCTCCGCTGTGGCGCCCATGCGCGGACCCCACCGGGTCTTCTATGGAAACTCCGGAGCCGAGGCCGTCGAATGCGCGCTGAAGCTGGCCCGTTATCACACTGGACGTCAGCACGTGATCGCCTTCCTGGGCGCTTTCCACGGAAGGACCATGGGGGCGCTCTCGCTCACCGCGTCAAAGCCGCAGCAGAAACGTCGCTTCGCCCCCATGGTTCCAGGAGTGACGCACGTGCGCTATCCCTATGCCTATCGCGGCTGCGTAGGCGGACCCCAGGAGGAAGAGATCTTCGCCATGGGCTGCGCCCGCTACATCGAAGAGAAGCTCTTCAAGACCGTCCTCGCTCCGGAGGAGGTGGCGGCTATCTTCGTGGAGCCCATCCAGGGAGAAGGCGGCTATGTCGTCGCGCCTACCAACTTCATGCAGGAGCTGCGCGCGATCTGCGATCGCCACGGCATTCTGCTGGTGGCCGATGAGGTGCAGAGCGGAGCGGGACGCACCGGCAAGTGGTGGGCGGTGGAGCACACCGGCGTGGAACCCGACATCGTCTGCTCCGCCAAAGGCATTGCCAGCGGAATGCCGCTCGGGGTCTGCATCGCCAAAGCAGACGTGATGAACTGGGTCCCGGGCTCGCATGCCTCGACCTTCGGCGGTAATCCCATCGCTCTGGCTGCGGCGCTGGCCACCATGGACATCCTGGAGCGGGAAGGCATCGCCAACGCGGCCAAGGTCGGTGGCATGATGCTGGAGCGGCTGAACGGCTGGAAGAAGACCCATCCGCTGGTCGGCGATGTGCGCGGCCGCGGGCTCATGATCGGCGTCGAGATGGTGAAGGACAAGGCCACCCGGGAGCCGGCCACCGCACTGCGCAACCGCTGGGAGGCTCTGGCCTTCGAGCGCGGCCTGATGGTGCTGGGCTGCGGCGAGACATCCCTGCGCCTGTGTCCGCCGCTGATCCTGAGCGAAGCCGAGGCCACCGTCGGTCTCGACATCCTGGAAGACGCCCTGACGCAGGTAGAGCTGGAGCACGCGCAGGCCGGCCAGTTGGCCGCCACCCTGGCGTAAGACCGTAGACGTGAGGCGGCCCGGGAGGTTTCCCCATCCCGGACCGCCTGTCCCAGCGCGCTTACGCCGCCGGCTTGGGCTGAAGGATTCCCCGGAAGGCGGAGAGGTTCTGCGAGAACACCAGGAACCACAGCAGCGTGCACACCAGTCCCATGACGATGGTCTTGGGAGCCATCAGCAGGTGGAAGAGCAGGATGTTCACCAGGATCGGCCCCAGGATGACCAGGGCAAGAGGAACGAAGACGTTGATCAGCAGTAGAAGGCCGCTCAGCACCATGAAGATGCCCACGGGCACCATGTAGTGCGCGGCAGCCATCGCACTGATGAACTGCCCGGCGGTTCCGCCCGGCAGCGGTCCGGTGGGCATGAACGGCACCACGGCATTGGCGCCGAAGACCACAAACATCAAGCCCAGCAGGATGCGGGCAATCATTGCCACCACTCTCATCGAGGCCTCTCCTCAACATTGTCAGCATTGGCGGAAGCAGCGGCGTAGGGGGAGGGGCGCCGGCATCTCCGTAGCCTATGGATGGGCGGGCAAGGGCGCTGGATGCAAAGCATTTGCGCAGCATCGAAGCCCGGGGGCCGAGGCGCGACAGGCGACCCCATCCGCGCTAAACTAAACCCTGGCAAGAGGACCGGGCGGTCGCTGCCGGGGTCCGTTTTCACGGATCGCCCGGGGGAGGAAAGTCCGAACTCCGCAGGGCAGTGTGCCGGATAACGTCCGGGACGCGGGCGTCAAGGCCCGTGGACGGCCAGTGCCACAGAGAACATACCGCCTCGGCTACCCCTTTTTGTAAAGGGCCACCCCGGGCTGGTCCGCCTGAACTGAGTTGGCGGCCGGCCCGGTGCCGGGGTAAGGGTGAAAAGGTGCGGTAAGAGCGCACCGCTCCTCCAGTAATGGGGGAGGCATGGTAAACCCCACACGGAGCAAGACCAAATAGGGAGGGAAGCGCCAGCCCAGAGCCAAGGCGGCGCTACGCACCGGCTCGGTGCGTTCAGGCGGCTCGAGCAATGGCCGAAACCTCCGGGTAGGTCGCTGATGAGCGTCCGCGGTAACGCGGCGCCTAGAGGAATGACCGCACACGACAGAATTCGGCTTACAGGTCCTTTTGCCGAATCTTCAAAAGACGCGCGGAACCCCTTTATCCATGCGGGTTTCCGCGATCCACTTGGTGTCCAATGGTGTCCACCGTTTGGACACCAAAAAATTGACAAAAGAGCGCCTCCATCGCCGGCCTCCCTGGACGCCGCCCCGACTCCCAC
>CBJOJD010000197.1:0-9922 GCA_966443485.1 uncultured bacterium | reverse complement strand
CACCATCAGAATGCTGGCAGCGTAGTTCGACCACACGAACAGCGGCAGGCGGAACCAGGTCATGCCCGGCGCGCGCATCTTGTGGATGGTCACGATGAAGTTCAGTCCGGTGAAGATGGAACTGAATCCGGCGATGAAGATGGCCAGGCCGGTACTGAGCACATTCGTGTTCAGGTAATGAGTGGACAGCGGAGTCGTGAAGGTCCAGCCTGTGTCTACGCCGCCGGTGATCATGGTGTAGAGCACCAGGATGCCGCCCGCCATGTACAGGTACCAGCTGAGCAGGTTGATCTTGGGCAGAGCCAGATCCTTGGCGCCGATCATTAGCGGAATCAGGAAATTGCCCAGCGTGGCGGGAACCGACGGCACCAGGAACAGGAAGATCATGATGACGCCGTGCATAGTGAACACCTTGTTATAGGTGTCGGTCGCCATCAGATCGGACTGCGGCGTCAGCAATTCCAACCGGATGAGGCCTGCAAGGGTGCCTCCGATCGCGAAGAAGAACGTGATCGAGATCAGGTAGAGAATTGCGATTCGCTTATGATCGCCGGTCAACAGCCAGCTCAGAATGCCATTTTCCTTGTTCAGGAAGTTGACTTTCGGAATTCTGGCTGTGGACTGGTCGGGAAGACTGACAATAGTGCTGCTGCTCATTGCTTCACCATCCCCTGCGCGGCGGAGTCCTTGCTTGCTGCGGATTCGGCTGCGCGTGACGCCTTGCCCTGGTTCTCAGGTAAGAGCGTCGTGGTATTCAACGTCTGCTGGACGCGGTCGTTCGAATTGAGACTCTTAATGTATTCCACGAGCGAAATCACGCCGTCTTCACTGATCTGGCCCTGATAGGTCGGCATGATCGGTGCGAACCCCTGGGTGACGTGCTCCGAGGGATTCAAGATCGCATCGCGAAGATACGCTTCATCTGCGGTGGCGGTCTGTCCATTAGACAACGTCAGCTTGGAACCGTAAACCCCGGCCAGGCTCGGACCGCGTGCGTCGGCACGTCCGCTGTGGCAGGCGTTGCAGCTCAGGCTGGCGAAGAGGCGCTCGCCGTTTTGAGCGAGGGACATGCCGCTGGTGGAGCCGGCCAGCCACTGCTTGTACTCGTCTGGAGTCATGACCACGATGTCGCCGATCATGTGCGAGTGCTCGGTGCCGCAGTACTGGGTGCAGAAAAGGTGATAGGTGCCCGTCTTGGTGGCTTCAAACCACACGCTGGTGTAGCGCCCAGGGATAGCTTCGCGTTTCACGCGGAAGGCGGGAATGGAGAAGCTATGGAAGACGTCCTGAGAGATCAGGGTCAGCTGAATGGGGCGGCCGGTGGGGATATGCAGCGAGTTGATCTCGTGCTGTCCACCCGGGTGCTCGGCCTTCCACATCCACTGCTTGCCGACCACATAGATGTTCATGGCGTTGGCGGGCGGGGTGTAGACACGGAAGTAGATCAGTGCGCCCCACACGAACATGATGAGGAACAGGCCCAACGGAATGATGGTCCAGGTGGCCTCAAGAAGCGTGGAGCCTTCGATCTGCACCGCGACTGGATGACGCTTCTTGCTGTACATGATGGAGAAGCTGGTGACCAGCAGGATCACGATGGTGAGACCCACCAGGCTGACCAGCACCATGAAGTAGTACAGTGCGTCCATCTGCGGCGCGATCTTCGACGCTTCCGGCGGGAACAGCGGCGAGTTCGAGAGCCACTTGCTGAAGAATTGCCAGATTACTGGACTAATTTGATTCATCCTCTTATCCGTTCACCTTTGTTCCTGTGTCCTGCTTGCCGGCGCCTGTCAGTTGATCGTGCCGTACATCCCGGCGAAACATCACGAAGATGAAACTGCCCAATGAAACCATCGTGACGAAGCCACCCAGCTGCACCACACGGGCCACGATCAAGGAGTGCTTATTGGTGCCGGGATCGTAGTGGTAGCAGTAGGTCAGGATGTTGTCGACCGGCGAGCCGATGCGATTGTGCGAGGTCTCTACCAGGCCAAGCCGCAGATCTTTTGGGGAATACTCCACGCCCATGTAGTATTGGGCGATCTTACCTTCGGGGGTAATCAGCTGAATCGAACTGGCGTGCGCGTACTGCGTGAGCCTGCCGTCAGGACCGGGGATCTTCACGTATCCGAAGCCCACCGCTTGCGTAAGCGCATCGATATTCGGTTGGGTTCCGGTCAGGAAGTGCCAGCCAGTCGCAGTGTCGGGATGTCCGTAGCGCTTCAAGTAGCTGCGCTTCTTGGTCGCGGCGAGTTCCGGCCCTTCAGTGGGATCGATGCTGACCACCACGATATCGAAGTCGCGGCCGGGAACCTCGTCGACCATCTCCAATGCGCTGGTCAGGCCATTGAGTTCTTCGCTGCACAGCATGGGGCATTGGTAATAGACCAATGCCAGAATGGCCGGCTTCTTGCCGAAGTAGCTGCTCAGCTGCACCTGCTTGCCGGATTCATCGGTAAAGGTGGCAGTCAAGGGAAGCTGCTGGTTCAGGTGCTGTGCAATCCCCACCTTACTGAGGATGGGCGACTTCTCGTTCACAGGGCCCATTTGCTTGTCGCCATAGCTTGCGACCTGCGCCGAAAGAGCGGGCGCGAACACAATCGCCGCTGCGGCGGTGAGAACCACCGCACGGCCGATGCTTCGGATTGTGTTTGTGAACTGCATGATGCTGCTACTCCTACTGCCTGTTCGTTCCGGCTACCGGCTTTTGGCCGGGTTACTTCTGGTTAGCGGGGCGTTCAGCGTTTGGCCCTTCCCCGCGGGCAAGTTCCAGTTCATACGCGGTGCGAGCGAAGCCTGAGGTCAGGGGTGCCTGAACCGTGGGCTGGGTTTCACCGAACATCAGGTGCTGCTCAGGTTGCGCAGTGGCGACCGGCAAACCGCGCTGCGCGATCAATTCCATGGCGCGCTCGATGGGAATCCGAACCGCGCCGGGCTTGCCGTCTACACGCGAGTAGTTCTCAAGCAGAAGATCCTCGCGGGCGTGCAGGTCAGCTACGTCCTGGTTGCCGTCGTCGGTCTGGACGCGTGGCGCCGGGAATTCCTGGGTCAGAGCCGCGATCTTGTTCTGCAGCTCGGGATTGGTGGGCAGGTTGCCCAGTTCGCGAACGTCGACGGTCTTGGTCCACTTGTTGTTAGGACCGTCTTCCTTGTTCATGGCCGTGTTGATTACTTTGCCGATGCCCCAGCAGAGAACGCCGGTCACCGCCACAAAGATGGCCAGCGCGGTGAGGAACACCACGATGCCGGTGACGCGGATGTCGCTCCGCTCGTAGCCATGGGACGAGTCGATCTTGGGCGATCCGTGAGAAGGCAGCTTGTTGTCACTATGCTGTGGCATGTTCAGGCTCCAGGATCTCCGCGAGGTGCGGATCGTTGGTCTGTACCAGCGGACGCGACTGCAGGCTGCTGCTGAAGGCGACAAACCAGAAGGCGACCATTGCTACCGGTACGGCGATGTACTCGAGGATTCCCCAGCTGAAGTGCAGGTTGCGCGAGGCATCGCGGAAGTTCGGCTCGATCAGCCAGAACATATCGAAGGCGCGTGCAAAGATCATCCACTGGCAGACGCGGGTGAGGCGCTTCTTGTTGCGCTTGATGTCGCGGGACAGCAGCATGGAGAACGGGATCACCCAGTGGAAGATGAAGTCCAGGGTGATGATGATGCCCCAGTCGCCACGAATGCGGTCCAGGTACCAGTTGATCTCTTCCGGCTGGTTGCCCGACCAGATGATCAGGAACTGCGCGAAGTTCAGATAGATGTTGAGCATTACGAAGGCGAAGAGGAACTTGCCCAGGTCGTGCTGCTCGGTCTGCCGCAGGAGGGTTCCGAAGGGCTCGCCCTTCGATAGCGCGATGGAGATGATGATGCTGAGAGCCAGAACTGCGTATCCCTGGCCTACCAGGAAGAGGAGGCCGTAGACCGACGAGTACCAGGTCACGTCCATGGACATCACCCAGTAGATGGCGGCGGCGGTCATAGTCAGCGAGTAGACCACCAGGCCAGGACCGCTGATGTTCTCGAGCTTCTTGATCCAGTAAGGCGTGTTGTCGGGTGAATCCGCGTCGCGCTTCAGCGCCAGGGCATTCAGGCGCCAGGTATAGAGAGCCCAGATGGCAAAGCAGATGACACCCACCACGATGAAGGTTGTGGGGTTCAGCATGCCGTGCTTCCATGCGATGCAGTGGTCGATGGCTTCAACCTGGTCCTTGTTGAGCAGTCCCTGCTGGAACCACTTATCGACCAGGCCGTGATTAGCCCAGGTATAGAGGCGGCTCTGCAGGAAGGCCACCGGAATCCAGTAAACGAAGACCAGCCAGAGTGTGCGGCTCATGGCCTCCAGGGGACGGCGGAGCAGCAAGCCCCACTTGCCGCCCGAGCAGTACTGCAGCATCAGGACGGCGAGGCCACCGACGGCGAATCCGAAGGTCATCATCAAGCCGAGAACCCAGGCGCGCAGCAGGTGATCCCAGCCGAGCTGGTCCTGCCCTTGTCCGAGAAATCCGAGAACCGCAGCCACGAGCGAGGCGAGGACGCCTATGATCAGTGCACGCGATTTCCATGCATTCACGAACGCCGGGGCGCTGAGGTCCGCAGGGAGCGTCTTGGCGTGAGTTGCGTGAGCCATTCCTATTCCTTCTATTCCGGTTGCTTACTTAGCGGCCCCTTGTGCCGGTTTATTCGGTTTAGCCATCTGATACGGATCCGCAGGATTGGCCGGAGCCATAGCCGGTGTACCCTCGCTGGTCACGTGCGGGTAGGCCTGCACAGCGGTATCGGGGAGGGTCCAGGGCTGAGCATCGGATGCGGGCAGACCTTCACTGGCCGCGACATCCTTGAGACTCTTTACCTGTGCACCCGCGGGAACATCGCTATCCTTCGCCGCCTGGCTGAGCTGCAGTGCCCGGATGTAAGCCGCGACTGCCCAGCGGTCCGCCGGAGGAAGCTGCGCCGAGTAGTCGGGCATAGCACCGTAGCCGTGCGTCATGACGTAGAAGTAGTGAGAGATGGGCTGAGCCATCCGCACCTGGTCATGCAGATTGGCGGCGGGCTTGTAGCCGCGCTGCACGATCTCACCCAGACCATTGCCTACTCGGGAATGGCATGGAGTGCAGTAGATGTTGAAGCGTTCCTGGCCGCGCTTGAGAACTTCCATGGTGACCGGGAAGGGCAGCTCATCCTTCTCTTCGCGATAGCCGTTTGCCCCTTGCACCACGCCGGTGTAGTAGTAGTCCGTTTCGTGAAGCTGGCCGCGCGCCACAGTGTTCATCACCTGAGGACGCGCACCACGGCCGTCAGCGAAGAAATCAGAGCCGCGCTGCGGAATCATCTTCGGCTGGTTGTGCATATCCTGACGGCAACCGGCTACGAGGAGAAGGGCCGCGACAGCTGCGAGGGCCAGCGGCTTACCAGGTCTCCACGTGGGAGCGGCCTGGCGCACCCGGCGAAGAACTGAAAGCTGAAGGCTGCGGGCTGAAAGCTGGTCGTTCATCAGTACTCCACCTCCACAACCGAGGTCGGTTCGAAGGCTTCCAGGTATTTCTTCGTTTCCAGCAGGTCGAACTTGGGATCGAGCGCTTCCAGACACAGGAAGAACTTGTCGCTGGTGGCCCCATTGCGGAAGTTGGGCGCGTTGAACAGCGGATGATAGAGCGACGGCAGCCCATTCAGAGCCAACATGCCGAAGGCCGCAGAGAGACCAGCCCACAAGATGGTCCACTCATAGGCAGGCACAACGAATGCCGGCCAGGAGTAAAGCGGACGTCCGCCGATGTTCACCGGATAGGCGATGACGGAGATCCACGTTTCCATCGAAAACATGGCTGCCAGGCCGATCAGACCACCGATCAGCGTCACGAGCGGCACCTTATTGCGATGGAAGCCGATCGCTTCGGCGGCTTCTTCCACCGGATAGGGCGTATAGCAATCCAAGCGGCGCCATCCGTCATGGCGAGCCTGTTTGGCAGCGCGCACCAGATCGCTCGGCGTTTCGAATTCGGCCAGCAGGCCGTATGTTCCTTCACGAGGAGGCATAGTTAGTCACCCGCTCCCACTGCCGCTTTGGGCTTGATCTTGGCCCCGGGCAGCATCATGCGAATTTCAGACATGGGAATCATGGGCAGGAACCGCACGAACAGCAGGAACAGGAAGGTGAAGAGTCCCAGAGTTCCCACGTACGTCATGTAGTCCCACTTGGTAGCGCGATAGGTGCCCCAGGAAGAGGGCAGGTAATCGCGGTACAGGCTGGTCACGACGATGACGAAGCGCTCAAACCACATACCCGTGTTCACGATGATGGACATGACGAACATGAAGCTCATGTTCACGCGCCACTTGCGCACCCACAGGGTGGTCAGCGGAATAGCCAGGTTGCAGGTGATCAGAACCCAGTACGACCATCCCATGGGTCCGAACACGCGGTTCCAGAACATGAAGGCTTCCCAGTGCGAAGCGGAGTACCACGCCATGAAGGCTTCCATGCCGTAGCCGTAGGCCACGATGAAGCCGGTAGCCAGCATGACCTTGCCCATGTTGTCGATGTGCCGTTCTGTCACCAAGCCTTCGAGGTGATAGAACTTGCGCAGCGGAATGGCCAGGGTAAGCACCATGGCAAAGCCGGAGTAGATGGCGCCCGCGACGAAGTAGGGCGGGAAGATCGTGGTGTGCCAGCCCGGCAGAGCCGCAACCGCGAAGTCGAAGCTGATGACCGTGTGCACCGAGAGCACCAGCGGAGTAGCCAGACCGGCGAGCAGCAGCGAGGCCGTCTCATAGCGCATCCAGTGGCGAACCGAGCCGCGCCAGCCGAGCGAGATCAGACCGTAGCAGTACTGGGCGAAGCGGGTCTTGGCGCGGTCGCGCATGGTACCGAAGTCGGGAACCATGCCGATGTACCAGAAGACCACGGAGATCGTCGCATACGTCGACACCGCGAATACGTCCCAGAGCAGCGGGGAGCGGAACTGCGGCCAGACGTTCATGGTGAAGGGCAACGGCAGCAGCCAGTATCCCAACCAGGGACGGCCGACGTGAATCAGCGGGAAGAGACCGGCGCAGACCACGGCAAAGATGGTCATGGCCTCGGCAAACCGGTTGATCGAGTTACGCCAGCCCTGCTTGAAGAGCAGCAAGATGGCCGAGATCAGGGTTCCGGCGTGGCCGATACCGATCCACCAAACGAAGTTGATGATGGCGAATCCCCAAGCCACGGGGATGGTGATGGCCCAGATTCCGACGCCCTTCAAGAAGAGCCATACCAGAGCCACCATCAGAACCGTAGCTACCGCGCCGGAGATGCCAAAGAGGGCAAACCAGCCCAGCGGCGTATGGGGCGTGAGCACGATGCGTGTGATCTTGTCGGTAACGGACTTGAAAGTCTGCTCCGGCTCGATCACCCGGAATTCGCCCGTGGCGGGATCTACCCACCGTGCATATTCGGGACTTTTCGGATTCAGTTCGCTCGTTGCCATCGTTGCGTTAACCCTTGGCCGGCATATGCTCCACCGGCGATTCTTCGAGTTCGCTGTTCGGGTTGATCACCGCGGCCACATAGGTCGTCCGCGGACGGGTATTCACATCAGCCAGCACCTGATAGGTGCGCTCGTCGTTGCGCAGCTTAGCGACGCGGCTGTTCTTATCGTTGATGTTGCCGAAGGTGATCGCCTGGGCCGGGCAAGCCTGCTGGCAGGCGGTCTGGATCTCGCCGTCGCGAATCGGACGGTTCTCCTTATCGGATTCGATCTTGGCTGCGGAGATACGCTGCACGCAGTAGCTGCACTTCTCCATCACGCCGCGCGAACGCACCGAAACATCGGGGTTACGCATGAGCTTGAGGCTCTCGGTCTCGTAATCGGAGTAGAGCAGGAAGTTGTAGCGGCGCACCTTGTAGGGGCAGTTGTTCGAGCAATAACGAGTGCCCACGCAGCGGTTGTAGACCATGGTGTTCAGGCCTTCCGGCGTGTGCACCGTGGCGCCAACCGGGCAGACCTGCTCGCAAGGAGCGTTCTCGCAGTGCTGGCAGAGCATCGGCTGGAAATGCGCGCGCGGTGCAGCCAGATCGCCCTCGAAGTACGTATCGATGCGAATCCACTGCATGTTGCGACCGATGCGAACCTGCTGCTTACCCACCACCGGGATATTGTTCTCGGCATAGCAGCTGACCACGCAGGCGTTGCAGCCGGTGCAGCTGTTCATGTCGATGGACATGCCCCAGGCGTTCTCGGTGTAGGTCCAGTTGGGGAACAGCGAGGTGCCCATCTCGGTCTTTTCGTGACCTTCGCCTTCGTTGGCGAAACCGGGATGCGCCTTGTACTCGGCCAGGGTGGCATAGCGAATGATGCCGCGCTCACCCAGCGCCTCGTTGCCTTCCAAAGAATTGTTCCCGTTCCCCTCGCCGCCTACCGTCTTGGAGCGATGGTCCTGGTAGTGGCTCTTGGTGATCGCCACGCCCCACTTGCCATCCACCTTCTTGATAGAACCGGTGGCGAAGAACGGCGCGTAGCTGGGCCGGATCAGGTAAGCATTGAAACCCGTACCTGAGCCCACGCGTCCAGCGAACTCACGGCCGTAGCCGAGGTGAACGGTCACGGAGTTATCGGGATGTCCGGGGGCTACGATCACCGGGGCCTTGACAACCTTGCCGCCCACGCTCAACTCGACGATGTCGTCTTCTTCGAGTCCGAGCTTGGTGAGGGTAGCGCCAGAGACGATTGCCGCGTTGTCCCAGCTCAGATTGGTTACTGGCTTGGGCAATTCCTGCAACCAGCCCACGTTGGCCCAGCGGCCATCGAAGACGGTGGGATCGGGGCGGAAGATGATCTCGACAGCATCCTTTGAAGATGGCGCGGGGATCTGTCCCTTGAAGCCGCTCTCCGCAGTGCCCTTCGCTTCGAAAGCCGTTCCGTCGATCCAGCCAGAGTGCAGAGCCGTACGCCAGCCCGTCTCAAAGTCGCCCTTGATGACCGGCTGCCAAGTCTCGCGGACTGCCTGATAAGGAGACTTCAGGGGATCATTCAGCAGAGCCTGGAAAACGTCATGCGCCGATTTGCCGGCGTAGAGAGGATCGATCAGCGGCTGAATGATCGTGACCGTTCCATCGTAGGAGCGAACATCGGACCACGACTCCAGCGAATGCGCGGCAGGGATATGCCATTGCGAGATCTGCCCGGTCTCATCGACGTGCGATCCGAGATGCGCCACCATCTTGGCCTTGTTGAAGGCCGAAGCGAACTCCAGATCGACAGGAGCCGTGTAGATGGGATTGGCATTCAGAATAACGAGCCAATTGACCTTGCCTGCATTCAGGTCGGCAACGAGCCCCTTCAGATCGGCCAGCTGATCGCTGGGAAGCGGATTCACCGGCTGAGAGGCGAGCAGAACCGTCTTGCCCACGTTCTGCAATGTCTGATTGATGGCCAGCGCGAGCGCCGCAACCGAAGGATCCTGATACACGCCAGGGAGGACAACGCTCTTGCCCGCGTGCGCTTTCAGATCCTTAGCGGCAGCAGCCAGAAACTTCTTCTGCTCGTCGGTCCAGGCGTAGTTCGAAGCCTGCACACCGGCCACACCAACCGCCTGCGCCAGAGCCGCGGCAAAGGCCGGCACTTCACTGGCGCGCAGACCGAGGCGATGCTCCGCCTTCATGCCGGTGGTGGAGGGGGTGCTTTCAACAGCATAGAGGCGATTCAGCGTCTCGGGCGACTTGCGGCGCTGCGCATATTCGCGCACCAGCTTATGGAAGCCCGGGTAGCTGGAGCCGGAGATGAAGTCCGCATCCAGAGAGACAATGACATCGGCATCGGCCAGCGCATACTGCGGGCTCACGCCGCTGGCAAAAGCGGTCCCCGCGATGGCGGGATCGTACTGGACAAGCTTCGCCTTGGGGTATGCCGTCTGGACCTCCTGCCACTGACGAGCCAAGGT
>CBJOJD010000196.1:0-9927 GCA_966443485.1 uncultured bacterium | reverse complement strand
TGGCACGACGACGGCGGCCTCGAAATCGAGACCACCGCCGATCAACTCGACCGGTTGCTGGCCCACCTGAACCACTTCATCATCATGGATGACGTGGAACTGCTCTCCGTGGACGGCGATACCGCCCTGGGCCTCACGGGGCCGGAAGCTGGGGACGTTCTGGGCCGCCTGGGGCTGCCTACCTTGACCGAGCCGATGACCCAGACGGCCGTCGAGTGGAATGGATTCAACCTGACCATTCGCCGGGGATTTGGAGTGTTTGCGGATCACTATGAATTGTGGGCTCCGCCAGCCGCTCTATCCAAGCTCTGGTCGTGCATCAAAACCGGAGGCGCCAGCCCGGTGGGAGCCGCGGCCTTCGAAGCCTTCCGCGTAGCCGAAGGCATGCCGGTGTACGGTACCGATATTCTCGAGAAAGATTTGCCCCAGGAGATCTCCCAGACCCGCGGCCTCAGCTTCAACAAAGGCTGTTACCTTGGACAGGAGATTGTCGAGCGCATTCGGTCGCGGGGAAGCGTTCATCGCCATCTGCGTCAAGTCGAGCTGGATGGGCCCCTTGCCGAGCCAGGCACGGAGTTGAAACTGGATGACGTCCGCGTGGGCCACATCACCAGCGCGGCTGAGCTGCCCCCATCCGGCGGCCCAAGACGGTTCGCGCTGGCCATGATTCGTGCCGAAGCTGAGGTCCGTAATGAGCCGTTCAGCTATGCCTCATCGGGTATGGAATCGAAAGCCCGGCTACTGAATGGCGCGCCAAACTTTCGTAGTGGATTGGACAAAGCATGAGCGATACCCCCAAGTTCGAAGTGATTGATCGCCGCAAGTACAAGGCCGAAGAGGAAGAGCGGGACATTCCAGCTTCGCAACCGGAAGAGCCGAAGCAGGAGGCCGCCGCGCCGGCTCCCGGGCCGCGCCTGGTCGAAGAGCGCAAACCAGCTCCTGAGGCGGTGGAAGAAGAACTCGAACCCGCTTACGATCGCGGTCTGCCGCAGGTACCCACGGCCGAGGAAAGCCTCGAACAGAAGAAGGCTTATGACGCCTCATCGCAGCGCTTGGAGGATCTGGTCCGCGCGCAGAATCCCGGCGCCGGTCCGCAGCCCCCCATCACCTTCGAATCCTTGGTGCAGCAGTTCTATCTCTCCGCCATGATTCAAATGGGCGCCGGAACCGCGGAAGGACAACGGCCCAGGGTCGACATCCTGGGCGCCAAGCAGACCATCGACCTGCTCGGAATCCTGGCCGAAAAGACGAAAGGCAACACCACGCCCGAAGAGGATCGTATGCTTCAGGCCGTGCTCTTTGAGACCCGCATGGCCTTTCTGGAACTCACCAACATGATCACGTTGCAGGGCGTGCAGGCCCCGCCACCCCCCGCCCCCGGCAAGCGCTAAAGGGCACTCATGCAAGGACGGCTGAAATTCCTGGGTACAGGTACCTCTATGGGGGTGCCTACCCTGGGGTGCGATTGCGAAGTCTGCACCTCAGATGACCCGCGCGACCGCCGCCTGCGTCCTTCTGTGCTGGTGCGCTGGAACGGCGAGGAGGAATTGGGGCGGGAACGCGTCGTGCTGATCGATACCGGCCCGGATTTCCGCGAACAGGCCTTGCGCGAGCGCCTCACCCATATCGACGCCGTCTTCTACACCCATTCCCACGCAGATCACATCATGGGCTTCGATGATCTGCGCCCGCTGAGTTTCATCTCATTCCGGAGCGGGGGTCCGATCCCGCTCTACGCGCCTCCGGAGACCGCCGAGACCCTTGAGCGCATCTACGACTACACGCTCTCCCCTGCCGCCACCTACGTCAACCGGGCGCGCGTCGAGATGAAACCGTTGCAGGAGTGCACCGAGGTCTTTGGAGTGGAAGTGCAGCGCGTTCCCGTGATCCACGGCAATATGGAGATTTCCGGATTTCGTTTCGGCGATGCAGCGTACCTGACCGACGTCAGTGCGATCCCGGAGTCCAGCTTTGCCCTGCTGGAAGGCGTGAAGACGCTGGTGCTCCCGGCTCTTCGCCATACTCCTCACCCTAGCCACGCCACCGTGCAGCAGGCGGTGCAATGGGCCAAGCGCATCGGCGCCCAGCAGACATGGCTTACGCATATCTGCCATGACCTCGGCCATGAGGTCACCAACCGTATGCTGCCAAATGGCGTCGCTCTGGCTTATGACGGACTGGAAGTCACCGTGGATCTGACGAGGGCCCAAAGCAAAGCATGATCCCCGCCTACCACGACCTGGAAGAGATCCCGGCGGACTTCGGTCCATCCATCGCTGCCATCGGCAACTTCGATGGCGTGCATCGCGGCCATCAGCAGATTCTTTCCGCAGTGGTGAACGGAGCGCGCTCGCGCGGGATGCGTGCCGTGGCTGTTACCTTCGAGCCTCATCCCGAGCAGTTCCTGCGGCCTGAGAAAGCTCCCCAGCTCCTCACTCCTCAGCAGGAGCGGGTTCGCCTGCTCTCACTCACTGGAATCGATGCGATCGCGGTGCTGCGCTTCGATAAAGATCTGGCCAGCCTTTCGGCGTTGGATTTCGTTCAGAAGGTGTTAGCTGACGGGCTACACGTGCGCGGCCTTCACGAAGGCGGCAACTTTCGCTTCGGGCGCCGCGCTGAGGCCGGCGTGCGCGAGCTGGCGGAGTTCGGCAAGCGATTCGATTTCGCAGTGACGGTTCACGAACCTGTTCATGTGCATGGCCTTGAAGTCTCCAGCTCAGCCATACGCGAGTATGTCGCTGCAGGCGACGTGAAGCGTGCCCGATGGATGCTGGGCCGTCCCTTTGCTGTGCGTGGCACCGCGAAACGCGATCGGGGAGTGGGAACCCGGCTGCTGGTGCCCACCGTCAACCTGGCCGCTGATGAAGGGCTATTGCCTGCATTTGGGGTTTACATCACGCGTCTCAAAGTCGCAGACCGCTGCTTCCAGGCAGTCAGCAACGTGGGCAACCGGCCTACATTTGACGGCGCGGGCTTCAGCGTGGAGACCCATATCCTCGACTTCGAGCCCATCGACATGGAGGAACAGACGCCCCTCCACCTTGAGTTTCTCCTGCGTCTGCGGCCAGAGATGAAGTGGCCCAATCCGGAAGCTCTCAAGGCGCAGATATTCAAAGACGTGGCCCGCGCGAAGAGATACTTCCGTCTGCTCTCCGCGTGAGAGTCCCTTCTTCGAATAAAGCCATTGCCAAGCTTTGTTCCCTGCCCCTTGACGATGGCCCGAAAGTCGTAAACTCAGCACATCGCTCCGCTGTAGGATGATTACGACCCACGCCGATGTGCGCGGTGGTCCGTTCTGGAGAACTCAATGAGTGATGCACCGCGAACGCTTGCGCAACTGGCATCCATGGTGGCGTTGTCGCTCGTCGCTGCATTCAGCTTTTCCGCTTGCCAGAACGTGCAAGGATTCTCTGAGCCTACCCAGGTCCGCGTCATCGACGCCTCCTACGTCGCACCTCCAGTGAATGTCTACGTAGAGAAGGCGCTGGCCGCGGGCAATGTCGGCGAGGGTTATATATCTAACTACGGAACATTCACGTCCGCTGCCGCAGCGCAGATTCAAGTGACCGCGGTGACTGGTGGAACGGCACTCGTGTCCTCCGCAGCCGCGCTCACGGCTGGCGCCCAGCACACAGTTTTCCTCACCGATAACAGCGCGTCTCCCCCGGCCTATACCGTCACGGTGCTGAAAGATCAACAGACATCCGCGCCCAACGGAGAGTCCGACTTCCGTTTCCTGAATCAAGCCGCGCGAACCGGAGCTGTTGACATCTACATGGTTCCAGATAACGCCAAGCTCGCGGATAGCCTGCCACTCTGCTCCGCGGTTGCTGTCGGGGGCACGTGCGGGTACGTAGGCTTCAGCGCGCAAACTGTCACCATGGTGATCACACCGGCGGGCTTGACCACGCCCAAATACACGTCGCCCTCTCCGCTGGCCCTCACTGGTGGAGAGGTGCGTACCGTGGTCATCGTCGACAGTCAACTCACCAGCAATCCACCTGTGCAAGTCGTGGTCGCGAAAGATGTGAACTGAGTCAGCTCCAGGCAGCACTAGGCTCAACTCACTTCTGATAGCCTCCAGCTGCGCGCTCTACTCCTACTACAATCGTAAGTGATGCGCATCTTTGGCTGCTTCCGCACGATTCTGCTCTCCATCGCCGTGACGGGAGCCGCGGCTTGCTCCAGTGCGGACGACAGTATTCGCGTCGTACACACCTACCCTCACGATGAGAGTGCTTTCACCCAGGGACTGGTCTTCGCCGATGGCCACCTCTATGAGAGCACCGGACTCAATGGACATTCGTCCTTGCGTATGGTGGATGTGGAAACGGGACGCGTGCTGCAGGAGCTGCCAGTTCCCAGCCAGTTCTTCGCGGAAGGCCTTACTGTTTGGGGTAGCACTCTGGTTCAGCTAACCTGGCAGGCTCATCTCGGCTTTGTCTACGATCGCTTCAGCTTCCGTCTTTTGCGTACCTTCAACTACGACGGTGAGGGTTGGGGCCTCACGCAAGATGGCAAGTCGCTCATCCTCAGCGATGGGACCGCGGAACTGCGCTTTCTGGATCCCCAAACCTTTCGGGAGCAGCGCCGCATTACAGTGAGAGACCACGGCCATCCGGTCACAGAGTTGAACGAGCTGGAGTTTGTGAGAGGTCAGATCTATGCCAACATCTGGCACTCCGATCGCATCGCGCGCATTCAGCCCGCCACGGGAAAGGTGATCGGCTGGATCGATCTCAAGGATCTTCTGCCGGTAAGTGAGCGCAGCAATGGGGAGGCCGTCCTGAATGGAATCGCCTATGATGCCGCGCACGATCGCCTCTTTGTCACGGGAAAGCTTTGGCCAAAGCTCTTTGAGATCAAGATCGTCCCTCGTCAGGGTAAAGCAGTGAAGACGGCAACAACGCCCTAGAAGCGTACCTGCGTGCTGCTATCGCCGTGCCCTGCCGCGGATCACATCAAGCCATAGGCTTCCCCGGTATACTTCCGCCAAGGTCAGCCCAATGGACTTTTCAGTGCTCTCCGTGCCTAGCATCTTGCAGAACGCTGCCATTCTCACGGTGATTGTGGCCTTCACCGGGTATGCCATCACCTTTGCCAGCGCCCACATGCTGGCGCGCCGCCGCGACAAGCTCAAGCTGGTCAATAAGCGGCTCAATGAATTCTACGGTCCGCTGTACGTGGCCTCAGAGGCGGGCAACATCGCCTACCGCTCTCTGCTCAACAAGCTGGGCAAAACTCAGAGCAACCCTGTACGGGATGAGGAACTGCAGGAGTGGGTGCTGTGGATGCGCACCATCTTCATTCCCCTCAACGACGTGCGCGAGAAGATCATCATCGACAAGGCCTATCTCATCATTGAGGAGCATATGCCGCAATGCCTGCTCGATTTTGTGACCCATGTGGTGGGCTATAAGGCTGTGTTGCGGAAATGGGCCGACGGCGACTTTTCGGAGCGCCGCTCCACGATCGGCTGGCCGCCGGAGTTCGACGTCTACGTGCGCAACTCCTATGCCGCGCTCAAGGCCGAGCAAACGCGCCTGATGCACAGCACATTGACTCGCCTATGGCTTAGAATCAGCGGACGTATGAACGCGAACGGCAGCATCAAGCGGTAGCGGCAGGCTCACCTGCTCGCTTCCGCTGATGCACGCCGCGTCTCCACCCAGAGCGCTAGGCACAGAGACAGTGGATGAGGCTAGTTCGGCCATGGCTATTTCAGGCCGACCCCGTAAAGATAATCATAGGTGCCGTTGCTTTGCGTCCATGGGAGGTTTGCCTTAAAGGAGGCAAACACCACCGCATTCTTTACGAAACTCACGAAGACATCTTGCTGCGATGTTGGCGTGGTGATCCGGAACGTGAAGAGGCCATTGCAGGGATCTTGCAGTTGACCGGCACTGCCGTACAGATAGGAGGTGTCCGCTACCGCAGCCAGTTTGGTTTGGGTCAGAACAACTCCCGCCGGATTGGTTACCGTAACGTTCGCCGCAGCATCGATGACAATCGTCGCCTTATTCAGCGAAGGCGTTCCAGTCTCGGTGTTGTTCTGTCCCGTTTGCGCACCAGTCTTCTCGTAATAGATCGCGTTGTAAGTACCGGCCACAGTGGGATCGAAGTCCTTAGTGGCCGCCTTCTGCAGGCCAAGCAGCGAGCCGTTCCCCGTGTCTACGATGAAGAAACCACCGACGGTGCCAAAGATGTAGTCATAGCCTGTGCCTGGGGGAGCTGACGGATTCTTTAGAAACGTGCCGGAGGAGTCCACTGCGGCTTGGCTGAGGTCATAAGGATGGTTGTTGAACGGACTGTTCGATGAGCTCAGCGCTCCGAATGGCCAGTAGGAAGACACCTGCGCGGAAGTCGCGGCAACGCTGACCGAGCCGACTTCGAGACCACCTGACGAAGTCCGAAATTGAATGTAGTTGTAGTTGTTGCTGGCGAACATCGCCATCGACGTAGAAGCGCTCTCAACTGCCGTAATCAGAGCTGGGGTGTCCTTATTGGGACCCGTCTTTTGAGCTTCAATGAGCAGGGCATATCCGGGGACTTCATAAGCTGCGGTCAGATTCCCGCTGGGATCGTTGAGCGTGTAGGTGCCGTCGGCATTCGTGGTGAACGAGGCGGTGCCGCTGTCGCCATTGGACAGGTTGGTATAGGTAAAAGTACCAGCCGCGGTATCGATGGTGATGTTCAGGAAATCGCCGCGGGAGGCCGTTCCGTTGTAGAGGCGCTTGGTCGCAGGAGCAGGTGTGGGTGTGGGCGTGGGAGAGGGGCTAGTTGCAGTTTGAGTGCCGGAGCATCCGGCGATACCTGCCAGGGCCAGCAGGGTGATCAGTGCGCGAAAGCGCATACGTTCCTCCGTTGGGCCACAACGGCCGAGCATATGCGAGCTATCGGCGCTTTAAGCGGTTCTTAGGATCGGTTTCTTGCGCGTCCCATCACCTTGGTAATGGGGGCCTAGGGGATTCACCTGGCTGGCGCGGTCATCGATACAGCTTCCAACGTACGCAGGGTTGGTTCCGCCTGGTTGATGGTGTAGAAGTGCAATCCCGGCGCGCCATTGCGCATCAGCGTCTCGCAGATGCGCGCGACCACGCTCACTCCGAACTCCTGCAGCCCCAGCTTGTCCTCTTGCAGCTGCTCTAGACGCAGCCGAATCCAGCGCGGCAGATCGGCCCCGCAGCCGTTGCAGAAACGAAGAATATTCGCGTACCCGGTGATGGGCATAATGCCCGGAGTGATGGGAATCTTCAGCCCCGCCTTCTCGCAGCGATCGACAAAGTCGAAGTAGGCATCGATGTTGTAGAAGAGCTGGGTGATGGCCGCATCGGCCCCCGCATCCACCTTGCGGCAAAAGTTTTCAAAGTCCGCACTGGGATTGGTCGCCTGCGGATGCATCTCCGGATAAGCAGCCACTTCAATGCGAAAAGCGTTGCCGTGGGTCTCGCGAATGAAGCGCACCAAGTCGCTGGCGTAGCGAAACTCGCCCGGCGCCGCGGCATCGAAGGCGGTCGCCGGCAGATCGCCGCGCAGCGCCACAATGCGCTTGACCCCCGCCTCGCGATAGCGATCCAGGGCGGCGGCAATGTTGGCCCGCGTCGAACCGATGCAGGTGAGATGCGGCGCAGCCTCGGCGCCCGTCTCCCGCACCACGGTGAGCAGCGTCTCGTACGTACCGTCCTGAGCGGATCCGCCCGCGCCGTGGGTTACCGAGAAATAGTCCGGCCGCGCCGAAGCCAACTTCGCAACCACCGAGGGCAGCTTGGCTGCCGCTTCCGGAGTGCGCGGCGGAAACAGCTCAAAGGAGATGTGAGAATTGGGTTTCATAGATCAGAGAAGACTTTCGTTTCAGACTTGACCATCTCGACACAATCTGCCGTGTTTGTCGCGACCAGCCTTACCATGCCGCGCAAGCCCGGCTCCTGACGCACATCGAAACCAAGCTGTCGCAGGGCAGCGGAGATACGGCTGGGTTCAAGGCGTAGCTTCTTGTAGGTGCTCACCCGCATCTGCCAGCTTTCTGCAGTCTTTTCATGAAGAATGTCATGCACCGCCACGGAAGACGGCCCGAATTCGAGAAAGCAGGTCAGGATGCGCTCTCCGTCCGAACGCACCGGAATGAATCGGCCTTCGGAACTCAGTTCGCGGGTATAGTCGCGAAAGCTAAGAACCAATACGCCACCCGGAAGCAGGGCCTTGCACGCGAGACTCAATACTGTCTCGATATCCTGCATCGTCTCGAAGTGGGTGAGCGTATCTCCCATGCACACGATGGCGGCATACATCTGGCTCTGCTGGCGCAGGAACGCGAGAATGTCGCTGTCCACCACTTGGATCTGCAGGTCCCCACCCAATCGGCGGAGCGTATCGAGCAGCTCGAGCGAAGCATCCACCGCCGTGACCTGGGCACCCCGGCGGGCCAGCGGAATCGCATGCATTCCCAGCCCTGCACCCAAGTCGAGAACAGCATCACCGGCGCGTGCAGGCAGACCCAGCGCTTCGATCTCAGAATCGCCCAGCGCGATCGCAGCTGCTCCCCCGCCGACCATCCATTCATAGACCGGCGCAAGATGAGTTTCGTAGTGCTCTTTCGCGCTCTTCACTGAAGTTGTCGCTCAGCCTTCTCGAAAGAAAGAGAGAAGCAACCCCCTGATGTCCTGAGCCGGGAGATGCTTCTCTGTGATTGAGTTCACGAATCGCCAACGATGAACTGCAAGCTACGAACCGTGAACTACCCACTTCGAACTTGCCTTAGTACCGGTAGTGATCGGGCTTGAAGGGCCCTTCCACGGGCACGCCGATGTAATCGGCTTGGCGCTGCGAGAGCTTGGTCAGCTTCACGCCGATCTTCTCCAGGTGCAGCCGCGCCACTTCCTCGTCCAGCTTCTTGGGCAGCACATAGACGCCTACCTTGTAGGTGTCCTTGTTCTTCCACAAATCGATCTGCGCCAGCGTCTGGTTGGCAAAGCTGTTCGACATCACGAAGCTGGGATGGCCGGTGGCGCAGCCCAGGTTCACCAGGCGCCCTTCTGCCAGCACAAAGATCTCGTGCCCATCAGGGAAGGTGTACTTGTCCACCTGCGGCTTGATGTTCAGCTTGGTCACGCCCTTCTCGGTGTTCAGGCGATCCATCTGGATCTCGTTATCGAAGTGGCCGATGTTGCAGACGATGGCCTGATCCTTCATCCCCTTCATGTGTTCCAGCGTGATGATGTCCACGTTGCCGGTGGTCGTGACATAGATATCGCCCCGGCCCATCGTATCTTCCACGGTGGTGACTTCGAAGCCTTCCATCGCCGCCTGCAGCGCATTGATCGGATCGATCTCGGTCACGATCACGCGAGCGCCCATGCCGCGCAGCGAGTGCGCGCAGCCCTTGCCCACATCGCCGTAGCCGCAGATCACCGCCACCTTGCCCGCCACCATCACGTCCGTAGCGCGCTTGATGCCGTCGGCCAGAGACTCGCGGCAGCCGTAGAGGTTGTCGAACTTCGACTTGGTCACGGAGTCGTTGACGTTGATTGCCGGCACCAGCAGCTTGCCCTTTTCGAGCATCTGGTAGAGGCGATGTACGCCCGTCGTGGTCTCCTCAGAGACGCCGCGCCAGTCCTTCACCACCTTGTGCCAGTGCTGCGGATCCGCCGCGTACACGCGCTTCAGCAGGTTCTTGATCACCTGCTCCTCGTGGCTGCCGCTCGCTGAATCGACCCACTTATCGCCGTTCTCGAGCTCATATCCCTTGTGGATGAGCAGCGTGACGTCGCCGCCGTCGTCCACCACCAGCTGCGGGCCCTTGCCGCCCTTGTGATTCAGAGCCGCATAGGTGCACTCCCAGTAGTCCTCCAGGGTCTCGCCCTTCCAGGCAAAGACCGGCACGCCCGAAGCCGCGATAGCGGCGGCGGCATGGTCCTGGGTGGAGAAGAT
>CBJOJD010000195.1:0-9948 GCA_966443485.1 uncultured bacterium | reverse complement strand
AACTATGAGTACTGTGTAAGTCTCAAAAACCTCGCAGTTAGCGCCAACTCAGCGCGAGGCGGACAAGGTTGAAGCTGCCCGCCTCGTGCATGAACTTTCAGCACCTTTGAGTACTGAATAGCAGCAGATCCTCTTCCGCGAATTTGGAAAGCCTTCAACTTACGACGAATCGGCTAATCTCGAGCCTGTGCTGGGAGAAGTTGAGTGGGCTGCGGGTTGATGGTGGCGAAGGGCAACTGCGGATATTTCGCTGGGGCGGCTCTGTACGCGATCGGCGAAGACTCCAAAACAAATCCCCGTCCCATTCGCGCAGGTCGCGCGATAAGGACGGGGTAGTTGGATTCTTCAGTGTTACTGCTTGGTTCGCGATTCCGGCGGCACAAGTCCTGCGAGGCGGTAGTACACAACGAGCTGGCCGTAGTGTTCACCGCTATGTTCGATCAAGCCGTAGGCGATGTCGAGACCCCGCGCTTTCTGGTCAGGGGAATAAGGAACCTCGGTGGTCAGGCCTTTCTCGCCTTTGGCCTGGATCGCGGCGGCGCCGTCGGCAACGGACTTCTTTACGAATGCAACGATATCGGCCTTGGTTTTGTACTGGTCGCGCTTGGGATCTTCTCCCGCGGGAGACTTTAGCCCCATCGCAGGATTCGTGAAGTAGTAGGTTGCACCCGCTGCGTGCAGCAACTGTTCGGCGAAGCTCCGCTGTGCGGGTGTGGGCTTGAAGTCGTATTTGTCCTCGGGGAAGTCTTCAGCCATGGCTGTCAGCTTGCGGCCAATCTCATTCCAGGAATCGAGCACGACTTTCAATTCCGGATCGGCCGGTTTGACGGCTGCATCTTTCTTCATCGCGTCCTGCGCATGGGCGAAAGATGCGAAGGCCAGCACGGCGAGAGCGAGAAACGGCATTTTCTTCATTTCTTTTCTCCACTATTGCGTTTCGCGAGTCAAAGCTTCAGCGACCTATTTCGCCTTTGCCAGCTCTTCAACCACTGCAGCAACCTTATCGAGTTGCTCCTTCCAGCCCTCAAGCTGGCCGCTCTCGTGTGCGTTCCGCATGGTCTCACTTCCAATGAAGGTCAGTTTCGTCTGGCCGTTTCCAATATCCTCAAAAAGAATTACGTCAGGTGCGTCGTCGATAACCTCATGTTCGATCCCTAACTCAGCAGGGTTAATCCTGTTTCCCTTCGAGTCGGCAAAGTACATGGTGGAAACGATCTTCTCGTAGGGAACGATCTCGAGGTATTCACCGGCATTCCAGCCCTCCCACCCGTCCGGAGATCGCATGCAGCAGAGGTACTTTCCTCCCACGCGAAAATCGATCTCGCAAGAAGGCGACGTCCATCCCTTCGGGCCCCACCACCGCATCACGTATTTGGGGTCTGTCCATGCCTTCCAGACCAGTTCGCGTGGGGCATCGAAAACCCTGGTGATCACCATCCGCTCCGTCTCATTCACCGTGCTTTTGGCCATCTCAGACCTCCTCTTTTTTCATTCGTTTCACAACTTCATCCAACTTGTCGAAGCTCTCTTCCCAGAACCGGCGATAGCTGATCGCCCAGTCGCTGACAGTCTTGATGGCCTGTGGCTTGAGGGTGCAAATACTCTCTCGTCCACGCTTGGTCTTGGTCACAAGGCGCGCCCGCACCAGGTAGGCAATGTGTTTCGAAATCATCTGCTGTGACAGGGCAAACGGTTCCGTCAAGGCGTGCACCGAGGCAGGCCCGCGCGAGAGTCGTTCGACCATCGCCCGCCGGGTCGGATCAGACAAAGCCGCAAAGGTTGTACTCAACTGATCCACAACCGTATGGTAGTGTATATGTGCTGAATGTCAACTGCTGATTTCGCGCTCCAAGATTGTTGCGCTGGAACTCATCTGTTCTGCCGGTCTCGGCAATAGATATCCCGATTTCCTGAAGGATGACTTCCGCGCCGGAATCGGCGCATTCTTCACATTTCTACTGCCCGCGGCCTTTCCACTTCAGGGCTTTCGTTGGTACCGTGTGAGTGTGCTGGAACAGGCAGGTACCTGGCCCGTTTGGAACGGAAAGTGATGCCGAATTTAGGACCCGGTGAAGTACCTCCACTCGAGAGGGCATCCGCGTATGGTGCGCATCTGGCGAACGCGAGCGGTGCGATCCTTCTGGTTGGGCTATGTTGGTGGCTGGTAACCCGCATCGGCCTACTGTGGACATTAGGAGTCGTCAGTGTGATCCTGGCCGCCAGCCTTCCCAATTGGATCCTCCTCCGGCAGGAGCGAAACCGCCTGCGTCAGCAACTGGAGCAGGCCGAGGAATCCAGAGACAAGCTGAAGCTGCAACTCGATACGGTGCGATTTCGCACGGGGCGTCTGCGCGAGGAACTGCTGGCCGCCAACAAGCAGGCGCGCTTGTCGCACCAACTCACCCTATTGGGCCAGTTCACCGCCGGTTTCATGCATGAGTTCAATAATCCGCTGGCAATCGTCGAGGGCCGCCTGGACGTATTGCTCGATGAACGCAAAGACGATGCGACGCTTTGTGCGGACATCGAACAGATGCTGAAGGAAACCCGCTACATGGGGCAAATAGCGAAAACTCTTCTGCAGGCGCTGCGCAGGGAGCGCGGTGCAGAGGTGTTCGAGGCCTCAGATCCAGCGAAGGCACTGAGCGAAGCGGTCAAGGCAATGCAGCCCAGGGCTGCTGAGCAGGGTGTCCGGCTGCTCACCGAACTGCCGGAGGGTCCTCGCGCCGATATCCCCGAGCACGTAGTAACGGAGGTGGTGCGAGGCTTGCTGGCGAATGCAGTGAAAGCGCTGGAAGGACGTGAGCAGCCCTGCGTATGGGTTGGGCTGACGCCGTATCGAAGCGCAGGGGCCAGGATCGTGGTTCGTGTTGAAGATAACGGCCCCGGGGTCCCGGAAGGGATACGTAAGCATCTCTTTGAGCCATTTGTTTCGCACAGCGCAGGACGTGAGGGGCTGGGCCTCGGCCTCTTTTTGGCAGCCAGCCTGCTCGATATGTACGATGGAACCATTCGGTATGAAGATCGGGAAGGCGGCGGTGCGGCATTCGTAATTGAGTTGCCGCCGGCGCGATTTACGCGCGACCAGCCGTACCACTGGTTTGCCGGGGGAGCCACGGAATGAGCCGCATCTTTGTTATCGACGACGAACCCGCACTCGGCGAAAACATCAAGCGGATGTTGCGGCAGCCCGATATAACCGTGGTGGAGTTTGTCGATCCGAAGATGGGGCTGGCCGAGGCAATGGAGAATCCGCCGGCGCTGGTGCTGCTGGATGTCCGCATGCCAGGCATGTCGGGGGAAGAAGTATTTGCCCGCCTGCATCAGACACACCCGTCATTGCCGATTGTCTTTCTGACGGCGTATGGCTCTGTCGAGGGCGCGGTCCTGGCCATGCGCAACGGAGCATTCGACTACCTGCAAAAGCCATTCAAGCGCGACGACCTTCTGCTGGTCGTAAATCGAGCGCTCTCCCACTCCTCCCTCGAGCACGAAGTAAAAGAATTGAAGGGGCGACTCGAGTCGCTCGGAGAAACTGACTCTGCGCAGAGCCGCAGCCCCGCCATGCTGGAGCAGATCGATAAGTGCCGCCGTGCCGCGCCGACAGATGCGACGGTGATGATCCTGGGCGAGAGCGGCACGGGCAAGGAAGTGACCGCCAGGTTGATCCACAACCTGAGCCGCCGCAAGGGCGGACCCTTCGTTCCTGTCGAGTGCAGCGCTATGCCGGGCTCGCTGATTGAGAGCGAGCTGTTTGGCTATGAAAAAGGCGCATTCACCGGCGCGGAACGCATGAAGAAGGGCCTGATTGAGGCGGCGAATGGAGGCACGCTGTTTCTCGACGAGATTGGTGATCTCGGCGTGGAACTGCAGACACGCTTGTTTCGGTTTGTGGAAGAACGAGCACTGCGGCGGCTCGGTGGCGTGGCGCAGGTAGCAGTGGATTGCCGAATCCTCTGTGCGACGAATCAGGACCTGCAGGCGAAGATCAAGGCCGGCACCTTTCGCGAAGAGCTCTACTATCGCCTGAGCGTCGTCACAGTCAAGCTGCCTCCGCTGCGCGAGCGGCCGGAAGATATTCCACCTTTGGCGCGATTCTTTCTGGAGCGTTTCTGCCGGCGTTACGGGAAGAGCCTGAGCGGTTCGCCGCAGTTCTATGAGGCATTGCTGCGTCAGCGGTGGCCCGGGAACGTGCGGCAGCTCAAGAATGTGATGGAACGGCTGACCGCCTTGCATTCCGGCGGAACCCTGGAGCCCACGGATATCGATGAGGACTTGCCGGAGGCCGGTTCGACGGTCAACTTTGCGGATTTGCCCTGGAAGGACGCGCGCAACCGCTATCTGGAAAGCTTCGAACTGGCGTATGCGCAGGCCGTTCTCACCCGTTGTGGTGGAAACGTGAGCGCCGCGGCACGGGAGGCCGGCGTGGACCGTAAGACCTTCTATTCATTGCTGAAACGCGAACGCGAGGCTTCAACTGGGGAATCGATTCCCCAGTCGGCGAGCGAATCTGTGGAGTGAATTCCCCAACTCTGGTTCCCCCTGCAACCCAAGTGCTTTAGAACACAGCACTTTTGATTTGGACCCGCGCATGCTCTAGAAAAGCGCAGGAGTCCACCTCAATGAAGCTCTGGTCGATTGGTCTACGGACATTCGTCTGTGCGTTTGCGCTTCTGTTATTGATGCCCACGCCCGGGCACGCCATTCCTGCGTTTGCACGCAAGTTTGGAGTCAAGTGCTACACCTGCCATACCGTTCCGCCTGCGCTCAACAAGAACGGGTACGAGTTCAAGCGCCTGGGCTATCGCATGCCCCCCGACGAAATGGATGGCAGCAAGGCGGCGCCAGCGGTTCGATCGCTGGACAATAACATCCACTTCAATCTCACCCATGTGCTGGCATTGATCACCCAGGCCAGCTATGACGTAGAGAAGACCAAGGCTGACACAGGCAATACGGTTGCGGCTTCCCCTGTTTCCTCGTGCAACGGCGGCAATAATGCCGGCCAGCAAAACGCCTCATGCTCCAGCTTCAATCTCGATGAGGCTGCGCTCTTCCTGGCTGGCACAGTGCCGGAAACTGGTTTCTCCTTCTTTGGCCACTATGAGCTTTACCAGGATGGCTCTAACGGACTTGAGCAGGGGTTCGGTGTCTATACCGGCGGCCGTGCCAACAACAGCTACTTCGTCAAAGCCGGTGAAATCCACATGCAGGAAGGGGAGGGAACGCGCGCCGCGATGTTCTACAACCTGTTCCCCGACCCTGCATATACGCTGACCAATGCAGATCCCATCAGCTTCTCGCTCGATCAGCACCCCGTCGGTGTGGATGTGGGCTATACGCACGCCACCAACTATTTCAAGAACATCTTCGGCATCTCGGCCAAGGTGACAAATGGTTTGAACGCGGACGGCAGCGAAATTCTGGGGGGCTCCACAAAGAATTCGAAAGATGTATGGGTGGACGTAGATGACTGGTTCGGCCCTGACGGTGGCGTGTCCTTCATGATGTATCACGGCACCAAGGACCAGGTGCAGAATGCAGGCGCTGCGAACGAGTTCACATATCGCCCCACGATTTGGCGGCAGGGCGCCTTCGGCAATTACCTGTTCTTCGACAAACTCGACATCCTTGGCGGCTACATTCACAGCAAAGATGACTGGCTGTGGGACCAGGGTGGGACCATGTCGCACTTTGTCGCCGATAACTACCGCGGCGAGGCTGACTACTACCTAAGGACCGGCACCGCGCTGATGGCCCGATTCGATCGAGGCACCGCGTCCATCAACCCACAGCCCACCGTGCATAACCAAGCCTGGGGAGCAGGTGCTGAACACGCGCTTACCACTCTTGGCAACGTCGTCGCCCGGATTACATATAACCAGGAGCACGACACTGACCCAGTCGCTCTGACGGGAACCTCCGACAAGAAGCTGATATTCGATATCCGGATCATGTACTAAGGAGACGCACCATGCGCAAGATCTTTCAATTCGTTGCCCTCGCAGTCGCCGCTGTTCCTGTTTCGCTTGTGGCACAGACCAGCAACGTAACTCTGCCTCAGGACAAGGGACCCGCCACCATCAACGTCTCCTCGTACCCCGCAGAACAGCAGAAAGGATACAAGCTGTTTTCCGATAAATGCGCCAAGTGCCACACCCTCGCGCGGCCCATCAACACCACGATGACCGATCCCGAGTGGGCGCGCTACGTCAAGCGCATGATGCACAAGCCGAACTCCGGAATCAATGATACGCAGGGCAAGGAGATCTACGAGTTCCTTTCGTTCGACCAGAAGGAGCGCAAGGATAAGAACCCTTCCGCCTTCCATAAATCGCTCTCCGATGAGGAAATCGAGAAGCTGAAGGCGCAACAGCAGTAGAGACGCAGTGCCACGAACATTGCGTCTCTCCGGGGTGCCGGCGGGCGAACTGGCCGCTCGCCGAAACACCTAACCTTCGCGGATGAACCGTTCAACCGCAAAGCCAATCTTTCGAGACCAGCGGGGAGAGCATGAGCTACGCCATTACCATTCCGGACTGGGAGTATTTCGACAAGAACATTCCCTGCCAGAACGCCTGTCCCATACACACGGAGTGTGGACGTTATGTTCAGGCCATCGGAATCTCCCGGGATGAAGAGGCGTACCTGCTGGCTCGCGCCCCCAATCCATTTGCCTATGTCCTGGGCCGCATCTGCGCTCATCCGTGCGAAGATAACTGCCGGCGCGGCAAGATCGACGAGCCCATCGCCATCTGCGCGCTGAAGCGGTATGCGACCGATCGGCACAATCTCGGCCTCGGCCACGATCCCGCGCGCAAAGCGATGCCACCCGCTCCACGTCGCAACAAGAAAGTTGCGGTGATTGGAGCTGGTGTATGCGGGCTCACCTGCGCGCACGATCTTGCACTGCTTGGCTATCAGGTCGAGGTCTTCGAGTCCGCGCCAGTCCCAGGCGGCATGCTCTATCTCGGCATTCCTCAGTTTCGGCTTCCGCGCGAAATCATCAAGATGGAGGTCGACCATATTCTGAGCATGGGCGTGACGCTGCACACGCGCGTCACCATTGGCCGCGACATTTCCTTTGCTCAACTCCGTTCAAGATTCGACGCCGTCCTGCTGGCCACCGGCCTGAACAAAGGCCGCGAAATCAGCATTCCCGGCGCGCATCTATCCGGCGTCTATAACGGCATCGACTTTCTCATCAACGTCAACCTCGGCTATGAAATCGAGTTAGGCAAGCGCGTGGTGGTCGTGGGTGGCGGCAACGTGGCCATCGATGTGGCTCGCGCCGCGGTTCGCCTGGTACACGAGGCGGCAGATTTTCCCGAAAACGACGAAGACAAGAGCCTGCAGCCTGCTCTGGATGCGGCGCGCCTCGCGGTACGCGCTGGGGCGGAGCAGGTGAACATGGTAAGCCTCGAGTCGCGCGCACAAATGCCCGCGTGGAAGGGTGAAGTCGAGGAAGCCGAGCATGAGGGCATTGAACTCTTCAACGGATGGGGCCCCAAAGAAGTCGTCGGTGAGAATGGAATCGTCACCGGGCTCAAAGTGCGTCGCTGCATCTCGGTATTTGACGAGAACCGCCGTTTCAATCCGGCCTTCAGCGACGAAGAGAAGATCATACCCTGTGACAGCGTGATTCTCGCCATCGGTCAGCAGGCGGACTTGTCGTATCTCGACAAAGAGGACGGAGTGCAGGTGACGCCGCGCGGCATCCTGCAGATCGACGAAAGCCTGAGCACCACCGCGCCAGGCGTCTTTGCCGGCGGTGATGTGGCTTTTGGCCCGCGCATTCTGGTGGAGGCCGTCGCCAATGGCCACCGCTCGGCACGCTCCATCCACCTTTACCTGAGCGGCAAGGCAGAGAAGACCACTACACGCAAATTCCGCGTTTGGCCGAACTGGCGCATGCCGGAGAAATACCTGAGCACGCCGCGGCAGAAGATGCCGACTCTTTCCAGCAACCGTCGTATCGGCATCGCCGAAGTGGAATTGGGATTTAACGAGGAACAGGGCCGTGCTGAGTCCAGCCGCTGCCTCAAGTGCCAGGTCAACACCATCTTCGATGGATCGAAGTGCATCCTCTGCGCAGGCTGCGTGGATGTATGCCCGGAGAGCTGTTTGCGCCTGGTGGACCTGGTGCAAGTAGCTGGCGACGCACGCTACGACGCGCTGATCCGCGCACGCTACGGCGTGAGCGCGGATGAGCTGCCTCCCCGCCAGGCTGGGGCCATCATCAAGAACGAAGACAAGTGCATTCGCTGCGGCCTCTGCGCGCAGCGTTGTCCTACCGGGGCCATCACCATGGAGAGCCTCGAGCGTCAGGAACGGGAAGTCTTTGAATAGGGAGCGTCGCATGAATCGTCGCAATTTTCTTGGTTGGGGAACGGCGGGAATGGCCGCTCTGTTTTCCGGGGTTGGAGTCAGTTTTGCAGCGGTCGTCCGTTATCTTGTGCCAAGCGTCTTCTATGAGCCGCCGCAATCGTTCAAGATTGGCAAGCCGGCAGATTTCGCCTATGGCGCTCCCACATTTCTCGCAGATGAGAAGATCTATGTTTTTCGCGATCGCGAGAAGGGCTTTTCCGCGGCCAGCGCGGTATGTACCCACCTCGGTTGTACCGTGAAGCACTTTGATAGCGATAACCGCTTTCATTGCCCGTGTCACGGCAGCGTTTTCGGCGCTGACGGTTCAGTCCTGCATGGCCCCGCTCCCAAGCCCCTCAATTGGTATGAAGTGACACTCGCGCGCGACGGACAGCTGCGCATCGACAAAGACAGAAGCGTTCCCGCCAGCTATCGGTTGATGGTGTAGCCATGAATCTATTCAAGGAAATCTGGCAATCCATTGTGCGCCGCGACTCCCTGTCAACCGACAAGGGAAAATCGGAACTCGTGTTCCTCAATGTCTGGCTGCATATTCATCCAGCCAAGGTGAAGAAGGAACACATGAAGTTCAGGCACACCTATTACCTGGGCTTCATCACCTTCTTTCTCTTTCTTATCCTGGTGACGACAGGCATTGCGCTCATGTGCTATTACCGCCCCTACCCGGCGCAAGCCTATCAGGACATGAAAGATCTCCAGTTCGTTGTCTTTCTTGGACCATTCCTGCGTGGCATGCACCGCTGGGCAGCGCACGGCATGGTTGTTTGCGTTTTCCTGCACATGTGCCGGGTGTTCTACACCGGCTCTTATAAGAAGCCGCGCCAGTTCAACTGGGTTATTGGTGTGTTCCTCCTTCTGCTTACGCTGGGCCTCTCCTTCACCGGCTACCTGCTGCCGTGGGATCAGCTTGCGTACTGGGCCATTACAGTCGGTACAAATATCGGCAGCTATGCTCCCATCGTGGGCGGGCAGTTGCGCGAGTTGCTCCTGGGCGGCCACTCCGTGGGCGAGGGAGCGCTGATCCGTTTCTATGTACTGCACGTCGCAGTGCTGCCCGCAGCCATGATTCTTTTCACCATCGTGCACTTCTGGCGTGTGCGGAAAGACGGCGGCCTTTCACGTCCGGTGTGGAAGCTGAAGGATCCCAAACCCAGCGAACAGCTTGTTTCTATCGGTGCTCCTGCGGCAGTCGAGCCATTGAAGACGGTGCCCGCAGGGGCGAGCAAGACCTATGGCCTGATGGAAGTCGTTACCGGAAAGCCAATCTTCGAAACGATCACCCCGGAAGAGGAAGAAGACGCGGTGTTCGCGTATCCCTTCGCCTTTTTCCGGGAGGCCATCGCCCTCATGATTACGGTCACATCGGTCATGGCAATATCCCTCTTCTTTCACGCGCCGCTGGAAGAGCTTGCCAACCCGGCGAGGACTCCCAATCCTGCCAAAGCCCCGTGGTACTTCCTTGGCTTGCAGGAACTCGTGAGCCACTCCGCTTTGCTAGGCGGCGTGGTCGCCCCGGCAGCGATGGTCCTGGCGTTGCTCGTCATTCCGTACTTTGATCGC
>CBJOJD010000194.1:0-9952 GCA_966443485.1 uncultured bacterium | reverse complement strand
CAGTGCACTTATGGCAGCCGGATCAGTATTTCGGAGCGATCATGGCATGCGGAGTCACTGATCTCTGTGCCGATTTCGGAGCGGATCTTGGCTCCAGGCCTTCCACACTGTCCAAAAACTTTGGCTCCCTCGTCAAAAGATCGATACGATTGTTAATCGTGGCGAACGGGCCTAACGTTACGCGCCTATTCTCGAATCAGCCTAGAAAGCGTCAATGGACCCATTGGCCTTTGATGGTCGAACGTACTGCTCATTCCCGCCGCATTCGGCTCATGCTGCTTTATTTACTTTGGCTGATGTGGCTCCACGGGTCCAAAACTCGATGGATCGTGAGGATCGCCGTGCCCCAAATATCTGGTGAGGGTCGGATAGGGATACACCGGGCGCTTAAAACTCACCGGAATCGACCGGTCCAGCGGTTCGGGGAGGCCCCATGAAGCCGGCCATAACTTCACATCTCGATCGTTGGAGAAATCGAGCCCAGGATCATGGGAGATCAAGTAGTCATCACTCACATGAGAGCCGATCAGTTTCTCCGGCGCCTGTCCCTTTTCGACCCAGTAGTCCGTGACCGCGCCGGGAAGGTCGATCGTGTCATCTCCACCTTCATATAGAAGGATCTTGCCCCCTGCCTTTTTGAAATTACGCAGATCCGGATTGGAGTTATCGTATTCGGGCGCGACACCGAGCCGTTTGTAGTCCTCATCAAAATTGAAATCGGCGTACTTCCAGCCAGCGCCGGTTGTATAGCCAACTTGAGCCAACTTGAAAAACTGCTCTTTAGACCAAGGTGGCCAAATCTCGTGCAATGGTGCGCAGTTTGTGCGAGCGAACTCCACAGCTCAGCGACTCAGTTTAGACGGCCCGTCATAAATCGGCCGTTGCCCAGAGGCAGGCGAAAAGGGAGCAGGTATCGGAGCAAGGAGTTGGTTGATCAGCAGGTTGTCATAGTACGGCATGCTGAGTCGCTGCGGGCTGCGGCCCGCAACAAGGCCAGCCATCCCTCGTGAATAGGTGGTATCCGTTGCGGACACGGCTGCTTTTCCGTCCACCTCACCCGAAATTGAATTGCCCTGAAAACGCAGCTTCAGGTGATGCCACTCGCCGGGATGCACCCCGGGCAGCTTGGTCTCGCTCAGGATCAGCTCGCCTCCGGCACTCACCTTTTTATTGGCACGAATCAGTGCTTGCTGTTCTGCATCTCCCACCGGTGTGCTCTTGTCGACCTTTCCGCGCACTGCAACCAGCCTGCATAGGCCGTCACTGTCGACCTCCACAAAGTAGCCTTTAGGAATCGTTCCGTAACCGCTGCCAACATCGTTGACGCGCCCCATCACACCCGCTGAATCGCCTGGATTGAGGTACACATCGGCGCTGACCTCGTAGTTTGTCCACTGATCGTCGCCGAGAATCGTATAAGGCCTCCACTCCGGAGCCCAGGAATTCGGAGGAATGGGCACAACCTGCCGCAGCGCGTGGCCTTTCTTGTCCGGCCGCTCAACGATTTCGAAAGCGTCGTCGATATCGGCGATGTAGCGAGGAAGATACCCGTACTCCGCGGGTGATGAGTACTCGTCGAACGTTTCATAGTAAGGAAATGGAAATGGCTTCAGGGCAGGGATGTTCTCAAATGAGCGCTTTTGCTGGCCTGCTGTTGTGGTCAGTGTGTAGATCGAGTTCGGTTGCAGTGTCACAGCAAAAGCGCCGTGAGCAGGTTCAATCGAATCTTGCTGGACGAATTGAGCCGCTTCATCGCTGCGCCACACCGATAAGGACTTCTTGCTGAGGCCCTGCCCAGTCTCGAAGCGCATCTGTTGCGGGCCCTTCGCATCCTTGGTTTCGATGATGATGCTGTAATCGTCTCCTGGCGACTTGAGGGTTACGAAGCTGCCACCGCCGGTGAGTTCTCCGTAGCCATGTTCAAGATATCGCCACCCCGGTGCGGTGAACTGCCCATAATGGGCGTAGCCCCATAGCGCCTCCCGCACATGATAGCTTCCACTCCACGGGGAGCGCGCTAGCACGGCGGCTGGATCTTCCGAATATGGTTCCATCGGATACAAGCCCGCGACGTCATACCAGTTGACGACAAGTGTGGCTCCATACCGGATGAAGTTCAGGTTGAAGGCCTGAACGATGCTGATCTCGCAATCGAACCCTTTTTTGTAGACGTGCTCTTCACTATTCCACACGGGCTTATTCAGTTGATCGGCCCACTGTTTCACCCTGTCACCGGCCGTGGGGGGCGTGGTTACTAATGTATGCGCACTGATAATAGCCACCGTGTTGCGCTTATCCGGATCGGAGATCATCGTCTTGACGAAGTCCAGCTTGTCCTCGGGCCAGTTATCGAAGCCCTGAATTCGAACCTTGCGGAATCCATTGGCATCCAGTGTCGTGCGCAAGATCTTAGCGAATTCGAAGCTAACGCCCTTCTCATTGCGGAGACCAATCGCATCGAATTCCAGGCCATAAACCTTCCGTAATCCGGCCAGCCATTTCACGTAGTAATCGGCTGCATCTTGTGACCAGAAGTTCCCATTGCCAACCCACCCAGGCGCGCTCCATGCCATCCCGGTCAACGTGAGATTGGGATTGCGTTTCTTGGCCTCGCGCAAAATCCACCACGTGTAGCCGCGACTATAGTTGATATCTCCGCGAAAGTGCATGTGGCTCGGCATCGAACCCTGAGTGGAGTTCCCATCACCGGGGATTTCGACTAGCAGAGCGCTTGCTGAAGCGCCTGTTTTCGGCTTGAACAGCAGGTCGAGAACTTGGCTGCGTTGAGGCTCCGGGTAGTCCTTGAGCAAAACAGATGTGGCTCCGCCGCCGTCTACAAATCCGATCCCATCAAATCGCTTGCCTGCATCTCTACCCTGCAGTTGAACAGTCCGGACGTCTTCTGCTGACTGGGCAAGGGACGTGCCAGAAGATGCGGGACAAAGAACGAGCAAAGCCAGAATTGCGCAAAAGAATTTGTTGGCCTTATCTTTGACGCGCCGTTGAAATGAAAATGAACGATTCTGTTCCTGTTGTAAACCGGAACACGCCCGATCACACAAACTGCTGCAAAGCGACCTGTCCATCGATCCTCTCTGATTGCTCTGGCTACTTGTTCGAAATGCTATATGATCTCGCAGTTTCTTGTAAGCGTTTCCAGAGAAGGTAGTCTCTTGGGACCAGCCTGTCTCAATCGAGTGTGAGAACACTGAACCGTTCTAAAAGTGAAGCTTGGCCCGAACGGACAGAGAGAGTACAATCGCGTTTCACAAAAATCCAGACCAGTCGCTGCTATCTTCGGTTAGGCCGGCTGTGACGACTGAGTTACTTGTTGTAAGCCAGACTCAGCTTCCTTCTCCTGATTTCATCGTTGCCATTCTTGCAGTCGTAATCCGATGAGTTGGACACTTAGCGGACGGAGACCATCGTGATGAAGCAAACCGTGCAGCAGAATGCAACACGATCGCATGTCGTTCCTGCGAAATCCTCACCTTCTCGGCCGGCGCCGAGCGAAGAATCGACAGGGAACTCGCTCGATGGAGGCCCGCTGCTAGCAAGTCCGCAGGTGCGCGGCCTGGCGCAACTGCAGCAGGACGTGAGACGGAGTCCTCGCCTAAGTCGATTGAGAGATTTATCTTCCGCCGTAGGAACGTGGCGGAGGGCTGCGCCGCCCGACGTGACGGCTACGGCGCAGAGGCTCGAGACACCTGGCGAGCGCAATCGTACGGGACTGCCCGACGGGCTGAAGTCGGGAGTGGAGAGTCTTTCCGGGATGTCATTGGACAATGTGCGGGTGCATTACAACTCCGCGCAACCGGCGCAACTGAATGCGCTTGCCTATGCCCAAGGAACTGACATTCACGTGGCGCCTGGGCAAGAAGAACATCTGCCTCATGAGGCTTGGCACGTGGTGCAGCAGGCGCAAGGCGGCGTGCGGCCGACCATACAGATGAAGGGCGGAGTTCCAATCAACGACGATGCCGGCCTGGAGCGGGAAGCGGATCGGATGGGAGCGAAGGCGCTGCTGACGAAAGCGGCGCCAAGAACGCTACACCCCATCAAGGAACCGCCCCGCGAAGTGTCACAACGAATGACAGCCAGGGTTCGGCGGGAGGAGAACCGCGCCCCCACGGCTCAGGAGATCGCAACTGCGCGCCAGCAGGGTATCGCTAACTCCCAAAGAGTAGCTGGACATGGAAGGCGTGCTCATGGCAGACGGACCGAAACTCCGTCAGGGGTCCAGGAGGCGCAGGCGGCAAGAGACCGCGAGGAGGCGGCGCAACAAGCAGTTCAGTTGAAGCAGCATGTGAGGTCCGACCCAGCCCCTGTAGGAGCAGTTCGGGGAAACGAGGGAGTTTCGGCCCACCCGAATGATTTGCCTCTTTCTCCTCGCACGATGGTGGTGCCGCCTCCGGCTCAGCTAAGCATTCGACCAGCGCAGCGCCGAATTCACGAATGGAAGGACACTGGTTGGCAGCCCGGTCCTCAGGCGAGGGAGGGTACGAAGGACTTTCCCGGCGAACCCAGTGACGGTGCAATCTTCTTCAACGATGTAACCGGCCAGCAAGGCAAGACTCCCAAGGAAGCAGCGGAGAGCCTGAGCGAACTGGCGGTGAAGATGGGATCTGTAGCGGAAAAACAAATTGCGGTCTCCAGCTTTGGCACCGCCACGAACGCACTGGAGAATGAATTCCCAGCGGATGAACCCAACCGTACGTATTTTCTAGGCTACTTCTCCTTCAATCGAGCAGACGAAACCTGGAAGTGGGATGCCGGGGGAGACAAGGTCAAGAGTGGCGCATGGACTGAGCCAGTCAGCAGCTTCCTCAAGAATCTCATGGTTGCAAATGGACAAATGGACTATATCCGCACACGGGACTGGTACGTGAACGGTACGCATGGAGTAGAAGTCGATATTAACTATTACGTAAATCGTGCATTCGGAACGGCGCCCGCTTATTGGCATAAAGATACTGGAGGCGGGAATCTGTTCGTCAACTTGATCTTTACCAATGCTCAGCCGATCATCGGGACGGAATTGACGGCCGACACGAGGAAGATGACCGATAAGAAAGCCAAGTCGCTCGTTGCGAATTTAGGAAACGAGCAGACGGGAGAGATTGAAAAGACACGGAGTGAACTCCTGAAGAGTAAATGGGCGACAGGCATCCATTCGCCGCTATTGCCCAACCAGGCATACGTTTCGTGGGTTGATGAGTTGTTCTGGCACTCGAGTCCGTTTATGGGCAACAGGGCAAAATGGACTAGCAAAATGGCGACTCAGGTGATGCTCGGCGATTGGGTTGACCCAGAACCGTTTTTCAAGACTGAAACTCCGACAACCTACGAAGCGATGGTCGTCATTGCAGCAACGCCGGATACATTCCTGAGGAAATTAGTTCCTGACGGAGACCTGAGTAAGCTGGATATTGATCTTGCACGCGAACTACACTCTGACACCAACACTTATAACGAGGAAATGATTGAGGTCGACATTCGCAAGGTGCAATGGGGAGAGCACAAATTGAATGACGCGTTCGGGCACGAACAGGATGGGGAAGATCCACGCGTCGTGCGACCGGCGATCACCCTGATTGCACCAAGCGGCATTGAGGGGCGGCCACGGGCATTAAGCAATGCTGAGGAGCGAGATAAGCTCCCGAAGGTCGGGAATGCACAGGGACGTAATTTTATCCGCACTTGGGTGCGCGTAAAGCCTCTCAAGATTTAGCGGCCCGCTGACGGAGTTTTAGTCGTCAGGCCCCATGATCGTCCGTATTTGTCCTTCCGATATCTTCGGCAGCCTATTCGCATTCCATACTGTGGCGGCTTGAATCCTAGAGCGATTCCGGCCGTTAGTGGACGGGCGAGGAACCGTGGAATAGCCCAAACCCCTGAGTGACAAGCATGAAGAGTGCCCAGAGGAAGAGCATGGTCATCAGTGCAAGTTCTCTCCAAGCCTTGCCAGGTTGCGCCTGGATGGAATAGGACATCATCTTCAAAGCAGTGATAGGTGGCGGCGGAGCCTTCTCAGGAGGTAAGGGATCGGAGAAGCGATGGAAATACACCTGAATGATGGTCATGCCTACCAAGAGACCGGTTGTGAAACTGATGTATTCCACGCCTCCGATGAAGAGAAGAATCAATAGAACGATTACAAATAGAAGAATGACGTTGTCGAAGATCTTGACGATCTTCCCGCCACCTTTGACATACACCGCATGAAGCCCAGCCTGCTTGGTCTCTTCTTTCCGAAAGAAGAACTCAAAAAATTTCAACAGTGCGTACACGATGTAGACCGTCAGAAGGATCTTCAATGTGAAAGAGTTCATGGCCATCATCATTCTTGAGCAGTTTTGCGACTTTTGCGCCTGCTGGTGGTGTCGGGGAGACGAGGCGCGCTCTCGAAAAGCGTCTCCGCCCACGCATAGATTTTGTCCGCTGCACGAATCCGCGCAGCACGCGGATTCTCTTTGCCCAACATGGCCAAGCCGTCTGTTGTGATCTTCCGGAAACTCGTCAAGCTTGCAATGCGCCGCCGAAGCGTCATCTCCCAGGCGTTGTCGTCGATCCTGTAACGGACGGTTCTCTCGCCCGGCGTGCGCGCAGAGTGCACGAGTCCGATCGCAGCTAGGAGCCTCATACTGCTGGTAAGCGAGGCACGGCTGGCTCCAATTCCATCCGCAATTTGTCCGGCAGACTGTTCGGGAGGATCACATATCATCAGCCAGCCAACGATTCGCCCGGTAATCGGCGGCAAGCCGCTTTGCTCGGTCCAAAATGCGGCAACCCGTTCAATCCACGGAAGGATCGTGGATTCATCCAGGGAGAGCGAGCTAGCTGATCGGAGTGTCTTGTGCATAATGCTAGTTATTTCAGCCGTAACTGAAATAACTAGCATTATCAGACTCCAAGAGCCGTTCGTTGTCAACACAAAAGTGCACCCTATTCTCTAGGTTCTCAGGACCTGCATCGGATTCAGTCGTGAGGCACGCCAGGAGAGGAATATGCAGGCAACTGCCACCACCACAAGTAGCGTTCCCGATACAGCAATGAAGACTAGCGGATCGAGGGGCGCGGTCTCATAGAGCATGGAGCCCATCAAGCGCACGATCAGCGCGCTTCCCAGGAGCCCAAAGAGCAGCCCCAGCAATGCCGGCCGCAGACCGGCGGCCATGGTAGTCCGCAATATCTGTTCACGTTGAGCGCCCAGGGCCATACGAATGGCTATTTCACCGCTGCGTTGAGCAACAATATAGGACAGGACGCCAAATAGTCCGACCGCGGCAAGCAGCACTGAGAAAGCTGCAAATATTGACAGCAAAGCGACATCAAAACTAGCTTCCATCGTATTCCGGTGTAAGACCTGATCCATCGTGAGTACGGCGGAAACGGGCAAATCTCGATCGAGTTCTGCAATCGCATGCTGAATGGGCAGAGCGAGCGTGGTCACGTCCTGGTTTGAGCGAACGACCAGCGCCGCTCCGGTCATCTCGGAATTTGCGTCGAGAGCAAAGTACATCATCGGCTGCGGCGGGTCGCCAACACTGAATTTCGTGTCACCCATGATCCCCACAATCTCGTATTGGCCTGTGCCCGCAATGCGCAGGTGTTTTCCAAGGGGATTCTCTCCTGGGAAGATTTGCTTAGAAAACGTCTCAGAGATAACGACTTCAGTCGAATGGCCGGGACGCTGATTATCGGCGAACGTGCGTCCGCTCAAAAGCGGTATTCCGATCGCTTCAAAATATCCGGGGTCGACCCACCTGTGAATCGCATTCATGCGCTGGCCCGGGGGCGCTAGAGGATGCTCGACAACGACAAAGCCCGTGTCTCCGCCATATCCGTCTCCCGGCACCGCGGGAAAGATCAGGCCCGCAGCTTGAACGCCGTGCAGTGCGCGCACGCGTGCGAGCAGAGAATCGAAGAAGTTTGCGCGCGCAGCCGGAAGGTGATACCGGGATTGCGGGAGATTGAGGTCCATCTTGAGCACGTTCCGGGAAATGCACCCCAGGTTGACAGACCGAAGTTTGGCAAAGCTCTTGAGCATCAATCCCGCACCGATCAGCAATACCACCGTTAGTCCCACCTCAACCGAGATCAGTGCAGCGCGTAGGCGGGTGCGACGGTTCCCCGTACTGTTTGAGCGTGACGCGTCCTGGAGAGACGAAAGCATGTTATTCCCGCGCATGAAAAATGATGAGAGCAAGCCGGAAAATGCGGCGCAGAGAACGATCAGCCCGAGTGCGAACAGTGCCGCAAACCCATCCATGTGTATCGCCTCCACGCGTGCCATGTCGGGGCGGGCAATGACGATCCACTTCAATAGCCAATAGGCCAGCGCACAACCCACGACGCCCGCGGCTCCCGATAAAAGCAGGCATTCCATCAGATGTTGGCGCAACAGCCGGAAATTGCTCCCTCCCAGCGCCATTCTGATGGCCAAATCTTTGTTCCGATCGACTGCGCGCGCGACCAACAGATTGGCTACATTCAGACACGCGATCAACAGCACGCATCCAGTAGCAGCCAGCAGCGCATAGAGGGACATCTTCACGTCGCCCACAATCGACTCCAACAGCGGCCGGCCGCTTGCCGCCTCGCTCATAAAAACCAGATCACGATGTTGATCATGCAGACGGCGCGTGATCAACGAGATTTCAGCGACAGCTTGGGTAAGTGTGGCACCGGGTGTGAGGCGTCCGATCACTCTGAAGTCGTCCAACTCCAGACTGCGCATCTCAGTCAGAGATTCCTTGTAATTGACCGGTGTCCAAAGCTGGATTGTGGAATCTGGATAGGAGAACCATGTGGGCATCACCCCAATCACTGTGTAAGCTTTCCCGTCGAGCAGAATGTCGCGGTTCAGGATTGAGAGGTTGCCGCCGAAACGCCGCTTCCACAAACCCCAACTGAGAAGAACGGTCGGATTTGCCGACGGGCTGTCCTCTTCCGGCGAGAAGTTTCGCCCGAGCGCCGGCTGAACGCCGAGCGTAGGCAGCATATTCCATGAGAACGTCGCCGCCCGGACAGTCTCTGGTAACTGCCTGCCGTCTTCAGACAAGTTGTAGCCGGCGTAGCCACAAAGGGCAATATCCGTGAAAGTCGTGTTGGCCTTCTTCCACTCTGCAAATACCGCCGCAGCCACGTTATTCCATGGGTACTTCTTGTCGGGACTCTGTTCATAGAGCCTCACTAATCGGCTCGAATCAGGAAACGGCAGCGGTTTGAGTACCACCGAGCGGACAATCGTGAACAGCGCAACATTTGCACCGATGCCCAGGCCCATCACGAGAACAGCCGTTGCCGCGAAAATAGGAGTGCGGGTCAGGGTGCGGAAGGCGTAACGCAGATCGCGTACCAGAGACTCGATCCAACTCCACGTGAACCGCGTGTTCGTTAACGACGAAGAACCGTTGTGCTTGTGCATAGGCGCCTCACATCTTGCGGTGAGGCTACCCGCGCACATGTCATCTGTCTACTCGCCTTTTGAATATCGCTACTCCGCCGAAGATCCGCTGAAGACCCGTATAAACACCGCGGAGTTGCTCATATTTGGGCAAGAGATTCATGCCCGGTTGTCCTTGACAGGAAACCCGGCCAAATACGAGCATGAGTCTCATATTCGCATCGGAGTGCTACCTCGGCTACTCGCATTTCGACCCACAGAGAATGAGAAAAGAACCGCGACAAGAACGGGCGCGCGCAACAGTGCAAGCGATTCTAGAGGCTGCTGCTCGCATTCTTGACCGTACAGGCTGGGCCGGGTTCACAACCAACTCAGTAGCCGAAAAAGCGGGCGTCAGCATCGGGTCCCTTTATCAGTACTTTCCCAACAAGTTGGCGCTGGTGGAAGCACTGCAACAGCGCCATTTTGATGACGTGCTCTCAGCCCTGCGGTGTGATCACGAGCAAGTAGCACGCATGGAGCGCGCCAAGGTTCTGGTATCCG
>CBJOJD010000193.1:0-9955 GCA_966443485.1 uncultured bacterium | reverse complement strand
GGCGAAAGAGGTGCGTCTTCCGCAGGGACTTCGGTTCACTGACGAGCGACGTTCCACCCTTGGCGACTTCCGCATGGCGTGCTGTGGCGCGTGTACTGCGAAGTCCCGTGGATGCAGCAGTCTCTGTGCTTCTTCCCGCCTCTTGCAGCCTCTGCGGCCACCCTCTGCCGCGCCTCGATTCCGTTCCAATTTGCGATGTCTGCTGGCTGGAGATACCTCTCCTGAGCGGTCCTGCGTGTGCGCGTTGCGGAGACATCCTGGACGAACCTGCTCTTGGAACCGCCCCGGCACATTGCCGCGCCTGCCGGATGGCTCCCCCGGCGTTCGAGCGGGCCGTCGCCTACGGCATCTACCAGGACCGGATGCGGGCCGCCATTCACGCTTTGAAGTACCGCCGCATGCATCCCGCGGCCGCTCGCATGGGACGCATGTTAGCCCAAGCGATTCTGACGCTTAGAGCTGAAATCGCCACGGAGATCCTGGTGGTTCCCGTGCCTCTGCACCGGCGCAAGCGGGCAGAACGCGGATTCAACCAGACGCTGGTTCTGGCACAGCATGCTCTGCGCGCCATCCGCGCCACCGATCCCGAGTGGCGACTCACGCTAGCGCCGCGCGCCCTGACGCGGGAACGCTCCACCGAGAGCCAGGCCGGGCTCACGCCCCGGCAACGACGACTCAACGTACGGGGGGCATTCGCCGTCAGCGATCCGCGGCGGGTCAAGGATCAGCACGTGCTGCTGGTGGATGACATTCTCACCACCGGCGCCACAGTTCGCGCGGCCTCCCTGGCGCTGCGTCGGGCGGGCGCTGCATCCGTATGGGTAGCGACTCTAGCGCGGGCGCGTCGAATTCATAACAGCTTTGCGGGAGCGGCATTTGCGCCTCTGCATTCCGTCAACCCAACCTCCGGCGAGGGCGGCAGCGTCTCGAGCGGAGCCATAGCAAGCATGCAGACATCCGGAACTCAACCAACTACATGAGGCCTACGAAATGTCGCTGGGAAAAGCCATGATCCATGCACGCAAGCAGAAATCGATTGCTCGGGCCGCGGTGTATGCCGGCGAGCACGCGGCCGGGCAGCACGGGGTACAAGCCAACCACCTGTTGCAAATGCCGGTACTCGTTCTCAACGCATCCTACGAGCCGATCAATATTTGTGGAGCGCGGCGCGCTCTCGTTCTCGTTCTGAAAGGAATTGCACGCACAGAAGAGGAGCATGGAACCACGCTGCACGCGCAGCGCAATCGCATCGCCATGCCCTCTGTCATTCGTCTTCTTGAATATCGCCGCATTCCGCACCAGACTCGCGCCCTGTCGCGCAAGAACATCCTGCTGCGCGATCGCAATACCTGCCAGTACTGCGGAGTAGTGCTGCCCTCGAGCGAGCTGACCCTGGATCACGTGATGCCGCGTTCGCGGGGTGGCAACTCCACGTGGGAGAACCTGGTGGCCTGCTGCCACGCGTGCAATCGCAAGAAGGGCAACCGGCTGCTGCATGAGATCGATGACATGGCATTGCAACGCGAACCCCGTCCCTTCTCCCTGCATACCAGCCGTCAGATCATGCGAATGCTGGGCAGGGGAGACGATCGCTGGAGAAAGTATTTGTTCTATTAGCGGCTCGCCCGAGCGCAAGTGCCTTCCGCTGCGCGAGACTGCGCAGCACCGATATGGACGTCCCCATCTCCGAGCCCGGTCGCTCGACCGGGAATGCGACATGCAATCGGTTGTGACCGCTCCTATGTAGAATGAGGGAGTCTTTTGCCCTGATTGCCGGCTGCAGTCAAGCTGCACGCCGTGCGGGTGATTCCCCTGTTGTTCCGGAGGGTCCGCTTGGTTCGTCGTTCTTGCGCCATTGCCCTGGTCTGCCTGAGTCTCTCTTTCCTTCCCTCAGCAACGATTTCCGTAGCTCACGCCGCTCAAGAGGTATCCGTAGCAGCGCTCCAGAACCTGGCGGGTGAGTATACCGATGCGGAAGAGCCAGATACCCCGCTGAGCTTCTACGTGCAGAACGGCAAGCTGGTGGTGGAATCGGAACGCCGCGTTCCCACCGAGCTCAAGGCGGTTTCGGCGCTGGAGTTCAGCGTGCCGGAGACCAAGGCGACCTTCCGGTTCAAGACAGATGCGGCGGGCAAAGGCGCTTCGGTGAGCATGTCGATGGACCCGGAGGAGGAATATCGCCGTACTGGCGATCCAGTTCACCACGTCTTCCACGACTACCAACGCAGCGAAGTCATGATTCCGATGCGCGACGGAGTGAAGCTGCACACCATCATCCTGAAGCCTGCGGACATCGCCGATCCCCTGCCATTTCTGATCATGCGGACACCCTACGGCGTGGACGGCACCGACCGGGCGGAGATCTTCGGTTATCGCCCGGAGCTGGCCCGTGACGGCTACATCTTTGTGGCCCAGGATATCCGCGGGCGCTTCAAGAGCGAGGGTCAGTTCGTGATGAGCCGGCCCATGGCAGACCACAAGGATCCGAAGGCCGTGGATGAAAGCACAGACGCTTACGACACCGTGGCCTGGCTGCTGAAGAACGTACCTGGGAACAACGGCAACGCCGGCTTTGTGGGAACCAGCTATCCGGGATTTCTGGCCATGGCGGCAGGCATCGATCCCCATCCCGCGGTTAAGGCCATCTCTCCGCAGGCGCCCATGATTGACGTGTGGCTGGGAGATGACTTCTTTCACAACGGAGCCTTTCGGCAGACCTACGGCTACGACTACGTCTACGGCTTGGAATCCAACAAGGAGGTGGCCGAGGTCAGCTATGGCAGCGACAAGGATGGTAAGCCCCGCGATGGGTTCGACTACTTCTTGCAGCGCGGCAGCTTCGCCGAGGATGTGAAGCAGTCGGGGTCGAAGATGCTGCCCACCTGGAAGCTGTTCCTGGAGCATCCCGCCTATGACAGCGAGTGGTCGTCGCGCGGCGTGGAACGCTGGATGACAGCGGTCACCGTTCCTACCCTCTCGGTGGGCGGCTATTACGACCAGGAAGATATGTTCGGTCCGCAGCTGGAGTACAACACGCTGGAGCCGCATGACGACAAGAAGGAGAACTTCCTGGTCCTGGGTCCGTGGCGCCATGGCTATTGGTCCTCCTCTTCGCGCGGGCTGGGGAACTTGAGCTTCGGGGAGCCCATCGGCAAGGATTTCCGCGCCAAGATCGAGGCGCCGTTCTTCGCCCACTATCTGAAGGGCGTTGCGGCGGACAAGGCCGGCTTCGATCTGGAAGACACCGCAAGTTTCCAGACGGGATCGAATACCTGGAAACGCTATGCGCACTTTCCGCCGGAGAACGCGCAGCCCACTGCGCTGCATTTGGAGGGCGATGAAAAGCTGAGCTGGGGAGATGTAAAGACTGCGACCAGGACCAGCTACGTAAGCGATCCGGCGAATCCCGTGCCCTATAGACATCGCCCCATTCAGCCGACCTACGGCACCGGGTCGCACTGGTACAACTGGCTGACCGAAGACCAGAGCTTCGTCACGGGCCGTAAAGATGTTGCTGTTTGGAAGCTGCCCGTCTTGAAGAAGGATCTGGTAGCTACCGGCGAGGTGCTGGCAGACATCTTTGCTTCGACCTCTGGAACGGATGGCGACCTGGTGGTGAAGCTGATCGACCAATATCCTGCAGACGATCCGGATACGAGAATGCGCGGCTATCAGCTGATGACCAACGAGGAGATCTTCCGCGGGCGCTATCTGGATGGCTTCGACAAGCCGCGCGCCATCCGTGCCGGCTCGGTGCGGGAGTACAAGTTCAGCCTGCACAACGTGGACCACGTCTTCAAGGCGGGGCACACTATGCTGGTGGAGATTCAGAGCACGTGGTTCCCGCTCTACGACCGCAATCCGCAGACCTTTGTGCCCAACATCATGCAGGCCAAGCCCGAGGACTACAAGCCCGCCACGGTTACGATCTACTCCGATACGGAGCATGATTCGAATCTGCAGATTCCGCTGATGAACCAGTGCGATGCGATCGACTGTTTCTAGGGTCCCGGGGCCAAGGTGGGCCCCGGTCCTGAGGCTGGGCGTAAAAGCCCGTTCCGGCGAAGCTACTTTCGCGTTAGAATCGAAATAGCCGTGATTCTGCATCAGCCCATTCCGGCCCTTCTCTAGCGGGTCCCGCCGCGTACACCTGTTTCCCGCCTTTTTTCCATCGACAATCATTCGAATTTGCCGCCCTCAAGGGCCGGAGAGTGCATCATGTTGGATCGCCTGGAACAAATGGAGCAGCGCTATGACGAGCTGCAGGCGCAGTTTGGGCTGCCCGAGGTCATCAACGACCACGAGAGATATCAGAAGACAGCCAAGGCGCTGCGCGAGATTGAAGCCACGGTGGAGAAGTACCGCGAGTTGAAGCAGGCGCGACAGGGCCTGGCCGACGCCAAGAGCATGCTGGCCGAAAACGATCCCGACCTGCGCGCCATGGCCGAGGAAGAGATTGCCGCGCTGGAGCCGCGCGTCGAGGGGCTGGAAGAAGAGCTCAAGGTTCTGTTGCTGCCCAAGGATCCCAACGACGAGAAGAACGTCATCCTGGAAATTCGCGCAGGCACCGGAGGAGACGAAGCCTCGCTGTTCGCGGCTGAGGTGTTCCGGATGTACACGCGCTTCGCCGAACAGCATCGCTGGAAGGTGGAAGTGATGTCGCTGTCGGAATCGGGCGTAGGCGGCTACAAGGAAGTGATCGCCATCATCGAGGGTGAGCGCGTCTACTCGCAGCTGAAGTACGAGAGCGGCGTGCATCGTGTGCAGCGCGTGCCCGCAACCGAGACACAGGGACGCGTGCATACATCGGCCATCACCGTGGCAGTGTTGCCCGAAGCTGAAGAGGTCGACGTGAAGATCGAGGCCAAGGACATCCGCATCGATACCTTCTGTTCGTCGGGTCCGGGCGGCCAGTCGGTGAACACGACCTACTCCGCCGTGCGCATCACGCACTTGCCCACCAATACAGTAGTGAGTTGCCAGGACGAGAAGTCGCAGATCAAGAATCGCGAGAAGGCCATGCGCGTGCTGCGCTCCCGCCTCTATGAAGTGGAGATGGAGCGGCAGAACGCCGAGCTGGCGGCGGCGCGCAAGTCGCAGGTGGGCTCGGGCGACCGCAGCGAGAAGATTCGCACTTACAACTTCCCGCAGAATCGCTTGACCGATCACCGCATCGGGCTCACCCTGCACCAGCTCGACCTGGTGATGGAAGGCAAGCTGCAGCCGATCGTGGACGCGCTGATTGCGCACTATCAGGCGGAGCAGCTGAAGGCTGAGACGCAGGCGGCGTAATGCGCCTGCGCGACTGGCTGGAAAAGGGTAGGGCACAGCTCAGCGGAGGTCCGCATCTAGAGCGGGCCAGGCTGGATGCGGAAAGCCTGCTGCTGCACCTGATCGGGAAGAACCGTGCCTGGCTGCTGGCGCACAGTGATGAGGAGTTTGGGGGTTGCAAAGCCATCGGCTACGCAGCCCTGCTAGATCGGCGTCAGCACGGCGAGCCCATCCAGTACATTACCGGCGAGTGCGAGTTCTACGGCTTGCCGTTTCACGTCACGCCAGATGTACTGATTCCGCGCCCCGAAACCGAACATCTGGTGGAGAAGGCCCTTGCGCTGGCCGCACGCTTTGAACGGCCGCGCATTGTAGACGTCGGTGCTGGTTCGGGAGCGATTGCCGTGGCTCTAGCTCATGCGCTGCCGAAGGCAGAGTTGACGTCGATCGATGTTTCGCCCAAAGCGCTGGAAGTGGCGCGGGCGAATGCCTTACGCAACGCTGTCGAAGAGCGCATTCGTTTTCTAGAGGGCGATCTGCTGCAGCCCGTCGGCAATGAAAAGTTCGACCTGGTCGTTTCTAACCCGCCCTACGTTCCGAATGCCGATCGTTCATCGTTGAGCGTAGAGGTGCGCGATTACGAGCCGTCGCTGGCGTTGTTTGCTGGGCAGGACGGCTTGGATATCTATCGTCGCCTCATTCCCGCCGCCTATGCGGTACTCGAGCAAAACGGATTCTTACTGCTGGAGATCGGATACGGGCAAGCAGATGCGATAGGGGCTCTGCTGCGACAGAGCGGATTCAGCGAAGTTGAGTATGTCCCTGACCTGCAGGGCATCGCCCGCGTGGCCTGCGCGCAGCGTCGATAAACGTGGTGCGAAATAGCCCGTCCTGGCTCTACAAGGCAGTAACGGGGTGCCCCGTCCAAGCTCTGCTTGGGCGGGATAGGATCTCCAACCAGCGCTATTTACCGTCGCTGGGCACATCCCGGTTGTTCACTACGCAATCGTGAATAGCGGCTTGTGGAGCATTGGGCCACTTCGCCTTGATCAAATCCTCTTCGCTGAGCTGATGAAAGACCAAGTCGATTGCGCCATCCGGATGAACAACCCCTTGTACCCATCCATAAACGAACGTCTTTGATCCTGCCGGAGCATTGGGGGGCAGAATATAGCGATGTGCACCGGCGGTGCCGACGATGATGCCGGGGACCACCGTCTTGCCGCGCTCACGCCAGAACGGGGTGTCGAAGATGTCAGGCGAGTAGTAATGCGAGTGGCTGGCGATCAGGTAGACATGCTTGCCGGCGGCCTGCGCGTCGTACATCCACGTGTACACCAGTTCGCCCGTGCGCTCGCCCAATGCCCAGTCGTCCATGGCGTGCGCTGAACTGCTGGAGTGGGGCAGCGCCTCATGCATACCGGCAACGATGCTGTGAACTCCGGAGTGAGGCGCAAGGTCATGATCGAGCACGCTGCGCAACCAGCGCAGCTGGGCATCGCTGAACTCATCCTGGCTGGCGTTGTCGAGCGTGATGAAGTCCACGCCGTTGTGAATCCAGTGATACCAGGGGCCGATTGGCGCGGCGTCCGCTCCGTCCGTCTTGCGCTGGGCCTCAATCTCAGAGCGATCGAGATAAGGCTGAAACTTCGCGATGTAGCTGTCGCGGGTCCCGGGGCCGTAGGTCTCGTGATTGCCCCGTCCCAGGAAGACCGGCAGGGGATCGAAAGGCTTGATCTGGTGATTCAGGAAGTCGTCCCACGCCGTCCTGTAGTAGTCCTCGGTGGAGAGGGGCTGGCCGGCGGGCTGCATGGCGGCCAGATCCTGGTCGGGCTGCTTGCCCATGGCGCGGAAGTCGCCCAGGTGCCAGTAGAAAGCGTCTCCTTCGCCTTTGACATGGGACGCGATCGCGGGCATCACGAAGTCGCCGCAGTTTCGGCTGTCTCCGGAGACCGCAAAGCTCCAGCTAGACCCGGCATCCTGCGCGCGAGCAGGCAAGGAGCAGAGAACCACCGCGCATGCGCACGAAAAGGCGGCACGAAGGGGAAGCTTGGACCAAAACATGGCAACAGCATATACCGGGCTGGAGGCGACCCCGGCCGGAATCGGGTTGCAACGTTTTAATTGAGCGTTTCCGGGGGCCTCTGTACAATCAAGATACCCTCTCCAGCGTCAACCAGCGCTGGTAACCGGAGCGTCCATGAACGATTTTCCTCACGCTATGCTGCGCGAGATCTACGAGCAGCCCGAGGCCATCCGCCGTACGCTAGCCCTCTATCTCACCGGAGAGACACTCAAGCCCGAAGCCTTTGCCTCGGTTGCGCACTGGCTGAATCCGCGGGGCGAGGTACTGATTGCCGCCAGTGGATCCAGTCGCCACGCCGGCCTGGCCGCGGAGATCTTGCTGGAAGATCTCTGCGGACTTTCTGTCGATGTGGAGTATGCCAGCGAGTGGGGATGCCGCGGCACCGCCAATCCGCGCCGGCCTTCGGTGCTGGTGATCTCGCAATCCGGCGAGACTTCCGACACCCTGGCCGCACTGCGCATGGCTCGCGCAGGCAACCAGCAGACGCTGGCCATCGCCAATGTGCCGGGCAGCTCCATGCTGCGTGAAGCGGGCGCGGCCATGCCCCTGGCGGCAGGGCGCGAACTGGCCATTCCTGCGACCAAGAGCTTTACCGGACAACTGACCGCGCTCTATTTGCTGGCGATCTTCGAAGGCCGGCAGCTCGGGGTGATGGGCGCGGCAGAGATGGAGCGCAGCCTCACCGAGCTCAACGCTCTGCCCGGACAGATCGAGCGGCAACTCGACAACTGGCGCGAGCGCACCAGGACCCTGGCCGCGAAGTATGCCAAGGCCAATACCTTCCTCTACCTTGGCCGCGGCATTCACTACGCCATCGCCCGCGAAGGCGCGCTGAAGATGAAGGAGTCCTCCTACGTGCACGCCGAGGGCTATCCGGCAGGCGAGTTGAAGCACGGGCCGAATGCGCTGGTTGGCGAGCAGGTTCCTCTGGTAGTGATCGCCACAGTAGACCGCAACCTTCCCGACTCCGTGCTGCGCTACGAGAAGACCCTGCAACTGCTCGAGGACATGAAGAAGCAGGGCGCACACGTGATCGCCATTGCCAACACCGGCGATACGCATGTGGCTGCAGTGGCCACGGATGTCGTTGAGGTCGAAGCGACCAGTGAATATCTGCTGCCCATCGAAGAGGTCATTCCGCTGCAGCTCTTCAGCTACTACATGGCACTCGAGCACGGCGTGGATGTAGACCGGCCGAGAAATCTCTCCAAGGCGGTCATCGAAGTCTAGACGAGCTCCGACGTCCAACAGAAGAAGAAACCGAGCCTAGCCAACCCACTCTCCACGCTGATCAATGCCTGGGAGTGGGTTGTTTAATGTCCGGGAATCTCTACCCGCGTCAGGGCAGCAACGAAGCTTCTCCGCTGCTCACGTCGATCTTCCAGGGCTTCGGCGCGGGCAAGAGCATCTTGCCATCGCCAATCTCGAGCGGCATCCAGAGATAGCGCGAATCCCACAGCGCGTTCTTGTTCCAGAGATCGCCGAGAAAGATGACCGAGGTCTTCTTCTTGCCATGGACCTTGAGCAGATAGGTGGACTGCGCTCCGTAGGTGTTCAGAGCGGGAGGTGCAATGTCTTGAAACTCCGTCCAGGGACCGCAGATTGACTTTGCCGTGGCGTAGACATTGGAGTTTGGCGCCCAGCCCGTCATATGCGATCCAACCACGTAATAGAGGTCCTTGTAGTGCACCAGCGCTCCACCCTCTAGCGGAGCGTGCACGAACGCTGTGTACTGGACGTTCATAAAGTCGTCCGTGAGCTTGGCGATGTAGAAACCACCCGTGGGCCGCGACTCGAAGATCAGATAGGCCGAGCCATCATCATCCACAAACTGACCGATATCCCGGCTCTCCTTATCGAGCGGGCGGAAGCTCTTCACGTACGAGTAGGGGCCATGGATGTGATCGCTCACCGCGATCATCACCCGGGCCGCTTTGTAGTGGGCGTTGTCGAGATGCGCGTAGAGAACGAACTTGTGCGTGCGTGTGTTGACGTAGACCTTGGGCCGCTCCAGCACCCAGCCAGGACCGAGGTGTTCAGGATCAGCGAGAGCAAGGACCGGGCCGCACGACTTCCAGTGGGTGAGGTCTGAGGAGACGTAGCAGCCGACGTAGCGCTTGGCAGGATCGTTGCCCTGCGCGCGGTCTTCTCCAAACCAGTAGTACTTGCCTTTCCAGAGGGTGATGCCGCCACCGTGGGCCTGGATGCGATCGCCGTGTTGATCGACCCATGGCGCACTGGGCACCACAGCGTTGTTGGTGGCGTAGGAGGCTGGGGCACCGAGTGCGAGCGAGAGCAAAAGGGCCAGGCCCAGGGAACTCTTCTTCATCTATTTCTCCGCGTTGGCAGGCGTGCGGTGTAAATGCGATCTGGAAGTCTTACCGCAGCATGGTGGCGATGGCCAGGTTCAAGCCGATCATCAAGACTGCAGAGCCGGGAATCAGCAGCAGGGCGGTTTTGAGCCGCCGCGGATCGCCTCCGGCGATGGCGCCGATGATGCGCGAACTCACCGCCAGGCCAGCCCAGCCGCAGGTCATCACGAATCCGATGGCCGTGCCGGTCATCCTCGCCGGGCTGCGCACCGCGCTGGTGTTCTGC
>CBJOJD010000192.1:0-9961 GCA_966443485.1 uncultured bacterium | reverse complement strand
ACGGCATCCAGCGGAAAGCCCAGCTTCTTCCACTCGTCGTACCCGCCCCGCAGCGGCCGCACTCGCTCGATCCCCAGCTTGTACAGCGTCATCGCCGTCTTGGCTGCCGTCGCCTCGCTGGGGCACGTGCAGTACAGCACCACATCCCGGTCGCGCGGAATCTCATGCACCCGCGCGGTCAGCGCCTCCGGCGAGATATGCAATGCCCCCGGTAGCATGAAGGGGTCCGGCACCAGCTCCAGCGGATGCCGCAGGTCCACGATATACACCGGCTCACCCAGATCCAGCTGACGCTTCAGCTCCTCGGGCTCCAGCCGCGAAGCCACCAGGGCCTTCAGAATGGCTCTCCGGCGGTACAGGCGTACCCCGAAGAATCCCAAGATGCCCACCAACAGCAGTGCACCCGAGAAACGTCCTACCCAGTCCAGCAAATGAGGATTGTGCTTCAGAGCGTCGCCGAACAGGCGGCCGCCTGTCAGCAGCGTTCCAATCCACAACGTCGAACCCAGCCCGTCGAAGAGGACAAATTCCCCAAACGGCATCCCCCTCTGTCCCGCCACCGGAGAGGTCAGCGTGGCCAGTCCAGGGATAAACTTCGCCACCAGCAGCGTGAGCTGACGGCGCCGCCCAAACGAATCCTGGGTCCGCCGCACGCAGATGGTCGGCTCCATCGACATCTTGCACACCAGCCGCAGCATGTGATGCCCGTAGCGCTTGCCGACGTAATACCAGATGCTGTCCGCTGTAAGACACGCCATTACCCCCACCAGCAGGGCGGAAGGCAAATTCAGCTGCCCATCGATGGTCAGCGCCCCGGCCGCCAGTAATACCGGCGTCGCCGGACAGGGCAAGCCCAGCTGCTCGATCAATATCCACCCGAACAGCAGGAAATACCCATAGGTCAGCAAAATATGGGTGGGCAGCTCCATAGACGTGGTCTCCGTAATGGGAATGAGATACGGGCTTTCTCTGATGCCGTGCGAAGCCGTTACCCAATGGATGAATTATCCCCCGTTTCGGTTCAGGAGATCGACATTTGCTGCCATTTCGTCCAGATGCCCCCGGACAGACCGCATGTCTTTGTCACCCTGACCGCAGATGCCACTCAATTTGTGCCACTGGATTTGTGATCCTGACCGCAGGGAAGGATCTGCAGTTGCGTTGAGCAAATCCACTCCGGCGGGTGCCCCGTCCAAGCTTTGCTTGGGCGGGAGAGCAGCTCTGAAAGGGCACGACTTCGCCGCCGTCCACTTACTCAACTCATGGATTTCGTACAGATGAGATTTGTCATCCTGACCGCAGGGACCAATGAATTTGTAGGGATGATTTGTCATCCTGACCGCAGGGAAGGACCTGCGTTTCGTTCCGCACCAGCAAGCCACGAGTTTACTCGTGCCATCACCCCAGCAGATCTAGCTGCCGCGGGTAAGCCTAGCGAGTCGCGCCGGAGACCGAAACCAAATGTGCCGCCGGTGCCGGCTCCGTCGGAGTCGCATTCGCCGTCGCCTGCAGCGGCTTGCCTACGAAGTAATTGCGATCCCACAGGTTGCGGTAGAACGCGCCGGTCAGCTCCGCAGCCCGAGGTCCGAAGGTTGGCCGTCCACCCTCCAGGAAGAACACCGTGACCAGGCTCCCCTGCGGCGTATTGGAGAACGACGCAAACCACCCAAACCGCGTGCCGTTGTCCGAACAGGTGCCGGTCTTGCCAAACACCGGAAACTCCGTGAAGTGCGCGCGCAGTTGGCGAGCCGTACCGAACTCCACCGCCCCCGCCATGCCATCTTCCATCTCCGGAACATAGCGGGCGATATCCAGGGTCCGCTTGACCCGGGGCGCAAACGCCTCGATCGCCGCCGGCGTGGTGGGATGTTGCAGATAATAGAGCGTTCCGCCGTTGGCCAGCGCAGCCACGTAAGCGCCCAGTTGCAGCGGTGTCAGGGATACGCCTTGCCCGAAGCTGCACATCCGGCCTACTCCGCCTTCAGAAGCCGGCAAGGGATGATCCGGATAGACGCCCAGCTGTTCGCCCGCGATGTGCCAGCCGGCCAGCTCGCCCAGGCCGAACTGGTTGGCATAGTGCCGTACCCGCTCAAAGCCCAGCTCGCGTCCCAGCTCTTCGAAATAGAGGTTGTTGCTGTGCGCCAGGGCCTGCGTCATGTTCATGCGGAAGCCCGGCAGCTGCACCATCGTGTCCTTGGTGACGATGCCCTCAGACAGGGCGGCCATCGCCACCGTGATCTTGATCGTCGAGCAGGGCTCTGCTCCCGGCGAGAGCGCCAGCTTCTGATTCACCATCGCCAGGATCCGCCCGTTCGACGGGTCAATCACCACCGCGGTCCCGTTCATCCCATCCAGAGCGTCGATCGCCGCCTGACGCACAATGGGATCCTCGCCCGTCGTCACGTCGTCCGCAAAGATGTCGCTGGTGGCAAATGAATTCGCAGTGAAGCGCTCGTAATAGTGATGACGGCTGGTCAGGTGGGCGCGGCGAATCGTCGCAGCCCCGCTGCCAACGCGAGCCGAAGCATGGGCCGTGACCGTCGCGCTGCGCGGACGAATTGCAGTCGCCGCATGGCTCGACTCCCGCGCCGTCCCATGATGGCTGGAGCGCCGCGACTCGATCAGATGCGGCGTTCTGGCATGGTGCAACGTGTGCGGAGCATCCAGCGCCAGCGCCTTCGTGGCCCCGCCTCCCATTCCAGCCAAGGCAATTCCGCAGATCACAGTGCAAGACAGTTTCATCCAGCCAGGTTCCTCTCAACAAAATGATTCGTGCCATGCGTCGCCTCGGGGGAGGAGGCGCACTACTTACTTATCGGCCCTGCGCGGGAAGATATCTGTTTTCACCACGATATGGACCCAAAAATGTCAGCGAAGTCGCGCTTGCCCGGTCAACGACTGCCCTACTCGCAAAACTCTCCGGCCGGGGACACGCTTCGAGCGGCCGTGCTGCATATGAGCGGCATTCCTTCTGCCTGCTGGTGGAGAGCTTTAGAACAAACTATACAGCCTTTAGATCTCCCCACCACGCCAATCCTGTGACGAGAGACACTCAGCTTGTCCTCTCTAGAATCGAATGGATTGACTCGATTTAAACGGGTGGGGCGGGAAAAATCTGCGACTGAATTCCATTATGGAATTTGTATGCGGGTTTAACAATGCAAAGAAGCCCAGTCATCCCTCAGTCTGGGAGAACTGGCCCTGCTCCCTGCGCCGCGCAATCTCCGCGCTGCAAAAGAAGCAGAGCCCCTTGCTCTAGAACTGCAGGCGGCGCATGAACGCCGGAACCTCCAGGTCCCGCTCCGCGTCCTCACCCCGCTCGGCAAACAACGCGCTGACCGGCTGAGCCTCGAGCGCCGGACGCACGCCATTGCCCAGGTCGGTCGCATAGTCCCGCGGAAGCGGCGTGTACACCGGCTCCTCCGCCAGCTCCGCGAACTTCGGCCGTGCCGGGGCGCTCACACCCTCCGCCTCCGCAAAATGGCGGTCAGAAGACGGCGATCCCGCGCCATCCCCCTTGGGCAGATCGCGTCCGGTGCTGGCAAAAAACTCGGCCCGCTCCCGCTCCTCCCGCTCGCGTTCGATCTCTTCGATCTCGCTCATGAACCGCGGCGCGGCTGGTGCAGGCGGCTCCGCTACCACTGGAACCGGGGCCCGCTGAGCTACCGGCTCGGGCGCTACCTCGACCGCCTCGGCCCGCACAATCTGGGCCGGTTCGGGGTTGGACACCGCAGCCACCGGCGCCGACTCGCGCATCCAGTGCTCCGGAGCCACCACCGGTACCGAAACCACCGCCATCTCTTCCACCGCCAGCATGCGCGCCCGCCGCTCCGGCATCTGGTTCCTGAAGCCGCTGGCAATCACCGTGATCTTCACCTCGTCGCCCATGCTCTCGTCGAGCACCGCGCCAAAGATGATGTTGGCATCTTCGTGCGCCGAGGATTGAATCAGCGACGACGCCGCGTTCACCTCGGAAAGCTTCAGCGCGCTCGACCCGGTGATGTTGATCAGGATGCCGCGTGCGCCGTCAATCGCGCCCGCTTCGAGCAGCGGCGATGCCATCGCGGCCTGTGCCGCTTCCACCGCCCGGTTCTCGCCCGAACGGACCGCCGTGCCCATCACCGCATGGCCCATGCCGGCCATGGTGGTCTTCACATCGGCAAAGTCGCGGTTGATGATGCCCGGGATCGTGATGATATCCGAGATGCCCTGCACGCCCTGCCGCAGCACATCGTCGGCGATGCGGAAGCTCTCGAAGAAGCCCGCGTCCTTGGCCACCGCTAGCAGCTTCTCATTAGGGATCACGATCATCGTGTCCACGCTCTCCAACAGCTCCTTCAGGCCGCGCTCCGCCTGCTGCTGGCGGCGCTTGCCTTCAAAGCCGAAGGGCTGCGTGATCACGGCTACCGTGAGAATGCCCATCTCGCTGGCCAGCGAGGCAATCACCGGAGCCGCGCCCGTGCCCGTGCCCCCGCCCAATCCGGCGGTGACAAAAACCATGTCCGCGCCTTCCAGCGCCTCAATGATCTTTTCGGAGTCTTCCAGCGCCGCGCGCCGGCCCACGTCAGGATTGGCGCCCGCACCCAACCCGGAGGTCAAACGCACCCCCAGCTGCAGCTTCACCGGAGCCTGGCACAGCTTGAGCGCCTGCACATCGGTGTTGGCCGCAATGAACTCCACGCCCTCCATACGGGCCTGGATCATCCGGTTGACGGCGTTGCCCCCGCCGCCACCGATACCAATCACCTTGATGCGCGCTCCGCGCGGCGACTCTTCGTGATACTGAATTCGCATCTCTCCGGCTTGCGGGATCTGTTCCATGGCGACTCCGGCCTCCTTGTAGCCTCTAGCTGCTAGCTCCTAGCCGCTAGCTTTGATTCCTATGTCAAACCTGAACGAACAAGAGCAAAGCTCCAAATGCTGGCCTGGCTCAACCGTTCAGCAACTTCAAAATCCGCTCGTACCGGCCCCGTCTCTGGCTGAAAGCTAAAAGCTCGAGGCAAATATGGCGCGCAACTTGGCGCGCAAACTGTTGTTTTCCGCCGCACGGGTCACACGCGTGCGATGAGCATATAAAAGCATGCCGATGGTCGTGGCAAAGCTGGGATGAGCCAGCTCGCTCGGCATATTGGAGAGCCGCACCGGCATTCCCGTGCGCGCCGGCACGCGTAGCTGGCTCTCCGTCACATCCAACATTCCCGGCAGCATCGCGCCGCCGCCGGTCAATACACAGCCCGCGCCCAGCGCTTCCAATACACCGCCTTGCCGCAAGCTCTCACGGACAAAGTGCATCAGCTCCCGCGCGCGTGGCTCCAGAATCTCGGCCACGGTACGCAACGCCAGCATCTGCGGCTGCGGATTGTGAATCTCAATCTCCGCGCTCTGCGGAACCGCGGTCACGACCGCGTGTCCATACTGCCGCTTCAACTCCTCGGCATTCCCTACCGGCATCTGCAGACCGACCGCCAAGTCGTTGGTGAAATGCGCGCCGCCTACGGGGATCGATCCGGTGTGGGCAACTGCGCCTTCGAAAAACACTGCCAGGTCGCTCGAATGCGCGCCGATATCCAGCAGGCAAACGCCCAACTCCCGCTCGTCGGCAGAGAGAGTCGCCTCCGCTGAAGCGATCGACTCCAGCACCGCCTCTGAAACCTCCAGCCCCGCGCGGTTGGCGCAGGTAACCGTGCTCTGCAGAGCGCTTCCGGAACACGTGGCGATATGCAAATCGACTTCCAGCCGCGCACCGATCATGCCCACCGGATCGAAGATGCCGGGCTGGTCGTCCACAATGAACTGTCGCGGTAGCAGATGCAGGATCTCCCGGTCCGGAGGCCGCTCCACCGCCCGCGCCCGCTCCACCGCCGTCCGCACATCTTCGCGCGTGATCTCGCGCATGCGGCTGGCCAGCTCAAAACCGCCATTGGTGTTCAGGCCACGAATATGCGGACCGCCGACGCCCACCACGCACTCGTCGATATTGGCGCGAGCCACCCTCTCCGCCTGCTCCACGGCCGCTTTTACCACCCGCGCCGCCGGCCCCAGATCCGAGATCATGCCCTTGCGCATGCCCGCGGACTCCAGCGCCGCATGCCCGCGATATCGCAACGCGCCCTCGTTCAGGTCCGCCGCCAGCACGCGGCTCGCCGCGCTGCCGATGTCGAGCACTACGATCAGGTTTTCTTCTTTCTGGCTCATCGTATGCTCACTGCCCCTGTCCGTTGGCGGTCACTGTGCGATTGCGTCGCGCCATGGCTGCCCGTGCGGCTGCCATTGCCTGTGCGTGCTTTCTCTCCCGCGCCTTCTCCGCCGCGCGCGACTGCGCTCTGCTCTTGGGCTTCGCCGGTTTCTTGGTGCCCTCCGTAGCCGCGTTGGGCTTTCCAGCCGGCGAGGGCTTGCTATCCGCCGTGTCTCCGGCCTTCACATCTCCGCCGCTGCCCTGCGCCATCTGCAACACCACCTGCTGCTCGTAGCGCAGATCCACCGAAGCCAGATTCGGATACTGCGCCCGCCACTCCGCGATATGCGCCTTGTACCGTTGGTACCGCTGCAAAAACTGATCGTCCCCAAAGTGCGCCAGGATGTCCTTCCCCTGCTCTGGCATCAACACCCGCGCATCTTCCGGATCGGTCAGGTCGATCTCCGAAACCTGGTCTGAGAAGTGCTGCCCCGTTGAATCCAGATCTCTGATCATCCGCTGGTACACCGCCATACGCGCCCGGCGCGAGGCAAGCGGATCCCCGGGGTCAATCCCCGTCAGCACCGGAAACGAGTAGTGATGCTTGCTCATCGCCTTCGCCGGCATCGAGAGCAGCACACCATTGGCATCCACCAGCCCGATCTGCGCTCCATTCCGGACAAACGCAATCGGCGTGCGCTCCACCACGCTCACCCGCAGCTGGTCGGGCAACAGCCGCATTACCGTGGCGCGTTCCACCCACGGAATCTGCTCCAACTGCTTGCGGCGCTCGCTCAAGTGAACGTAGAAGATGTTCTTCCCGATGTCCTCTCCGAAGACCGGCAGGATGTCGGCGCGCGACACCTCGTTCAGACCCGCAGCCTCGATGTGGTCGGTTCCGGTAATGCGAAAACGCGCATCGTGCGCCAGATACTTGTCCAGGGAGTACGCTGCGGTTCCCAATCCACCCAGGATGGTCAACAGCCCGAGTCCAAGAAACACGCGTCCTGTGGCGCTGCGAGGCCGCCACCATGGGGCGGACGGTGCCTCGTAACCCCTGCGCCGACGCGGGGACTCTTCGTCCTCGTCCTCCAATTCCATGGGCATGCCAGGCAGAGTAGACCCCTGCTGTACACGCCGGAAACGGGACGCTTCGGACATTTCGTCCTCCCATGCCGGGGAGCCGTGTTGGGAACTGCGTTGTGGTGTCACGCCTGAGCGCGGTCGTGAGATTCGCCAGATTTCACTATAGGTCCGATAACAGTGGAATTCCGGAGCCCGCGAAGTGGGGGGAACCCGCGGGGTTACCGGCTGTGGAAAAGCAAGTTCCAACCCAGCCAAAACTTCCCTCACCGCCTGGGCAGCCTGGCGAAACGACGCTAAGGATTGGCCTGCGGCGGAATCAGCAGGTTCAGGCTCTGGGGAGCAATTTCGATCCGCGCCGGCAGCTTGCCGAGCAACTCTCCATCCGCTTCTACGTACACAGACGACCCATTCACCGGGGCGCACTCCACGCGATCCGCGGCAATGAGCTCGACGTACTTCGAGAAGGTCTGCCGCCCCGCCACCACCGCCAGCAGGAAACGGAGATACCGGAATCGGCTGCGCGTCTTGAAAGCCAGCAGGACCAGGTTGTGCCCATGCAGGCTCGCCCCCGGAGCCAATTGCCCCAACACTCCGCCGAACGACCGCACCCGTACCGCCAGAAGCTGCGAGGCTTCCTCCACCCTGGGACTGCCGTGCCCATTCGAGAAGCTGGCCTGAAACAGTGGAAACGGGTGGCTAGCCCAGATGCGGAACGCCTCAATCACGTACAGGATGTACCCCAGCCGGCGCTTGAGCACCGGATCCAGCCTCGCCATCAACAATGCGTCGGCGCCTACTCCGGCCGCTACCGTAAAGTAGCGTGCCCGCTCCACCCCGCTTTCATCCTGGAAGACGATCCGCCCCACCGGCACCGGCGTAGCCTGCGCCCGCATCAGCGCGCTCGCAGCCCTGGTCGGGTCCTTCTTCAATCCCAGATCCGCGGCCAGGGCGTTGGCGGTGCCCAGCGGGATCACGCCCAGCGCGACCGGCGTGCCCACCACCACCTGCAGCACCTCGTGCACCGTGCCGTCGCCACCGCAGACCAGGATGGCATCGCAGCCGCGCTGAATTGCCGCCCGCGCCAGCGCACTCCCGCTCCCCGGCCCATCAATAAGCAAATGCTCGGCCTCCACGTCGGCAGCCTTCAAGGCAGCCAAGGTCGCTTGCAGAGCAGCTTTGCGGCGGGAGGAAAAGTGGCCGGAGGATGGATTGTCGATCACCGCCACGCGGCGGAACGTACTGTTCATTGCGCCTTCATTCTGTCAGATAGTTGGACCCGGCTAAAGGGTCAATTTACCTTAGATGCGCCTCCAGAGCGCGAACCATCACCGTCAACTGTGCGTAGTTCCTCTACAATGGGTTCCCGGCAAGCCAGTAAGAACCGTGAGGACGACCAGCGCCATGAATCTCTCCGTGCGTAAGGCCTCTTTGTGCCTTGTCTTTGCGGCTGCATGCTCTTTGCAGCCCCTCGCCAGAGCCGCCAGCCAACAGCCCACTTCCTCACCCGGCACCGCGGATACACCGCCCTATAAAAACGCTGGCCTGCCCATCCCAGACCGCGTCGCCGATCTGCTCTCGCGCATGACCCTCGAAGAGAAGGTCGAAGAACTCACCGGCGGATGGGAAAACAAAATCGAGGTCGTCGATCCCACCGGAACCTTCACCACCGAAACCGCGCGAAAGACCCTCGAAGCCGAGTGGGGGGCTGAGATCAAGTTCACCCCCCGCAACGCCGCCATCCTGCGCAACGCCGTACAGCGTTTCCGCCTCGAAAAGACCCGCCTGGGCATCCCCGATCTGTTTCCCGGCGAGGCGCTGCACGGATACATGGAATACGGCAGCACCAGCTTTCCTCAAGCCCTGGGCCTGGCCAGCACCTTCGACCCCGCCCTGGTCAAGCGCGTCTTCACCGCCGTCGGCGACGAGGCCGGATCGCGCGGCGCCGGACAGGTCTTTTCTCCGGTGCTCGATATCGCCCGCGATCCCCGCTGGGGCCGCACCGAAGAAACCTACGGCGAAGATCCCTTCCTGGCCGCGCGCATGGGTGTCGCCGCCATCGAAGGCCTGCAGGGCGACTCCTACCTCATCGATCGCCATCACGTGCTCGCCACCGCCAAGCACTTCGCGGTCCACGGGCAGCCGGAGGGCGGCACCAACACCGCTCCCGGCAACTACTCCGAACGCGTCATCCGCGAAAACTTCCTGGTCCCCTTCCAGGCCGCCGTCCCGGAAGCTCATGTCGGCAGCGTCATGGCCTCCTACAACGAAATCGACGGCGTGCCCTCGCACATCAACCACTGGCTGCTCGGTAACGTGCTGCGCGGCGAGTGGGGTTTCGACGGCTACATCACCTCCGACGGCGGTGGCCTGCAGATGCTGGTCGCCACTCATCACGTCGCCTACGATATGGCCGACGCCGCCCGTCAGGCCCTCGCTGCTGGCGTGGACTACGATCTCTCCGAAGGCACCGTCTACAGCACGCTGGTCGAGCAGGTAAAGAAGGGCCTGGTGCCGCAGAGCGAAGTCGATCGCGCCGTCGCCCGCGTCCTGACCAGCAAATTCCGCCTCGGTCTCTTCGACCATCCTTACGTCGATCCCGAATACGCCGAGAAGACCAATAACAGCGCCGAGCACCGCCAGTTGGCCCTCGAGGCGGCCCGCAAGGTACTGGTCCTGCTCAAGAACGAAAACAACCTGCTG
>CBJOJD010000191.1:0-9996 GCA_966443485.1 uncultured bacterium | reverse complement strand
GCACCGGCGCGCCCGGCTCGGCCCGGGCGCGTCCGGCGGCGCTGGGCGACGCCCGACACACCTACTCCCTGGTTGCCCAGACACCAGGATCTTTGCTGCTGCTTCCCATGGCGGCGCTACGGGATGCGTTTCAGAGCTATCCTCCGTTGCGCATGCGGTTATTGGAGGAGCTGGCGCGGGAGGTTTCGCGGGCGTATCACGTTTGCTGCATGTCAGGGGCAATTCGGGTGCGGCGCAGAAGCCCACGTCCACCAGCAGCTTAAGCGGATCCCGGCGCTTGCAAGGAGCTGGGTGAGAGCAGCGGAGAGCAGCCCAGGGGCGCAAAGAAATCGATAACAAGTGATCTACATCACACCTCTTTCGTCGGGGGGAGAAATCGGCCTCCGGGGTAGAAAATATGCGCTATACTTCAGACAATTAGCGGAAAACTATGGCGTCTTTTCACCCTCATCACCCGCCGGAAGATTGTTTGAATTGCGAACATCGTCACTTGCGTATGTTCTGCAATTTGACCCCGGAGGCCCTGCAAGATTTTGACGGCATCGGCATCATGATGAGCCATGCCCGAGGCGCCAAGCTCTTCAATGAGGGAGATCCGGCGCGTAACGTTTTCATCATCTGCTACGGGCAAGTAAAGATCTCTTCCACCTCACGCGACGGCAAGACCATGATCTTGAAGATTGCTGGTCCCGGCGATGTGATGGGGTTGAGCGCTGTGCTTGCCAACGTACCGCACGAAGTGACAGCGGAAGCGATTGAACCCTGCCAGGTGAAGACAGTTCGCAAGCAGGAGTTTGTGGACTTCCTGGGACGTCACGGGATCGCCAGCATGCATGCTGCGCAGTCGCTCTCCGGCGAGTATCTGACGGTCTTCCACGACGCAAAGCGTCTGGCGCTGTCGGGTTCGGCGGCAGGACGTCTGGCCCGCCTGCTGCTCGACTGGGGCCGTTCCGCATCCAATGGCAAGCCTGAGATTCGCTTCACCATGGCTTTGACGCACGAAGAGATCGCCAATATGGCGGGGACTTCGCGGGAGACGGTAACGCGGTTGTTAAACCAGTTCCGCCGCGATCAGTGGATCTCCATCAAGGGTGCGAGCCTGACCATCGTGAAGCCAGATCAACTGGAACGTTTGACCGCGTAGCGCCTGGGCGGCTGCAGCGGAACCTGCGAGATAGAATCGTTTTTCTGAAACAGAGGTATTCACCAACTCCCCGGCTGCCCTTATGCCGTCGGGGAGTTGTTCATTTTCGGAAGTTGTAATTGATTTTGTTCCATTTGCCGATAACGGCTTAGAAGGATTTCCCCAATCGCGATGTTCCGTCCTCGATGTGTGTTCGTGTTCTGTTTCACGGTGGCATTAGTGTGCGCCGGGAAGCACGCGGACGCCCAGCGCTTTGGGTTCGAGACATTTGCACAGCGCGAGGGCTTAAAGAGCATCGACGTGAGCGGTCTGCTGCAGGACCGGCACGGTTTGATCTGGATCGCGACGCAATCGGGAGTGTTTCGATACGACGGCTATCGATTCGAGCAGATGCCGGTTCAGAGCCCCGACGGCAATCTGTTGATGACCGGTCTGGTCGAAGACGGGCGAGGCCGCATCTGGTACTCCACGGCCAACGCCTTAGGCTTCTTCGATGAGGACGGCACGAGCAGGCAGGTTGCGGCCCCGGCGGCTGGGTTCAACTTCGACCTTGCCAACCGGTTATCGCCAGATCCGGGCGATCCCGATCGGATTTTCCTCGTCAGCCAGCACCTGCTGTACTCAGCCGAGGCCGGCAAGGAGCAGGAAGTTCGACTCACGCCGATTTTCTCCTCCGAGCAGATCGCAGAGCATCCAGAGCTGGATCAATTGAACGGCCTGTTGAGCACGAAAGACAGCGGGCTGTGGCTGGGCTGCGGTTCTGGTATCTGCCAGGTTCAGGGAAGCGCGATCCGAGTCTACTCGCAGCGCGATGGCCTGCCCGCGGAGCCGTGGCTGGAGTTTTTTCAGGATAGGGCGGCTCAGCTGTGGGTGCGAAGCGAACGACACCTCTATCGCTACGATCTGCATGTGGATCGATTTGTGAACGCATGGGAGGGGCAGCAGGCCGGCTCCCTGGGCGTACGCCAGCCTCAGCTCTGCGAAGATGCACAGGGCAGATTGCTGGTGAACCTGAATACCGGGCTGGCCCGCCGGGAGAGCGGGCATTGGAGTATCTTCGAAAGGAACCGGGACCTGCCTTCTCACGAGATCCGGTCGATCCTTGTGGATCTGCAGGGCTCGGTGTGGTTGGGGTTGGACGGGTACGGCATTGCTCGCTGGCTGGGCTATAACCAATTTGAAAATTGGAACGCGAATCATGGCTTACCGGCCTCGAGCGTAGTTTGGAACCTGGCTCGGGACACGAAGGGGGATCTGTGGATTGCGACCGAAGGTGGGCTGGAGCGGATGCGGCGCGGGTCGGATCGGATCGAGGCTCAGCCCGACCAGACCGGTGCGCCTTTACTTCGTCTGCAATCCCTCGCCTTGGCCCCCGATGGACACGTCTGGGCGGGAAGCGACAACGGCACGGTATTCGACTATGACCCAAATACGCGGAAGTCTCGTGGCTTCGGACCGTTTGGCGGCGTTTTCCATCTGAGTCTCAGCAGCGATGGAAAGCTGTGGGTTTGCGCGATGAATGGGTTGTTTGTCATCGATACGCGGCATGTGGAGGCATCGCCGCGTCAAAAGCCGCTCATCGCGGGGCACGTGTTCAATAGCGCGCGGGATGCACGCGGAGATGACTGGTTCGTTGCGGACTCTGGACTCTACCACCGATCAGGGAATGACCTGATTCATGTATCGCTGCCGCAAGGAGTGCGCCCTGCGTTCTCGGCGGAGTTAGTCTTCGCCAAAGACGAGACGGCGTGGTTAACAACGGCTCCCGCGGCGTTGGTCCACCTGAAGATCGAAGGCAGCTCGGCTCGCGAGTTGGAGCGAATCGGGCAGCCGCCACTCAACTCAGGATCCCTGATCCTGATCGACATCGACAATCGCGGATGGCTTTGGATAGGCACTGACAACGGTGTGGACGTGTACAACGGCTTGCAATGGCGGCACTTGAGCACGGACGATGGCCTGGCTTGGAACGACACCGACAGCAATGCTTTCTATGAAGACCGCGATGGAAGCATTTGGATCGGAACCAGCGGAGGCCTGTCGCATCTGCTTCATCCCGAGCAGATCTTCGCTGCGGAGAAGCTGGACTTGAATTTGAGCCGGGTCGCGATCGGCGAAGTGCAACTGAACCCGAATGTCACGACCACGGTTCCGTGGAGCAATCGTCCACTCAACGCAAGCCTTTCCACGTTGAACTTCAGGCGGGCAGCCAGGACCAGCTTCCGTTATCGCGTGGAGGGCATCAACGAGGATTGGCAGGACACTGCCAAGCACGATTTGCGCTATCCTCCCCTGGATCCGGGGCACTACCGGCTTGCCGTGATGGCGGTGGATGCGCCGGACGGGTTGAGATCGCCGATCACGTTTGTCTCTTTCGTCATTACCCCGCCGTGGTGGCGCTCCAACATCGTGCATTTCGCTGAGTTTCTGCTTGCGCTGTGCGCGATGATCGGCCTGTGGCGCTGGAGCGTGCGACGGCATGTGGCCAATGAGCGGCGGCTCGAAGGCCTGGTGCAAAAGCGCACGCAGGAACTGGAGTCAGAGAAGGCGGAACTGCTGCGCGCCAGGGCAGCACTGCAGATCCAGGCAACACATGATCCACTCACCGGCTTGCTCAATCATGGTGCTATCTTGCGGCTGTTGAGTTCGGAGATGGAGCGGTGCCGGCGCGAGGGAGCCTCGATGGGAGTCGTGCTGGCAGATCTGGATCATTTCAAGCAGGTGAATGACACGTACGGTCATCTCACCGGCGATATGGTCTTGCAGCAGTATGCAGCGCGGATCAAGAAGGCGGTGCGCGGATACGACGAGGTTGGGCGCTATGGCGGCGAAGAGATCCTCATTGTGCTGCCCGGCCTGGAGAGAAGCAGCGCGATGGAGCGCCTGGCTGCACTGCATGAGGCTGTTTGCAGGGAGCCGTTCGAGAGCAAGCAGGGCAGGATTCAACTCACCTGCTCGTTCGGCTTCACCTGGCTATTGGCTGGCAACGATTCTGTGGAGTCCGTCGTGGAACGAGCCGATCGCGCCATGTACTTTGCCAAGAACAACGGGCGCAACCGGATTGAGATCTGCGAAGAAGAGTGCGACCAGCCTGTTCCACCCTATGGCCCGCGTTTCTCAGCGAAGGAAGGTGCCGGTCCAAAACGCCTTGCCTGAGACGAGCGGATGCCGGCTGTGCGACGAGAGGCGGAAGCCGCGTTGTTCGAGATCGGCCGTGAAGGCGTCGGGATCGATTAACTGAAAGTGGTCTTTGTGCTTCTGGATGGAAGCGTAGTTGCTCGAGCCTACGTTGGCATCGCCGGTCGTGGGCAGTTGCAGGACGACGGAGAGTGCTCCGTCGGGCGCGACGAGTGAAAGCGCATTCTCCAGGCAGAGCGTAGTTCCGGCGTGTTCGAAGATGAGTGCCGCGTGGACCAGAGCGGCTGGTTCAATTGCGAGACGAGCCTGGGACAGATTCGCGCAGTGGAGTTCCAGGCCGGTGAGGTTGGAATACCGGCTACGGGTCGCGTCAATGTACTCGGGGTTGATATCCACGCCGACGATGCGGGTGGTTTGAGCGGTGTCGACGCGGTCGAGCCCATTGCCGCCGGCGATGCCGAGAACAATCACTGAACGGGGCGCGCGGACCCGCAGCACGTCCGCGAAGACGTCCGCTAGTACACCGCTCTGCTGCACGGCGGGCGATGCCATGTGACCTTCGTAGTCGGCGAGGGGAACCTCGAGCCAAGGATTCGACACGATTGAATCTCCTATACGGCGGGGGCTACGGAAGACTGTGGCGCAGGTAGCGGGTGGGGGTTCAGCTCCTGATCCTTGTACTGCAACTGATAGAGCTTCCAATACAAGCCTCGCTGTGCCAGCAACTGCTGATGCGAGCCCATCTCGCGCAGCGTACCCTTGTGCATGACCAGAATCGTGTCGGCGCGCTGTACAGTAGAGAGCCTGTGGGCGATCAGTACGCTGGTGCGGCCCTCCACCATGCGTTCCAGAGCACCGCGGATGCGCAATTCGGTGTCGGTATCGACACTGGAGGTCGCTTCATCGAGGATGAGAATGCGTGGATTGTAAGCCAGCGCCCGGGCGAAGTTAATGAGCTGCTTTTGGCCAGTGGAGAGGGAGTTGCCCCGCTCGCGAACCGGCTCTTCGAACTTGTTGGGCAGGCTCTCGATGAAATCCAGGACGTTCACGTCGCGAGCCGCATCCACCAGGTCGGCGTGGCGGATGGCGTCGTTGCCCAAACGGATGTTGTCGGCGATGGTGCCGGTGAAGAGAAAGGGATCCTGTAGGACGACTGCAAAGTGCTTGCGGAGATCGACCAGGTTCTGTTCCCGAACGTCTACTCCATCGAGCAGGATCTCTCCAGCGGTGACGTCGTAGAAACGCATCATCAGGCTGGTCAGAGTGGTCTTGCCGGCGCCGGTGTGGCCAACGATGGCCACGGTCTGACCTGGTTCGATGACGAAAGAGACGTCCTTCAGCACCCAGTCAATCTCGTGCAGTTGCGCGAGTTCGCCGTTGCTGGCCTGCGCTTTGGCAGCGCGTTCGACGATGGACTTCTGGTCTACTGTCAGCTTCTGGTACGTGAACCAGACGTTCCGGAACTCGATGCGGTTGGAGCCGTCGCCGATTTTCGGGTGGGACGGGCTGACAATTTCGGGCTGCGTGTCGAGCAGCTTGAAGATGCGCTCGCAGGCGGCCATGGCGGCTTGCAGGATGTTGTATTTGTCGCTCAGGTCCTGGATGGGCCGCCAGAATCGCTGGGAGTACATGTTGAACATGGCGAGAACGCCGATGCTGACGGTGCCGGTGATGACCCCAAAGCCGCCGCGCCAGATGACCAAGGCCACGGCGATGACCGAGAGCAGGTCGACCGCGGGGTAGTAGAGCGCGTAGGCAAAGATGGTGTCTTTGAACGCGATCATGTGCTGGCGGTTGACGGTCTCAAAGTCGGTGAAGGCGCGGGCTTCGCGGTTGAAGAGCTGCACCACGCTCATGCCGCTGATGTGTTCCTGGGTGAAGCTGTTGATGCGAGCGATGGCGGCGCGTACGCGGCGATAGCTGTCGCGCACGTGATTGCGGAAGAGCCGGGTGACGACCAGGATCAGGGGCAGGACGCTGAAGGCCAGCAGGGCCAGCCACCAGTTGATGCTCAACATCACAATGCCCATGATGGTGAGGGTGAAGAAGTCGTCGACGATGGCCAGGATGCCGCCCGTAAACATCTCGTTGATGGCATCCACGTCTGACGTAAGCCGCGTGACCAGCCGGCCGACCGCGTGAGTGTCGAAGAACGAGACGTGCAGTTGCTGCATGTGGCGGAAGATGTCGCGACGGAGGTCGAACATGATCTTCTGCCCCACCCATTGCATCAAGTACGTCTGGATGAACTCGAAGAGGTAGGCGGAGAGCAGGGTGATCAGGTAGAGCTCGGCCAGTTGAGTAATGCCGTGCCACGGATCGGGGGTGAGCCGGCGCGCCAGCCAGTTGGTGGAGGCGGTGGGCTTCCCGGTGAGATAGCGGTCGATGCCCACCTTGACGAAGTAGGGCCCGGCGACGTCGCTGAGCGACTTGAGGGTGACGGAGATCGAGGAGACCAGCGCCTGCCACCAATAAGGCTTGAGGTAATGCCCGAGGCGGCGGATGAGGTGCGAGTCGTAGACTTTGCCGATGGGGTCTTCATCCGGCTTGCGGGGAGGCTCCTGCGCCTTGGGCGCGGAGACCTGGGCTGGTCCGGTCTGGCGGAGTTTGTCTTGTTTCTCGGTCTGCGTGCGCGCTTCGTCCGTCATGGGCCGGAATGGGCTCCCTTTTCCATTGTACGAGGCGGGCGCGGAGGCATGCGTTGCACCCGGCCCACCTAGACAAGATGAGGTAGGGGGCGCCTTGGTGACAGAATTTGCAGCGGTTAGTTCAGGTGGCGGCCGGGAACTCCGAGAGGCTGAGGAGGTTTCCGTCGGGATCTTTGAACCAGGCTACCTTCGTGCCGTCGGGTGTGTTCCAGACGCCGCGGTCGTCCTGGGGAAGAAAATCGAAGTGTTCGAGCTGGACGCCTCGCTCCGAAAGGCCGGAGATGGTCTGGGCAATGTCCTGGACGCGCCAGCCGAGCACGGTGCCGGCAATGGGAGCGGAGTCGGGACTGATGGCCAGGCGCAGCATCACCCCATTTGCGTCGAAGACAAGCGCGAATGGCAGCTCCTCGGCGAGGAGGGTGAGTCCTAGGGTGTCGCGATAGAACTGCTTGGCACGCTCGACGTCACGAATGGTGACAAATGAGATGACAGGACTGAGGCTCAGGCTTGTGTGGGTAGCCATCGTGTCTTCCTGAGGGGTCAATGAAATGCCTGCAAGATGGGGCGCGCCCACCTTGCGAGTTCATGGTAGCCGATGGGGGAAGAGAAACCGCAGCATTGGACGTACCCGGCGCGACCAGCTTGTCTCGTCATGGGTGCCGTGGGGAACTACCTCGAAGTGCAGGGTTCTTCCGTCGGTCCAGCCGCGGGCTCGCAGGCGCCTGGCCAGCAGCTCGGCATCTCGCTGGGTGCTCTTACCCTCGGCATCCCCAGCATCCAGCCAGATGCGGGCAGGGTCTGAGGCTTGCTGCTCCTGAGCAGTCACGAAATCCAATACGCTGCGCTGGTTCCACCAGACGCTGGGCGAGAGCACGGCGATTTTGCCGAAGCGGGTGGGATAGCGGAGCCCGAGGTAGAGAGAGACCAGCCCGCCCAGCGAGGAGCCACCGATGCCGGTCGAGGCGCGGTCGGGGCGAACCCGGTACTGAGAGGCGATCCAGGGCATTAGCTCTTCGGTGAGCAGGCGCCCATAGTCGCTGGCCTCTCCGCCGCCGCGTTGTGGATCGCGATCGGGCGTGTACTCCGCCATGCGGCGCTCGCCGGTGTTGTAGATGCCCACGATGATGAGCGGATCGACCTCGCCGGCTTCAATAGCGGCGTCGGCGTGCTCGCGCAGCTGCCAGGTGCGGCCGGGGACGAAGGAGGTCTGCCCGTCGAAGAGGTTTTGGCCATCCTGCAAGTAGAGAACGGGATAGCGGCGCTCGGCATGCTGCTCGTAGCCAGGAGGGAGATAGACGATGACATCGCGATGGTCAGGCAGGAAGCGGCTGTGAAAGCCGTGATGCAGACGGAGTCGAGGGTGCGATCCGGACTCGCTCTGCGCAAATAGGTCGTTGGAGGTACCAGAATCGGGCTGAGATTCCGGTTGTGAGTTCAACTTCAAAAGGTGGTTCCTTTAAATGTGTCTTTGTTATCGGCAGGTTGGGGAGACTAAGAAATAGTGCCTGTGGCTGTTACAGTATCAAGAACACCGGGGCCTTTCCAACTTCTCAGCTTGGATCGGCAGGAACCGCGGCGCTGTTGAAACTCGGAGCGCAAGAGCATGAATCGTGAGTATCACAAGTGGTATTCGCCGCGTCTGGGCCGCGACATGGAGCTGCTGGTCTTTGGACATGCAGGGTTGCCGGTGGTTGTCTTTCCCACCTCCGGAGGGCGCTTTTACGAGTTCGAAGACCGGGGCATGATCGGCGCGCTGTGGGGCAAGATCGACGCGGGGCAATTGCAGATGTTCTGCGTGGACTCCGTGGACATGGAGAGCTGGTACAACCGCAATGTGCCTCCACGCTGGCGTATCGCTCGTCACGTGCAGTACGACGATTACCTGATTCATGAAGTTGTTCCGCTGATCCGCGCGAAGAATCAGAACCGGCATCTGGTCGCACTGGGCTGCAGCTTCGGTGGGTTTCATGCGGCCAATGTGGCGTTACGCCACCCCGACGTGTTTACCGGGATGCTGTCGATGTCGGGCGCGTTCGATCTCACAAGTTTCCTGGGCGGATACTACGATCAGGACGTCTATTTCAATCAGCCCACGCATTTTCTTCCTGGGCTTGGCGATCGCTGGTTTCTGGAGCGCTATCAGAACAACAACTATGTGCTGGCGACCGGCTGGGACGATCAGTGCTTGGGGCAGAATCAGAATCTCGATCGCATCATGACGCAGAAGGGCATTCCCCACAAGCTGTACATCTGGGACTCCTGGAACTCGCACGACTGGCCCACGTGGCAGCGGATGGTGAATGAGTATTTGTGAGAGAGTGAAGAAGTGAAGAAGTGAAGAAGTGAAAGAGTGAAACAGTGAAACAGTGAAATAGTGAAAAAGTGAAAAAGTGAAACAGTGAAGAAGTGAAATAGTTCCCCACCGCTGTTTGCGACTCGCCGGATGGAACCGTAGCGCCGGCTTCCTAGCCGGCTGTAGAGCGGGTCTCCAGACCCGCGCATTGGGGATCTTTCCAAAGGTTGTTTCTTCTTAGAGAAACAGAGAAACAGAGAAATAGTGAAATAGTGAAATGGTGAAGAAGTGATGGCGTGAAGCGCTGCTACTGGAGGGATGCTGAGATGAGCGATTTGAATCCGTATGAGAAGTTCCTCGATGGGCGCAAGATTGAAGATATCTTGTCGGCGACACCCGCCGAGTTGGGATCGCTGCTGCAGAGCATTGGTCCCGCGAAAGAGAATGCCGCGCCAGCGCCGGGAAAATGGAGCGCAGCGCAGATCTTGTGCCATTTGGCTGACTGCGAGCTGGTGTTTGCTTTTCGTCTTCGCCAGACGTTGGCGGAGAATCCCTATACCATTCAGCCCTTTGATCAGGACAAGTGGGCGGCGACATATCACGGCATTCCTGCGGGACGGGCGCTGGATGTCTTCGCTGCCATGCGGGGCTGGAATTTGCAGCTGATTCGCATGGTGATGCCGGGCGCGGCAGGACGCGTGGCGACGCATCCGGAGCGCGGCACCATGACCTTCCAGACCATTCTCGAGACCATGGCCGGACATGATCTGAAC
>CBJOJD010000190.1:0-10022 GCA_966443485.1 uncultured bacterium | reverse complement strand
CGGTGGCAGTCTGACCGTTGCCGAGCACCCGGAGGATCTCTACCGGAAGGCGGCCCAGCAGACACTGGCGCAGATCGACGACGGCCCGGAAGAATTGCGCGATGCCATCGCCACACTACTGTTCGCCCGCCCGGGTTACCGGGTGAATCCGGAGGATGGAAGCCGTTCGCTCTTCAGCCCTTCGGAGTCCCTGCTGGCGACCGCTTGGCCGGCGCTGGAGGAAGAAGTTCGCAAGACAATATTGGCGAGCTTCCGGCACTGAAGTACGGTGATGACGAGTGGCGCATTGTGCGCGCCTGCTTTGTACGTTCGGTGTTCGCTCCGCAACTCGACGTCTACGCCCGTACACTGCGGCAGCTCCACGGGGATTCCATCAAGGTAAACGTGGGGCTCTACTATCCGCGCGCCAAGGCGCTGGACTGGTGGCCCGTTGACGTCTTCTAACAAAACGCTCAGGTGGAACGGGAGGAATCAGAGCCGAAGACGTCATTCTCGAAACCCGGGGGATTGGGTCAGCCAACCTGCTCGCATTCCTTGCGATGCTTTGATTTCCCTAAGGACTAGAACATGACAGAACGACTTCTCAAATCACGAGAGGAAACAGGAGGTGGCGCAAACGCCGGATCACGTTTGCGCCATCCAGTGAAAATGCTGAGGGCTATAGGTTGCTGGCTTGACCAGAGTTGCAACCGGCGTGCAGCGAATTGGGCTGTAGTGGCAGGGTTCAACGGGTACCTCAAAGAAAGTTGGAATAGCCCCTTGACAGATCCGCGGCTCAAATAGTTTTATTGTCCAGGTCCTTTCCTTCCCCGGGAAATCCATCATTATGGCGAGAATCGAAAGCCATTCGGCTCAACGAATCCGCATGCAATTGGCTGTGAACTGTAACTGAAGTGATATTTCCCAGAACTCCGTCCGTGCATTCTCCTCGTCTGTTTCATCTGTCTCGTCTGTTTAAGACCGAGAGTGGCTTGTTTTGCGCAGCCTAGACTCTAGGGTGCGAAAACGCTGTGCATTCTCGTCTTGCGTAACCGTGAAAGGAAGCAGTGATGACCATCGGGATTCTCAGGGCCGTGTTATTTGGAAGTTTGCTTAGCGGGACAGCGGTGATGTCGGGTCAAGATGTCGCGGTCACGCCGAGAAGCACTCTGACCTCCGCAGTAGCGCTGCTCGGGGCCGCGGGTCTGCGCAGCGTAACTTTGTCTGGAAACGCTAAGTCGGTCGCGGGCTCTACTGAGGACACCGGGCCTTTTACCGCTCACTGCTCCATTGATGGCGCGAGCAATTTGAGCTTGCAATTCGCTGCGCATCCCAGGAGTGAGAACAGGCAGGAAAGTGAGAGCATTCCATCTGGCTATTGGGTGGACGAATTCGGGCACCATCATCCGATGGCCAGTCATAATCTCTACACCCCAGAATCCTGGTTCTGTCCTGCTGTCGTGCTGTTACGAGTCTTGCAGACGAACAACGTTGATATCGAGGTGGTTGGGGAAGAATCGAAGAACGGCCGGACGGTCGCTCATTTTACGATGGAAGCTCTTCCGGTCGGAACCGGACCTGCGGAGAAACTCCGGGTTCATCTTTCCCACCTGGACATTTACATCGATCCATCGACATCCCGACCGGAGTCGCTCGAATTCAACATTCATCCTGACAACGATGCCAGCACAGACATTCCCGTCGAAATTCGTTTTTCCGGATATGCCCAATCCGATGGCGTGTGGTTTCCCTCCGAGATTCAGCAGTACATCAACAACTCGTTGGCACTTGATCTGACTGTACAAACGACTGATTTCAAGTAACAAGTAAGCGTAAGAGTGTGAGAGCGCGTTTCTGTGATCTTCACCAGCGAAGGAAAGCCGATGATGAAATTGATTTGCCGCTCATTTCTGAGTGCTGTTATTGCCTTGACAATTCAGAGCGCAGCTGGGCAAGTTGCCACTGGTGCTCCGTGGATGGGAAGCTTCGGCGGAGGTCCCGATGTCGTCAATCTTGGGAATCTCAATGTCAATTGGACAATCCCCCTCGTCAATAAACCAGGGCGGGGTATGCCATTCGTAATTGCCCCCAATGTTGACTCTTCAATCTGGTACCCTGTGTCGTCCGGCAGTACAACTACGTGGCAGCCTATTTCAAGCTTCGGTTGGACGGGCTTTCCTAACGGTTCGGGCGGAACTCTGACGGTCCAATCACAAGTCCTAGGACCGTTCCCCTGCGGTCAATACCAGAATGGTACCCAGCCTACCTTCACACAGACGACCTATCAGAACTATGTCTACACGACAGCCCAGGGAATACGGCACACGTTTCCTGGGACAGAGACCTACATCTATACGATCTATAACGGGCCGTGCCAATCCTCTCCAGGAACGGATTCTCCCACTGCGACCGCCACCGACTCCACTGGTTATACGCTTTTTGCAAATTTGGGCGGGGGGAAAATAAGCACTCCGAACGGTATCGCCATTGTATTAAGTGGAACGCAGACGACATTGGAAGACATCAATGGGAACCTCATAAAGTGGAGTAACGGAGGGGCTTCGGCAACGGACACGCTGAACGTCACCGCAGCGACTGTCACAGGCAATTCCAGTTCCCCTCCTATGTCGATCACCGTGCCCGGCGTCACAAACAATTACACCGTCAACTACACTACCTATTCGATCAAGACCAACTTCGGCTGCCAAGGCGTTAACGAGTACGGACCCATCTCGGTGTCGCTTCCGAGTTCTATATCTCTCCCAGACGGAAGAACATGGAAGTTCGGTTATGAAAGCTCGGGAACAGGGACGTACACGGGAAGGCTTGCTTCCGTCACGATGCCCTCTGATTCAACGGGTCCAACCATCACGTACACGTATTCTGGAGGCAGTAACGGAATCAACTGCTCTGATGGCAGCACACCGACGCTGAGCAGGCAAACGCCGGATGGGACGTGGGTTTATTCCCGCACATTGTCTGGAAGCGAGTGGACCACCACGGTGACTGAGCCGTCGGTCTACGGTGCTACAGACCAGACTCAGATTCAATTTCTGACTTCGGGCGCGAATTTCTACGAAATAGGTAGGCAGGTGTTTACTGGGTCAGTGTCTTCCGGAACGCTCCTCGAAACGACGTTGATCTGCTATCAATCATCTGCCAGTGGATGTCGCACCTCGTTCTCCTCGGCGTACTCGGATTCCACCGGAACTCCCACAACGATCAACTCGACCTCGGCGCGAACCGTCACAAATCAGTTTCCGAGCAATCTAGGTGTGTCCTCTGGATATATCGATCAATACAACCTTGAGGGCCAACTCACTTCGCACGCGATCTACGACTTTGGATCAACAGGGTCGGGAACTTTTGCGTCATCGCCGACTCAGGTCCATGTGATCAACTACTACACTCTCACGGATCTGGTCGACACTTCGACTGGGGCCTCAATCGCCAATGTAAGCCGGGTTCAACAAGACTACGTGGCATCCGTAGGGAGCGGGGGGACTTACACCCCTATTTCCTTCCTGCAGAATAAATTCGATGAGACAGCGACCACATCCAGTGGAGCTGCCGGGAGGAGCAGTGGGATCTGCCCCTCAGGAATCTGTGCGCTAGGCAATATCACCTCTACCTACCGCTGGGTCTCGGGAGGAAATCCAATCACCAGTTGCTCGGCGGACAACGTCCCCCCGACGTGCATGTCCGGGATGGCCTATCTGAAATCCTCGAATTCCTACTATGATGCCGGGGTAGTAAACGTGGCCACAGACGTGAACGGCACTCAGACCACCTTCGCGTATGGAGCCGGGAGTTGTAATTATGCGTTCCCAACTTCAATAACGACTCAGACCCTCAGCACGTCTGCAACGTGGTCATGTAACGGCGGAGTGCAGTTGAGCTCAACCGATGTGAACAGCGTAGAAACAGACTACAGCTATGCTGGAGATCCGTTCTGGCGTCCACAGACCGTTACCAACAAATACACGAACGCTGTGACCAGCTACGCGTACCCGACCTCGTCAAACAACTACTCATCCGTGACGATGACCTTCAACAACAGCGCTTCGACCAGTTCTGTTGTCACCTCATACGACACGCTTGGGAGGACAACTTTTCAGCAAACCCAGCAGGGACCGAATTCCAGCAACTACGACACTGTCGCAATCAAATATGACAGCAGAGGCCGAAAATGGTCACAGACGGTTCCATACTCGGCAACTCTGGGGGCATCTTCGTCTGCGGCGACGACCTACTACGGTTATGACGCGCTCGATCGCCTTACCTCAATTTACGACGGCGGTGGCGGCAACTTCGTGATCGCCTATTCGGGGAATGATGTTCTCATGACTCTCAAACCAGCTCCGACCGGGGAGAACTACAAAAAGCGAAACCTCGAGTACAACGGAGCGGGATGGTTAACCTCGGTGTGCGAGGTGGTCGCAGGAACGAAACCGGCAGGCGGAGCATGCGGTCAGGCAAGCAGCTACACCGGCTACCTCACCAAATACGGCTATGACGCTGCTGGGCGGCTGATATCAGTTCAGCAGAACGCTCAGTCCGGGTCGACCGGCATACAGTCTCGTGGGATCTCCTATGACGGTCTGGGCAGGACCACTTCCGAGACCATCCCGGAGTGGAGCGCCGGGACAGGGAGCGGTGGCTCAAAGACCTACACCTACGACTCCGATCCGTCCGGGCTTTGCAGCGGGGGGACGAGTGGTGATCTCATGAAGACGGTTGACAACGCCGGGAATGCGACGTGCTATACCTACGACGGGCTGCACCGCGCTCTCAGCATGCAGGTCGCATCAGGACCCTATGCCAATGTGACCCCTGGCACCCGTTGGGTGTACGATGCTGCCACGTACAATTCAACGCCTATGCAGAACGTAAAAGGGTCTGTCGCCGAAGCCTACACCTGCACTCCCGGAACGTGCGCTGCGAAGTTGACGGACATCTATTTCAGCAGCTCAGCGATCACGTCAGGCGCTACCGCGGGCGGAATGCTTTCCCAGATGTGGGAGATGACACCGCATTCAGGCGGCTACTTCCTCACCCAAGACACCTATTACCCGAACGGAAGCCTCGGCTCGGTGTCCGCATCCTTCAATAGTGGATCGATTGGCATCCCGAATCTCACCTATACGCTCGATGGTGAGGGGCGACCTTACTCCGTTACCGATGGGACGAACAGCATTGTCAGCTCGACGGCTTACAACGCAGCATCTCTGCCGACCAGCATTACGTACGGTAATGCTGGCACTGGCTCGGCGAGTGATGTGGACAGCTTCTCCTATGATCCGAACACGTTTCGTCCAACTAATCTGACCTACAGCGTTAATCCCTCCTCGGGAGCATTCAACACCACCACGGCTCTCACCTGGAATCCGAATGGCAGTCTGCATCAGATGGTCTACACCGATGGCAGCCCAAACGCTAAAAGCCAGACCTGCAACTACACATCGGACGATTTAAACCGAATCGCTTCCCTCAACTGCGGAAACACAGTGTGGGCGCAGACATTCACCTACGACCCGTTCGGCAATATCACGAAGTCGGTTCCGGCGGGCGACACGGGGATCAACTACAAGGCTGCTTACAGCCCCGTCACGAACCAGGTGTCCTCCGGCGTTACGGCCAGCTACGACGCCAATGGCAATCAGCTCACGAGCACTCCAGCTACGCTCACTTGGAATGCCCTCAATCAGCCCATCTCAGTGAACTCGACTTCCGCGTACTAGGACGCCATGGGCCGTATGGTCGAGAAGTCTGCCGGCGGTACGTACACGCAATTTGTCTACCGCCCGTCGGGTGATATGGTGGCCGAATATAGCGGGTCCTTGATCAAGGGGATCGTGAGTCTTCCGGGCGGATCCACCGCAGTCTATAATGCGAGTGGCTTGAGCTATATCCGTCATAAAGACTGGCTGGGGTCGAGCGTTCTGGCGACAACCTGGCAGCACACCGTCTATTCCAAGGAAGCCTACGCACCGTTCGGCGAAACCTACAACGAGGCGGGCACGCCCGATCGTAGCTTCACTGGCCAGGATCAAAATGTTCAGACCGCCTCGGGCGCAGGAGGCGTCTATGATTACCTCTTCCGTAAATACGACCCTTCAGCGGGAAGATGGCTTAGCCCCGACCCGCTCGGTTGGGGTGCTACCAATCAGACCGATCCCCAATCTTTCAACCGTTATTCATACGTTGAAAACCAGCCAATGAATGCAGTCGACACAGCTGGATTAGTCCTCTGCATTTCTTCTGACGATTCAACTATCTTGTGGTCTAACTCGGATTGCGCCAATGGCATTGGAACAGGCTGGAGCGATGTGTACGTGATGGGATCCTGTTCCACCCCCGGCTGCGGCAATCCTCCTCAGCCTACCTCGTGTGCAGACCTCGGGGAGTGCGGACAGACATTTCCCGGAATTCCTGATCAATGGAACGGAGGGGGCGTCGTGAGCGCTGCCCCCGACACTGTGCCAACGATTGCGCCAGTGGCTTGTACTGCGGCAGTGATTGCAGGGGGTACGAGTGCGGGAGCGTTAATCGGGGGAGAAGTGGGAGAGGTGTTGGGCGGATTGGCGGGCGGAGGGGGAGGAACCCTCGTTGCGCCAGGCATTGGAACGCTCGGCGGCGGAGTAGCGGGGGCGTCAGTCGGAGCGGGACTTGGTTCAGCTATTGGGGGAGTCCTCGGCGGGCTGGTCGGGGGTGCCGCGAGCAACATCTTGTGTTCAAAGGGGTCGGGACCCAGTTTTGGCGGAAATTCGAGACAGAATAAACAAGCGAACGACGCCAAGAGAGATGCAGAGAAAGAATTCGGCAAACGCATGAGTCCCCATCAGGAAGAGATATTTCACGATCAGATTACACATCAGGGGTTCGGTTATTGGGAGATGCGGGAGATTGCAATTCAAATCCTCAGGGGAGAGATCTGATGACCATCTCGACCATAAGTGGTTCCCTGCGCTCGCTCAACGGGCTATCCGTGTCTGGATTGACCAGAAGTCACGGATCGATGTTTTTTTTGGAACTCGGGAATCTAAGTTCGCAGAGTGGCGGCAAACATCCTCACGGAGAGTGGCATTTTCTATTCGAATTGTGCCACTGGAGAATAGCATCCTCAGATGCCGTTACAGTGGGCTCAGACGACGATCCAAATTTCATCGATGCCGCTTTTTCGCAAATTTCTTTGGGAAAGATAACGAGTGCTGATCTCGAAGCTCATACCAGTGATCTGCACATCACCTTCAGTTCAGGGAGCGCCTTACGAACCCTTACAACGTCGGCAAAAGCTACAGATGAGGATTGGACGCAGTGGATGCTATATTGCCCAGACAAAAACGTGTGGGCGGTTGACGGTGGCGGTCATATCACTTTGAGGAACGTAAACGCATCTCGTTCGTAAAATACCTTCAGCTTGGGCCGGGAGGCTGGCATCACACCGTCTACGGCGGTTGGCCCATGTCTTGGGAAGTGAGTTCTACCTCGATTTTGGGCGCCCCAGGTCTCCCGCTTCTGGAGACCTGGGATACCGTTACGATTCAGGGCGGGAATCCTGTCGTTCGAACGGCCGTGTGGCCCAAAGTGGTGCAGATCCGACTCGCGGCTGGAACTGACACTTGTCCCGACGGGTCAGCGTACTTTACAGATTATGTGATTCAGATGAATTCTCAGGGGGCTCCGGATTCCAGCAATCCGGCAGCACCACCAGAACCTGATCCGCCTGCTATGCCATGCGGCGACTCTGGAGTTTGCGTGTCAGTGTTTCCCCTTGGTTCCTTTGCAGGCGTGCAACCTGCTGGAGGCGCCCCAAATAATGCCCTAAACGTTGCAGTGAAGATCGCGTCCTGCACTGGAACCGCTTTAAAGAACAATGGTGTCGCCCTTGTTCTTGATGCGGCGGGTTTCATTCCAGGTGAGTCCATTGCCGCTGCCGGAGCTCAGACCTTGGTAGCCACTGCCTCTTTCATGAATAGCGCGTATCACAAGGATGCTATAGGCGCTGGTGCGGCCTATGTGGGGAGTGGTGTTGCGCCTTTGGGGTTCATTGCAAAGGAGGCAGGTTTTGCCTGGGCGAAGGCAATCCCATTTGCGGGTTACATCGTAAATGGAGTTGCAACGGCCCATGATTTGTGGTCTACAGGATCGGAGTTATATTCATGCGCGACCAAGCCATAGTGGGACAGAGCGGCGGCAAAGGCCCTTTCGATAGGTTGACCAGAAGATCAGCCTTGATGGTGCTGTTGTGCGCACTGCCCTTCTTTTTCCTTTTTGCAGCTCTAGGCGAGCCGGCAAGGGGAAGAGCTGCCGCCACCTGTGTAGGCATGATCGCCACTGCTGTCCTGATCCGATGGGACTTGCAAAAACGTGCCTGGTTCTGGGTAACAATAGCAATTTTGGCGTTGCTTCACATCCCTGTTGTTCTGTTTATTCCATGGACGAATAGGAACTATCCAGGGATAGTTCTTCTTCCGGGAGCCCTTTTGGACCTTGCAATGGTGTATGGGTGCATAAAGCTAGCTGAGAAGCTGATGGGCAAGAAGGGCGGAGCCAGTCCCGCAGACTGAAATCCGACCATTCTTACGACGGCCGCGGCTCACTACTACGACGGCTAGTGATTTTTCTGCGACTCGCATGTGTTTTGATGGTCCAGCAATCGCCCCAAATAACGCGACGCCCTGGTACAAGACATGCACCGCAACGGCTCTCGGCAAGGGCCTCGGGAGCGCTGCTCTTGACGCGATAGGGATTTTGCCCGAAGGCGGTACAGTTTCAGCAGCCTTTAGCCTTTTCCACGGAGCCGCTGGAATTTCAAACGGGACGAATATTCTTCGGAGAGTTGCATTTGCTGGGGGAATTATCTCCACTGCCGCAGCAGGGAGCGATCTATCTGAAGCAAACGGGGTGAATGCATCTTCTACTGTTGCGGGGCTTCAAGTGGCTGCCGGTGGGTTTGGAATTGCGAAGGGTCTGATCGAGGATATTCCTGTTGCCGGACAGGTGATTGCTGCCGGAGCGACCACTTTGGACCTCATTAGCACTGGTCTGGAGGTCGCCAAATGCTACTAAACAAGGTCGTCACGCAAGAAGACAAACAAATGCGTTTGTCGGGGCGCGGAATTCTTTATGTCATGCTCGGAACCGCCGTTCTGGCGTTCTTGTTCATATCTTTTGGAAGATTTGAACTAGCGCGCCCGACGATGGTATCGGTTGCGATGGTTGGCCTCGCCATCACAATGAGATGGAAGCTAAGGAAGCATGTATGGTTTTGGATCACCATGACTATTCTCGCCGCTCTCCATCTTCCGTTGATTCTGTTCGTCCCTTGGACGACCAGGTGGATTCCAGCAATCCTGATCGCCCCCGTCGGTATCGCCGATTTGTATGCGATGCTCTGGGTTATCTCGGTCGTTGCAAAGTCCAAGGGCGAGCCGATTGCCCCTTCCGGTAACCATCCACGATCAAGAGCCGCCGAAGGGCGAGATCATTCGTTATAACGGTATGACGGAAATGTACGGGTGTACGACGGGGTTCGCCGTTAGTGCATTTGGTATTGCCCCAAATAACATTTCATGTACCCAACTAGCTGCAGGTCAAGTTCCCGACAGTTCCTCAAACTGGGGACAGGGTGCCCTGAATACAGCAAAGATGTTCTTTGCGTGGGAATATGGCGTGGGGAACACAAGCACAGACTTCGGCCCGAACTCAGTTGAATCACAACAAATGATGAGTGCATATGGGCTCGCCGCAAATGTGAATTCATTTCTGAATGGAGGTCCCTCCTCTGGCTTTCAGAATTTCGGCCTGGGTGGCCTTCTATCGTCCGGTTTAAACCCAACGGCTCAGTTCGTGGGCTCCTACGGCTGGAATATGTCCTTGAGCGGCGGTTATCTCAACATACTGTGACCAATGCAACAACTCCTTTTTCGTTTTTCGGTCATGCGCCTGGATTGAATCCGAATCCGCCTATACGCCCGAGCACCGGATGGCACCCGATGGGGCGCGTCAATCAGATATTTCATATTAGAGTTAAGTGTGGC
>CBJOJD010000189.1:0-10063 GCA_966443485.1 uncultured bacterium | reverse complement strand
GGTACAACGTAGGCACATGGGGCGCTTATCACGCCGCGCGGATCGCCGCGTGTGGCGTTGCCAAGCCGACGAGATCTAGGACTGATGAAAGTTAGGGAGGTTTCATGAAGACCAGTACCGTCAGTGGAGACCAGGCAGTTCTGGCAAAGCCGAAGTATTACGAGATGGATGGAGCGTTGAGGGCAAATGCCAACCGTGCGTGGCTACTGGCATTTCTGACCATTCCGATTGCGCTCCTCGCCATTGGTTTCGCCGTCTTTGTCCGGATGCAGCCGCCAACAGTGATCCGCATTGGGCCAAACGGGGACGCATCAGTGTTGGGCAAGCCCGCCAGAGGATCGGTCTCCGACCTTGCAACGGGCGGCACGGACCAGTTTCTTGACGAAGCGTTTGTGAAGCGCTTCCTATCGAGCTATCTGAACTATTCGCCGGCAAACGTGGACGATCACTGGGCTGCCAGTCTGAATCTGATGACTCGCAACCTGCGCGCATACACGCTGAAGGCGATGCAGGATGATGACACGCGGGGCAAAATCGACGCGGGACAGATTCAATCCGTGTTTCATCTTCGGGAACTGGATCCCGTCACAGGCGAGCCCCTGACGTTCCTGGCTTATGGGGTGAAGGACGTCCACCACTTGTTAAACGGAACGGAAACAACGGATCACTTTGTAAACGAATATCGCGTGCGCCTCATCGCTGATAAACGGTCGGACGTGAATCCGGACGGTTTGTGGATTGCCGAATACAGTGAACGGCCGATCGATGGCGAACGCCGAGACCAGATTCTGGCTGCGCCGGATCGAAGAGACGGAGGTCAATGATGAGCACAGCAACAGTGACGGCCATACCTGCACAGGCGCCTGCGAGACAGAGCACACAACCCAAGAGGACGCGAAGATCGCGGCAACAGAGCGAGGAGGTCGCCCGATTCTTCCTTGCCAAAGAAGGGTCCTCCCCCACGAAGCCGGAACTTGGTGAAGAGGCTTCGAGCGAAGGGGAGGCCCTGATTAAGGCATTTCAATCGAAATCCGGAATCGTTTATGTCCTCCATGCCTACAAGGCGGAGGCGGAGATGCAGGGAGGGGCTCCGATCCTGGTGAAAAGGGCTCTGCAGAAGTAAGGGTTTTGAGTCAGTGCGGATTCAAAGAGGAGACAAACCTGAAATACGGCCCATGTCCCCTCCTTTGACCCTTATCGCAAACGCGATGAGGAATTCCGCTGACCCGGTTTCGAATCTCGATCCTGGCTCGGCACACAATCCACCCCTAACCCGGGCGGCCAGGCGCGAATCGGGAGACCGGCGTCAGCCAATCTCTTGTCACTTCGTCTTGAAGCCGCCAGACAAGTGAGGAGAACATGACAGCGAACAGGACACAGAATTCGGCCATTGATGATCGCCTCATTCTTGAGTTGAGGATTGATGCGTCCGGAGAGGTGACCCGCAAGCCAACCAAACTCGGACGGAAGGATACGCTCGAGGGAAAGCTCCTCGGCCAGATTTATCCAGGAATCCGGGTAGCCCGCGTCAGCGTGCCATATGAGTTGACGCCGTATGAGCAGTCAGTGGTCGAAAACCGCATGGCTAGCCTTCATTACGGCGGGGTCGAATACAAGCTGGTAGGCGCCAGTGGTTCGGCGAAGGATGGCAAGTTCTACTTCGTCGACAAGGCGCACGCCGGTCCGATAGCTGAGCGCTTTCAGCATTGGCCTGAGGCGGCGATCGTGTACTTTGCGATCCTCGTCTCCGACTGCAAGCTGATGGTCGAGGAGCCCGACCTGCGTATCGCTGTGGTCAAGGATCATGTCCTTGGCACCAACGATTGTCGTGGCTGGGCGAGTGAGTCCCTGTACCACAAGCTGAAGATCTGCACGAATCGTTTTTGCCAATTTCGACTGGCATTTGATGCGAGCGAACCGAAGCAAGCAAAGGGCGCACTGAAGGCGATGACCGATCGCGTAGCCGACAGGCTGGCGGTTGACGTGATTCTGCCCGAAAGTGCCTGCAAACCAGCGCTCAGAGGGGGTGTACGGTTTCTTCCTCAATTGGGTACTTCAGGCCGTATGTTCGTCGGTCCGGCCACTCTCGGGATCAAGCAGGTCTCCCGGCAGTCGGAGTTTGGATCAAGCTACACCTTGATCGAGCATGCTTCGGAAGAAGCGCTACAGTTTGAACTGAAACTGTGGGCGCTTGAACGAATCAAGGCGATGAGAAGGGCGTGGGATGAAGGAGACTACCAAGCGTTGTTCGATGTGATCGGAAAGTCCGAGGTTACAACGAACGACGACGGTGTTGCCTTTGATCCCGATGCACTCGAACGAGAGGATGAGCCTGCTTCAGAAGGATGTGATCCGGCGGAAGCGGTTCTATTGGCGGATCGTAGCGGAAATGCAATCAAGATCCCCTACGTCTTCAGTCAATTGAACCGTAAGCTCGCCCGCTGGGCCTTCCGTGCATGCACCAGTGCGGATCTGAAGCTGCCATCGTTTGCTCTCGCTGACGACGGTGTCCTGTTCGAGCACCGGGGAAAGATTCTCTCGGCGTCGGATTGGATACCGGAGGATAGCGCAATTACGTCCTTGGCGGCGGAGAAGGGGCTATGTATCCGATATCCGATCCGGATGCAGGAGGATCTTTTACCTGTCCGCCACCTGACCGAAAGCGAGCTTGTTCCGGCGCTCAAACAGGCGCTTGGGACAGACGACCTTGACGAAGGCGAGATCGCTCATCTTCTCGATCGACAGCTTCGGATGGAGGGCACCTACATCCTTCATTCGAAGACTGCGAGCAAGAACGGCGGCGATTTTGATTTCGACACCATCTGCGTGATGCCGTCCGATCAGTTCCCGAAGTTCGTAGCGGGCAGGATCGCGTACGGGGAACGATTCCGCCAGGAAAAGACGAAGCACCAGAAGGCCAAGTCTCCCTGGTGGAATGCGTGCCCGGTTGCCATGAAGGCGCGGGGAAACCGGATCGGCGCCATCACCGATCTGAAGACCTCGTGTCTTGCGGCGGGACGGCCTGATCTGGCCTATAAGCTCGTCGAGCAATTGCAGAACGCACTCGATTCCTTGAAACATCGGGTCGAGATCGATGAATCCGTTGTCAGCGATATTCGGAAGGAGGTCGCTCCGGCACCCTGGCTCCGCTATAAGCGCGAGCGCAGAGTATCGGATCTGCCCGCCCATCTCGATGTTGCGGAAACGGACAAGATTGGACGGCTCTACAACGTCCTTCGCAAGGAGATCGGCTTCCTTCCCGACGAAACCGGTAACGGCTTCGAAGAGAAGATGTCGATCGAGGATTTCCGCGGGCTCTTCACCGGCGAGAACGTCACCCGGGAGATGTTCGAGGAATGCCAGCTGGTGAACTCGATCTACGGCGACATTGCCAGTCAGATCGTCCAGCGCGAGGAGACCGTTAAACAGCAGTTGAAAGACGCTCAGGCGCAATGGGAAGCGGTGCGCGGGAGCGAGGACAAAGAGAAGAGAAAGTCCGCAGTGCTTGCGCGGAACAAGGCGCAGGCGGCCCTCTGGGAACACGAACAGGATGCACGAGATCAATTCAGCTCGCTGCATCTTTTCGTCCACTATTGGGCGCAAGGCAAGCAGGAGAACCGCAAGGCGTGGGCCCAGGCGATGAACGCGGTCGTCACTGCAGGCTCAGGTTCCGGCGCGGTCCTCTTCCAGTCGTTTCCGCAGGAGGTGGTCGATGCTTTTGCGGAGATGACAGGCGGCCAGCGGGTTCGGGTGCGGTTGCCGAAGACCGTAAACGGATACGCATGGTTTGACGATGATAAGCGGGCGTTCCTGGTCGAGCGGATGGCGAATCCACAAGGCCCGGAATGCGAGAAGAGAGTATTTCTCTTTCAGTACAACGGCAAGCGGTCGCTAGTTTTCGAAAACACGAGTGTTCCAGTTCCAATGGAGCATTCCTAACCACGAAAAGAGAAGCTTGGGCCTCAGGGCTCGGGCTTCTCTTTTCCTTTTTAGCGCAACGATGCCCAGGGAGGCCGCCGTGAAGGTGTTCACAATCGCTACCATCGTTCTGGCAACTGTCGCGGCCGGGGCGCAAACAACCACCCAGACTCAGATTCGCCATCTCGAGACATCGTTGAACCATCTTACTGTTCTCGAATTCGGGGAATCGGTAACGACACTTGCCGTCGCGGATCCGGACAGCTTTCAGATTGAACGCCATGACGACAAGGTCTTTATCAAACCACTCCGCGAGGGTGTGTCCACCAATCTATTTGTGTGGACGGCGACACGAGAACTGAGTTACGAGCTTGATCCGGCGGGGCAATTAGCCCAAATGGATGTAATGGTCCGCGCCGAACCCGCTCCAAGTTCACATGCCAACACGCAGGCTTCAGCCGAACCCTCGGACGCCGAGATTCGCAAAATAGCTTCGCTTGTCCTTACGCAAGCGATGATGGGTGTCGAGGATATGGTGCATGACCCGGAAAAGCATCCGACCGGACGCGTGCAGGTAGACCTTGAACAGGTTTATCGCGCCAAGGACAGAATCTACATTCGCTACTCCATAGCGAATCAAACTCGGGACTCCTTCCGCATCACCGCTCCGGAGGTATGCGCCGCGGTTCCTTCTGTCCAACCCATTGCGCTCCTCAGCCTCAAGAATCACCAAATCGCGTCTCACACCTTCAAAGCGTTCAAAACAAAGCAGGGCTCGGATGTTGACGTACAGGCCGAACCCGCTACCCGCGATCTGGCACCGGGAGAAAAAGCGACAGGCGTGGTCTGCATTGGAACCTCGGCCGACAGTTCGCCGCAAATCTATCAGCTCAACTTCGGTTCTGACCGGAGCGGTCCACTAAAGGTGGAGGCGGTTCTCTAGTCATGGACAATCACGGCTATATTTCGGCAGAGGAAGTCCGCGAGGCTCTACAGAACATTTACCGCAACGATTCCGAGTCCAATCTCCAGACCGCCCTTCTCGAATCCCTTTCCGATGAACTCAAGCCCATTGACGCAAAGGGCCGGCACAGACCCGACACGTTGTTGGTGCTTTGCTTTCTGCTCATCAGTGTTCTGGTCGGGGTCTTTTTCTACTTCTCAGTTGGAGGGCATCGATGAGTCCGTACTACGACCAGCCACGGTCCCGAGAGTCGGAGGACATCGCGGGTGGCCTGGTTCTGCTTTCTTGTGCGGTCGTGGCGTTCGTCTGGTACATTGCCGTGTCACGACTTCATCTGCACAACTCGCAGTGTCTCGAAATCTTCCTGTACAGCGCTGTCGTGCTCTTCGGTGGAGGCGTTGTCTTCGGTCAATTGGCCGGCCGCCGCAAAAGGCGCGAAGAGAACTGGCCTCACCCGGCTCTCTCAAGTCGCGCATCGAAAGATGCCGCAATTGTCGCGGAAGCCAATCGAAACGGCGCAACGCTGATCGGTTACAACGTCCACAAGGAGCCGTGGCTTTGGCCGGATGCAGTTCGCACGAAGCACGGCGTCATCGTTGGAGGCACCGGCGCAGGAAAATCCACGTTTCTTGAGAACATCATAGCGCAGGACGTAATGAGACGTTTCGGCGCGCGCAAGATGCCCATGATCATCTTCGATGGCAAAGGGGAGCGGGAGTTCCTTGATCGTTTGATTCCGCATATTGAAGCGGCAGGGCGCCTCCAGGATCTTCGCGTTATCGATCCGACTCATCCCACAGAATCGGCTCGATACAACCCGTTCTACGCGCTCGACGATGCGTACCAGGAGCATGTGAACTTCATCTTTCGCTCCTTCGGCCTACGCGAGGACTTCTTTAAGGGCCACCAGGAGGCCTATCTCTCGGACCTAGTTCGAGTCCTCCAGTACACGGGAAAGCTCTTCAATATATATGACGTGCTCGTCATGGCGCTCGATGAGAAGGTCTTGGAGGAACAGATTGCCGCTGCAAAGGAACGACTAGCCTCGGCGCCTGGCATCTCCATGCAGAAGCGGCTGAACTTCGAAATGTCTGTCAAGATGCTACAACGCTCGCTCTCAGACCGGGAGCGCGTGGAGAAGATCCAGGGACTCTTGAACGAACTTCTGAGCTTTCTGGAGGATGAATTATCGATCGTCACCGGCTCCTATCAGGATCTGCTCACTCTCGACGATGTACTCGAAAGAGACCTGATTCTGTTCGTTTCGCTCAATGCCAATCGCAATCAGCGTGCGGTCGAAGCCCTGGGAAAGATCCTGCTCCAGAACATTCAGTTGATGGTAGGCAAGCGTTACGCGCAGCCAGCCAGTGTCCAAGGTGCCGATGAACCCATGCTGTCGGTGATTCTGGACGAGTTCGCGCCCTTCGCTTATCCGGGGTTTACACAGGTGCTCCAGACGGCCCGTGGTGCGCGGGTGTCTTTCCTCTTCTCGTTCCAGAGCCTTCCCCAGTTGCAACGAGTGAGCCAGGCATTCGCCGATGAGGTCTCCTCCGCACCAGGGACGAAGATGATCATGAATGTTTCGGAAGAGAACACGGCACAGTGGTTTCTAAAAGCGTCTTCGCGGATTACGGGTAAGCGGCGCAGCCTGTCAGTCCGTCGTACCGGAATATTCACGACGAGATATACCGAAACAGGAACCGGCAGCGAGAGCGACATCAAGGAAACGCGGGCTCGCGAGGACCATATCAAGAATTTACCAGTGGGGCAGATGGAACTCCTCATGGTGGATAATCGCGAGGGAACGCGATACTCCCATCTTCATGTCCGGCGCGCTCCACGCTTTGAACTCGAAGGCATCCGGCCTTCTCTATACCCGAAGATGCACAGCTATCTTGATCCTAACATCGGGGTGAATTTGCGCTTTAGGGAAGCGGCGAATCGGAAACAGAGACGCAGGAGAACAGCGGGATTGTTCCTCGGCGATATGAGTGGAGAATGACAATGCGCAGCTCAACACTAATTCGATCCCTCGTTCTTGCCGTTGTACTCTATTCGGCGGCCGGGCCTGTTGTCGGCCAGACCGCGGACCAATCCAGCACACAAGCCGGGCAGGCGGCCCCAAAGCGACAGGGCTTTTTCGCATATGTCCTGGGCAAGATCAATCCTCAAAACAGGGATTACGGCGCCACGATAGAGTCCTCCCGGCATTTGGTTGAGGAGCATACGATCGATGATCTCTATTTCTGGTCCAATGTCGTGACCCTCGTGCTTCTCAGCGTGCTGGCAACAGTTGTCTTTCTTCAATGGCGTGCTATGGACAAGCGGGAACTCATCGCAGCATCTCTCATTGCACAGTTGTGGAACGGCCGCGTCAGCGACCGGGTCGAAATCGAGCGGCGGACTGAGCAGTTCAATCATCTTGTCGAGACACACAACGCGGATGTGGAACGGTCCCTAGCGCAAAGAACGAACTCGCCGGACCGGGAGAACGACAAGCCAGCGAACCTGGCGCGAAGTGTTCGCGATCTAACGGATGCGGCGCTCAGCAAAGGTACCTCTTCCGATCCGGCAGGTTCGCAAGCGACTGGAGCCGTAGCGGTGGATCAGCAGAACGTTCTCCTTCTCCAGCGACGCGTCGAAGCCCTGCAAAACAGCGAACGGAATCTCAAGCAGCGTCTCAATCAAACAACCGCGCTCCTCGACGACGAACGCCGGCGCAATTCATCTCTGAAAGGCGCATAGAAGGACAGAATGAACCTGAAACTCCGCATCGATTTCGGCGACCAAGAGCAGTGGACGGCTTACGTGCGCCGCGAGATCCCGCCTCAGGAACAAGGCTACGTGCTGGCCCTCGGCCGCACGGAGTTGTTCCGGAGGTTTTACGAGGCACGCGGACGGGCGGTTCCCGAAGCATTCAGGCGGGAAGTCGATCGAATCGGAACGCTCACCGATCCTGAACGGACCATGGACCTCGTGTCGCTGAATGATCGTATTCTTGCGAGTCTCACCAGTATGCTCTTTGCGGATGCGAGGCCAGGGCTGGCGCGGTTGGATGCGCCGGACGATGCATCCGAGGGTGAACGAAAAGAAGATATTCTCGATGAACTAAGCGCACGGAATCCATACTTTGCTCTTTGCGCCGGTTACAGGCGGGCAGTCGACGACCGCATAAATGCCGCAGAGTGGGACCGGTACCTGCGCGGGAGAGTCGGGTCAGATGCAGAGGATGAGATTCGCTTCGCAAACTCCATGATGGAAATGGACACCCTTCTCCGGTATTTCCGCGACAATGATCTACAACTCCCTAGCCATTTCCGTGATCGCGTCTGGTTCCTTCATTACCTTCGTGAACCGGAGAGGAGTGTTCAGACGCGCGCAGTTTTGAGCACACTCGCGATGGAGATCGAGGCATGCACGTCCGCATAATCAGCCTCGGAACCAATTGGTGGGCGATGCATTGCCGCGATCTCGGCGATCCTTATTGCTTCCGCAGACGCGCCGCCTGGTTCAACTCAACCGGATTCAAGTGCGGCCACCGACTGCGCCTCAACTGGATATATCCGGGACAAATCCGATTCAACTTGACCAGCGGTTTTGACCCGGAGTTCCGGCTGCGCACAATTGGGAAGACGTTTTGGTGTTCAGGCCCCAACCGCCATCAAGGGAAGGTCCACCTTCTCGTTGTCCGACCGGCGAAGTCAGCCTGCCCCGAAATGTATCTCGTCACGCTCAATAATGCCGAACACGGTCCGATTCAATTCGGAAAGCCCGGATGGAAATCGCACGATGTTGAGGCGATCTCGATCAGCCTGCGCCAGACGAGGTACGAAGCGATGCTGCTGATGACTGCCGAAAGCTGGATTCAAAGCAAATGTGGAAGGTGGCAGCTGAGCGTTGACGGTCGTCGCCTTGTGCTTAGCGAAAGCGAGGGAGGAGATCTCTGATGAGGTATTACAAGGGCTATGTGGCACTATCCGACACTTGCGATGTGCCGATTCTGCTCCACATCCGTAACGCGCGCGCGACCTACTTTGAGCAATTGAGAGAACTCGTTCTCCTGGATGGGCCCGGGATGGCGATTACATCATTGCGCTGGCGTGTCGCACGGATGGAGAAGGCTGGACTCATTCAACGCTTCTCCGATCAGCGTCACCTTGGCAAGCCGGTGTTTGGAATCACGCAATCTGGGCTGGCATTCCTGGAATCCCGGGGCCATTTCCTTCTGTCACTTCCGAGTACTGTGGAACAGATGCTGCACCCGGCGCAGGTTCCACACGCTCTCGAAATGGTAAACATCCGACTCGCCCTGATGAAGGGTGGCATCCTTCGGACATGGAAAACCGACCTTGAGATCGCTTCCCGAAATCTTGTGCTTGAGACCGTCGCAACCAAGGATTTCGATGCCATCGCGGAAATCGACGTTGACGGGACGCCTCACTGCTACGCGATTGAGTATGAAAGAAGCCCGAAATCCGCATCCCGTTATCGCGCTATTCGCGAGGTGCTCGACCGAGACGCCACCGTTGATGCTGTGCTCTACCTGACAGCTAATGATGACATTCTCTACCTTCTTGCTCTTGAAATGCGAGGCGCTCGCAAACGCATCGGGTTCGCGCTCAGCGAAGCTTTCCGCCAATCGCTACTCGATACACGCACCCTGACAAATACTCCAAACTCCGATGTCGTGCCCCTCCGCCGCCTCATTGAAGCCTGAGATTGCCGGCTCATTGCCCTTCCATTGACCTCACAATGCCTCTCCATTCGCTAGCGATTGACCTCCTTTGCCGATTCTTTGACCAGAATCGGGCAGCCATAACCGCCGCAGCATCAGGCGTTTGCTACTTGACTATCCCCTTGTTGATAGATGTTTGAGTCGGATTGGGTGGTGAGTAAGGATGCGTGTGTTGGGAAGATTATGCGCTGCGTCGATTCGTCTTAGGCCAATCAATGCGCCAACGGCCGCCCGACATTGGCGCCCACACAAGCCGTTTCTGCGGGGTGCCGCGCGCGGAGTGGTAAAGCACTGCGGCACGTTCATAGAAGCCGCGAGTATGCCAGGAATCGGCGAACCCAAACTTCTGAAAATCGAGATGATGGCAGAACTCGTGACAGAGGGTGCTCAGAAATGTCCCGAAAGAAGTGACCTCCTTGCGCACCGCCGTTCGCATCCCGAATCGG
>CBJOJD010000188.1:0-10063 GCA_966443485.1 uncultured bacterium | reverse complement strand
GTCGCAGCGTTTCCTTTGTGACGATTCCGCGGGTATTTGCCATGAGCCGCAGCGCGCGGGGATGAGATGCAAGGGCTCGCCCCGCGCCGTTGACTTGGATGTTTTGGAGCACATGCGCAGGGCCGTGGAGAAATCAGCGCAGAAGCAGGCGTTGGATGCGCGACCGGTAGCCGCGGCTCATGGGGATTCTCTCGCCGTTGACCAGGACCACCGTCGTCTCGCCATCTGGTTCGGTGGCAACTTCCTTCACATAGCGCAAATTGACGATGGAAGACCGGTGGACGCGGAGGAATGTCTCCGGGTCGAGCCGCTCTTCCAGCCGTCCCATGGTCTCGCGCAGCAGATGCGACTCGGTGCCAGTGCAGATGCGGACATAGTTTTCTTCGGCCTGAATCCAGCGAATCTCGTCGGTAGGCAGGAAGAGAATGCGTCCTCGCGAGCGAAATACGAAGCGGCTGGTGTACGGATCCTTGCTTCTTTCCGGGGAGGACTCTGAGCCCTGTCCGTTGGCGGAGCGAATCCGTCCGCGCACGCGCGTCAGCGCCAGGGCCAGGCGCTCGGCGGTGAAGGGCTTGAGAAGGTAATCCGCGGCGTGCCACTCGAAGGCCCGCACCGCGTACTGATCGTAAGCGGTGGTGAAGATGATCTGGGGCATGCGCGCCAGGTTGGATGACGATAGCGCATCGATGACATCGAACCCATCCATGTCGGGCATGCGAATGTCCAGGAACAGCAGGTCCGGGCTGGTGGAAGTGACCAGCTCCAGCACTTCTCTGGCGCTGGCGCACTCCCCCAGGATCTCAATGTCTTCTTCAATGGACAGGAGTTGCCGCAGCTTTTGCCGGGCCAGCACTTCATCGTCGGCGATCACACTGCGAATCATTGAACCATGTACCTGGCAAGAGACACGCCTGGCTCTTGCGAAAGCTGCAACGGCAGAAGAATGGTCACTTGAACTTGTCCTGTCTTTTGATCTTCGAATGAGAATGAAGCGTTGTCGCCATAGTGCAGTTTGAGTCTGTTCTTGATGTTGGCTAACCCAACCCCGTGCCCTCTGGTGCTGGCGCGCTCTGCGGCCCGGGGTCCGGGGCGGGAGTTGGTGACCCGAATCCTGATCTGGTCTCCATCGCGGTCGATCTCCAGCGAGAGCACGCCGTGAGATTCGAGCTGGGATATGCCGTGCACGTAGGCGTTCTCCACGATGGGCTGCAGCACCATGGCCGGCACTTCGGCGTCATATAATTCCGGGTCAACAATTACGGTCTGGGTCACGCGACCCTGATAGCGATGCGCCTGCATCTCCAGAAACAGTTCCACGAAGTCGAGCTCGTCGCGCAGGGAGATGAGCTGGGCGTTGCCGCGCTCCAAAGTGATGCGCATCAAGCTGCTCAGTTGTTCCAGCATGCGATCGGCAGCATCAATGTCGGTGCGCATCAGGCTCGAAATGCTGTTCATGGTGTTGAACAGGAAGTGAGGGTTCATCTGCATGCGCAGAGCGGAAATCTGTGCGTTGGCCAGCTCTACCCGCAGTTGCGATGCCGCCTGCTCCTTTTCTCGGTAGCGGGTGTAGTAGCTGACGCCGCGGAACAGGAAGAATGCGCACCAGAAGATCACCACGTTTTCGAAGAGGTCGCCGTACAGGTTGAAGGTCAGGCGATCTCGATAGCTCATCTCCGGGCGGTTGATGGGCAGCTCGGGAAACAGCACGACCCAGATCATGACCTCCAGGATGCCGATGAGGAGGCTGAGCGGCAGAAACAACGCCAGGCACGAAGCCAAGGATGCGTGCTCGATTTGGTTACGTCCGAGCCGCCACACCAGCCAGCACATTGCGCCCAGCAAGAAGAACTGCGAGCCCCAGGCCTCAAAGACGAGGAAGGGCTTCATGGGATAGCCCATGTGGTGCATGCTGAACCAGTCTTGCAGCGCGAACAGCAATCCCAGAAGCACGGAACCGCTGATGAAGACCGCTGCCCGCATGAACAGCGGTTCGTGGTGACCTTCCTTGCTTGCCATGGGGACGACTGGGAACTCCCTTACTGCGGCTAGCCGGTGAATTGCTATCTGCCTAGATCGGTGGACTGGGCACAAGCCGCCCGGCGTGCGCATCGGCCTGAGGGGATTCAAGAGCAAAGGCCGGATACTCGTTCCAGCTATCACCGTTCTTGTACACAAATTCCAAACGTGCGCTGTGCTTACTTGCCCAGGCTGATGCCTTGGATTCGATCGACGCTATGTCGGCGGGGTTGAGCTTGCGCGACAGCGCTTTGAGATCGTTTGCTACGAGCTGGGCAGCCCGATCTCCACCCTGCAGCTTTGCGGCGTAAAAATGATCATACGCCGCTTTGGCATCGGAAGACAGTCCTATGCCGTCCCGTGCCATCACGCCCAGCAGCATGGAGGATCTCCACTCCCCGGCATCCGCCGCATCCTCAAGCAACGACACTGCTTCGCCCCGGGACTTGGCAAACTCCGGGTGCAGCACCAGCAGGCGGGCCAGTTCATGCTTGCTACGCGTGTAGCCAGCATCGGCCGACTGGCGCAGCAGCCCCTCTGCCTTCTTCAAGTCTGCCTTCTGTGAGCTTGCGCCCATCAGCATCAGGCCCAGCCGATACTCGGCTACCGCGCTATGCAGTGCGGCACCCTTCGCGTACCACTGCTGCGCAACTGCCTCGTCTGCGGGGACCACGGTGCCATCGTGATACACGTCGCCCAGGTAGCAGGCCGCATAGCCGCTTCCGTGAGCTACAGCGTCCCGCAGCATCTGCATGCCGAGCTCTGGATCACGCCGCGCCCCTGAGCCGGTGAGGTAGGCAACGGCCAGGTTGACCTTGCCCAGAATCAATCCGCCTGCGGCAGCGCGCTGATACCAGTGCACCGCGCGCTCGGGATCTTTGGGGACGCCCATGCCTGTCTGATAGAGATAGCCGATCTCGTTTTGCGCCGCGGGATCTCCGCTGTTGGCTGCCTTCTCATACCAGTAGGCCGCGGTCTTGAGATCCTGTTGAACGCCTCGCCCCACGAAATATGCCGCGGCCAGTTGGACCTCCTGGCGCAGTGAGCCTCTCTGCGCCTCGGCCTCAATCCTGGGGATATCGGGATTGGCAGCAAATGCGGATGGAAGCGCTGCGAGCAAAACGACCGCTGCGCATCCAGTCCTTAGCCGTGCATCGAACGCTCTTTGGAGAAATGCGTGACACGTCATGGCGATGCTCCTATGCGATGTGCAAGTGAGTTGTCGCGTGCGATGGGGAAGCGCGGGGAAGCGACTCTACCAGTGGTGAGCTGGCTCCTCAGAATCCATAGTGCTTCATAAAAAGAGCATCACTGACTGAGCTCGTCCCGAGAGCAAGACGTTGCAGCCCGATCCCGCACCATTCACCGCTGCAAGGGCATCACTGGTCACAAATTCAGGGTCGCCTTATGGGGAGTTAATCGCGGCTGATATAGGCGTGTTCTGACGCAAAAAAAGAGAACGAGCGGAATACATCCCGCTCGTTCTCAGTTGTTATTTTCTGGGTTTGCTTTGGATTGAGACTAGAACCGGATCTTGGCTCCCAGCTCAATGCGCCGCCGATCGATGCCGGAGAACACGGAGTTGGTTTGGCCGCCACCACTCGTGTTGAAGAGGGTGTTACCAAACGTGCCGCCGGCCTCGGCGAAGTTGCCATCGTCGATGTTTACGTCGGGAGTGCCGCGGTACTGGTGATTCAACACGTTGTACGCGGTTCCGCGGGTCTCAACAGTGAAGCGCTCGTTGAGTCTGAAGTCCTTGAGGAGGGCGAGGCTGAGCGTGTTGATGCTCTGGCCGCGCTGCTGATTGCGTCCTCCGCCGGCGAAGGGCGTATTGAAGAATTGCGCGGACACATTGTCGTTGCGAATCCAGCGGACGCTTTGGTAGGAGATCGGTGATCCCGTGTAATAGTCCACCAGGCCGCAGTCGCTAGCGGTGGGATCAGTGCATTGACCCACCGAGTCGATGGCTGCGTGGCGATTGTTGAGGATGGGGCGGCAGGTGGTTCCACCAGTCGCCCGGGTGGGATCGCACAGAAGTGCATCGGGTGCCGCAGCTTCGGTCACCGTGTAAGGCTGACCGCTGGCGTAGCGCCATACCGGATTGATCTGCCATCCGCCAGCCACCTTATCGAGCAATGAGTTTGCCTGCGTGAAGCGCGGCACCTCATAGATCAAGTAGATGGATGCGAGCTGCGGATAATCCAATCCGCTCAAGCCGCGTTCAGCGCGAGTCTGATCGAAAGGGCTCTGGGAATAGGCAGTGGTGTTGCCACCTACTCCAGTTCCATAGATTTCGCTGACGTTGTCGATGGTCTTGCTCCAGGTGTAGCTGATCCCGGAGGTGAGGCCGTGCCAGCGCTCGATGTTCAGACGAGACTGCAGGCTGTTGTAGTTGGAGAAGCCGCTATTACCCAGGGTCAAGAGCTTGGTGCGATTGCAATCCACATATCCCTTGGCTGCGCCTGGAGCACCAGCGGTGGTGCAGGGTGTCAGGCCCGCGGGAATGACGTTCTGGAAGCCGGCCGCAATCAATGGACCGAGAGCCGGATTGCCGTTGCGGTTTTGCAGCAGCTCGACACCGTGGTTGCCCAGGTAGCGAAGCTCACCGACCACACGGGGGTTGAAGGAGCGCTGAATCCCCAAGGTCCATTGTTCGGTGTACGGATTGGTCAGGTGAGGATCGGTGTTGGACTGGGACCGGAAACCCGGATTGCCGCCACGCGGAACCTGCGGATTGATGAGACCGCGCAGGGTCGCTGCCGATCCATCTGCAGGGATGCAGTTAGCGCAGGACGCCAGGTTGGCGAAGTTCACCATGGGGGTGCTCTGCGCCTGGTTGGCGAAAGGATTGTTGAAGGTGGAGTCGTAGCCGATGTGGAAGCCGCCACGAATCACAGTGTCACTGCGGCCGTGGGTGAGCGGCGCCCATGAGAATCCGACCACCGGGCCGAAGTTGTGCTTGGCCATGGGCAGAGACTGCACCGTGCGCAGGGACAAGGGTAGATTCGGATCCCAGAACGCAGTGGAGGGATTGGACTCGCGCTTGGTGGTCAGGTCGTGCAGTCCGTTGATGGGCTGGCTCTGCAGCTCATAGCGCAGACCGGCGGAGATGGTTAGATTGCTGGTGGCCTTGTAATCATCCTGCACATAGAGCGCGCCAGCGTTGAACGTGAGCGGATAGGTGGCGTTTCCGTCTGCGTATTTGGCCTGCTCCGGATTATTGTTGATGAAGTCGTCGAAGGTGGTGAAGGTCAGGTCGCCGTTGATGAAGGGAACACCGAAGTCGGTTTCGGGGAAGTGATTGAACTCTCCGCCGAATTTCACAGTGTGCCGTCCACCTTGCCAGGTTGCATTGTCCTGGAACTGCGAGCTGCGCACGATGCGGCCCTGGGGCCAGTAGGCGTTGAGGTCACCGAGGGAAAGGAACTTGGTGCCTCCCTGATTGAGGAAGTCGAAGCGTGTGGGGCATCCGCTAAGGATGTTGCCCGTGGTGCAGTTGGGGAAGCCGCCTCCGCCGAAGCTGCTGGTGGCGTGCGCGTAGCTATAGCGCAGCTGATTGAGCAGCTTGCTGCTGAAGGTGTGGCTCCAGTCGGCGCCCACGTAGTGGCTGATACCACCCACGTCTACGAAGCTGCCAGTAACTGCCTCGGCAGGGCTGAAGTAGTTGTAATCGTAGTTGAAGCTCTTCTGGTAGATGTAGCGGCCGAAGATGCGATCGCGTGAGGTGAGCTGATAGTCGACGCGCGCCATGGCTTCATCGTCGTTGAAGGGAGCCTTGACGGTTCTGCGCGCAGTGGCGAATTCGATGGGAACATTGTTCACCATCACCGTCTGCGGAGTGCCGAAGGAAAGGGTGCCGGCCTTTACGCTGGCCGGTCCGATGGCTGCCAGCGCACTGACCGCCGGGCTGTTGGGGAAGGCCGCTTGCAGTTGGCTGATGCCGTTCGGCGTGGGCGTGACGTAAGGGTTGGAGAATGCGGGGGCAGCGCCGGTACGGGTGTGTTCGAAGTTTCCGGAGCCGAAGAACCACAGCTTGTCGCGCTTGGCAGGGCCACCGAAGGTCCCACCCCAGCGATTATCGACATAGCGAGGAACAGTGGGTTCAGTGCAACCCGACGAGGGATCCTGGCCTTTGGTGCAGTAGCCGAAGAGCGGGCTCTTGTCCTGATTGCCCATGGAGTCGGCCCAGCTGCCGTTGTAGAACTCGAATGCTGAGCCGTGGAACTGGTTGGTGCCGGACTTGGTGATGTAGTTAACCACCGCGCCGCTGTTGCGGCCGTACTCCGCGCTTTCATCGGTGATGATCTGAACTTCAGCAATGGCATCCGCATTGCCAAAGAACACGTTGGGGCCGCCAATGCTGGTGTCGTTGTTGGCCTGGCCGTCGAGCTGGAAATTGTTATTGCGGTCGCGAACGCCGTTGGTGGAAAACTCCGCGCCGTTGGTGTTGGTGAACTGGTTGCCACCAGATGGCGCAACACCCGGGGTCAGCAGGGCGACGATGTCAAAGCCGTTGCCGATGGGAAGGTTCGAGGTCTTCTCGGCATCGAACTCCGTGCTGATCTGAACCGGGTCAGGCTGGAGCAGTGCCGTTGCGGCCTCCACGGTGACGGCCTCGGATGTACCGAGCCGCAGCGTAACAACGCCGAGGGTTGTGGCGGTTCCGCTCTGCACGATGACGTTTTCTTCGCGGACCGAGACGAATCCTGCCGACTCGATGCTCACGTTGTAGGTGCCCACGGGAAGGCCAGGCAGACGAAATGCGCCTGCGCTTCCGCTGAGGGTCTTGAAAACGGAATTGGTGCCGTTCTGGATTGCGGTGATGGAGGCGCCTGGAACCATCGCGGAGGTGGGATCCTGAACCGTACCTTCGATCGAACCGGTAACGATTCCCTGGCCTAAAAGATCGGCCGCGCTAAAAATGGCAACGAGTAGAACAAGCAGCCCAAGAAGGCTGCGGCGGGGAGTATGCATGGTGTTCTCCGGGCTGGGGAAGATCTCAGCCGCGCTGTGGGGTGCACGCAGTCCACCATTGCGATCACCAGGCTGATCGAAAGTGACCGGCAGCGCTTAGTGCGTGATGAGTGGTGACGGATCGGACATCATCTGCTCTGCGGGGATGAGTTCACGCAGAACCGAAGCGGTGGGTGTACGCTGCGTCGAAGAAGTGTCCAGATTCTCGTAGATTGGGATGAAATGTCGATATTCAGTGACGAATGGCAATCACTGTGTTGTGAGCTGCAAGTTTTGTATCGGGCCCGACGTCGCGATCTACAATTTCGTGGAGAATGACACAGCGTTCGTGGTTCGATGTCGTGAATCGATCGCGGTGTGTGTCCGCATTCGAACAGTGCAAATCAGAAGCGGACAGTCCTACTCAATCGTTTTTTGAGCCGGTTTAGCTAACTTACACATCTTAGAGCTGTCCCGCGAGACGAAAATTTGGCATTCTATTTGCGAGCAGGATGTTGCGACTGCAGCCCCCTATATTCCAACTTTCAACCTGGCAATAGAGTCAAAGCTTATGCTCATTCGTGCAGTAATCGCAGATGATGAAGTACTGGCCCGGCAGAAGCTGCGTAAGCTTCTTTCTCAAGTGCCGGACGTGGAGGTGATCGGCGAAGCGGCATCTGCTTCGGAGGCCCTCTCCCTGGTTCACTCTTCCAGACCGGACCTGCTGTTCCTGGATATTCGTATGCCCGGCATGTCGGGACTTGAATACGCTCGAGGCCTTGCGCAATCAGGCGATGCTCAGAGTCCGCAAGTTGTCTTCACGACTGCGTATAACTGCTATGCGGTGGAAGCCTTCGATGTGCAGGCCGTGGACTACCTGCTCAAGCCCTTCACTGCAGAACGGCTGCTGGCCGCAGTGCAGCGCGTGCGGGAGCAGTTGAGCATGGCGGGCAATGGAAATGGTGCGGCGAAGCAAGGAACGAACGATGCCTACACCACGCGCATTGTCTTCAAATCCAGAGGACGCATTCTCTTCCTTCCTGTCTCGGACATTCGCTGGATCGGGGCCGAGGAGAATTACGTGCGCATCTGCACGGAGAAGGAAAGCCATCTGCTGCGCGAGACCATGCAATCGATCGAGCAGCGTCTGGACCCGCGATGGTTCCTGCGCGTGCATCGCTCTGCTATCGTCAACCTTCGCTACGTAAAAGAGGTTCGTGCGGAGTCGCGCGGAGATTTCGCGGTGCATCTAGTGAACGGGCTTAAGGTGGCGATGAGCCGTACCTACCATTCCAAGATCAGCGAGTTGTTGCGTGGTGGCGATCAGGGCGGCTTCCGCTCACGTGGAACGCTTCTGCTCGCTTAGATCCATTCGTATCCTCTTCCGCTTTTTTCAGGCGATTGTTCTTAGACCGGAGGCAGCAGGCTTGATAGCTTGCCTCCGGTTTTGCTTTTCAGCGTCCCGGTGACGTCCTTCCTGGCCGGTGCCTCCCCGAACGTCAGCCGCGGTCCCTTCTCTGATGCGCCCCAAATCGGGACCACCCTCCATTACTTCCCCGGCTTTTCATCGGAAATTTCTTGCTTCGGCGGTTTGACATCGCGTATATGTTGATGAGCAATTCGCCGTTCACTTTTCCCCCGCTCTGCACTAAGTTCGTTTAACGTTCAGATCGCTGGTTGGATCCTCGTGCGTCTCGCAGCGCGCAAATGATTGCGCGCGCGCAATGACGACGTGCGTCTACGAACGGCGCCTGACGCGGGAGAGCATGAGGAATGGTTGATCATCTGTTGAAGAGTGGAAGAGCCTGGCTGCAGGCGTTTGTTGCCGTAGGTGCGGTCCTGATTTCTGCGAGCGCCGCGCATGCCACCCAGGCGGCTGTGTCGGGAGACGCTTATGTGAATAGCGCGTTTCCGACCAGGAACTACGGGGGGCTCTCGAACCTCTACGTGAACTCCAGCGGCACGTCGCTGTTGCAGTTTGACTTGTCTGCGCTGCCCACGGGCACGACGGCCAGCCAGATCGGCAAGGCCACCCTCACCCTCTACGTCAACCGGGTGAATACTTCGGGAGCGGTCTCGGTCCAGCCGATTCAATCCAACTGGAGCGAGTCGAGCGTGACTTACTCCACGATTCCGACGCTGGGCTCTGCGGCAACCACGTTCACTCCTTCCAGCGCGGGACAGTTTGTCAGCATCGACGTCACCTCTTTGGTGCAGGGATGGGTCAGCTCGCCCACCGCCAACTTCGGCCTGGCTCTGACGACCTCCTCTGCCAATGTGGTGATCGATTCCAAAGAGAACGACGAGACCAGCCATCCGGCGGCGCTGAATATCACGGTGGTGTCGCAAGGACCGCAAGGACCGACCGGTGCTACCGGTGCGACGGGAGCCACGGGTCCCCAAGGCCCGGCGGGAGCCACGGGGGCAACAGGCGCAACGGGTGCTATCGGTCCGCAAGGTCCGCCGGTCAGCTTTCAGGGAACCTGGAGCAGCACCACAGCCTATTCCATCGGTGACGCGGTTGCACTGAACGGTTCCAGCTGGATCGCTTTGACCGGTAACTTCAACGTCACGCCAGGCTCCGACGGCACGGTTTGGGCGCTGTTGGCACAAGTGGGTGCGACGGGTGCGACCGGCGCCACCGGTCCTCAGGGAATTCAGGGCATTCAGGGTCTCACCGGCGCGACGGGAGCGACTGGTCCCCAAGGAGCCACGGGTGCAACAGGCGCTACGGGCGCAACCGGTGCACAAGGTCCGCCGGTCAGCTTTAAGGGAACCTGGAGCAGCAGCACAGCCTATTCCATCGGCGACGCGGTGGCACTGAACGGTTCCAGCTGGATCGCTGTGACCAATAACTTAAACGTCACGCCAGGCACTGATGGCACGGTATGGGCGCTGCTTGCGCAGGCCGGTTCCACAGGCGCCACTGGTGCCACCGGCGCAACGGGAGCAACTGGCCCGCAAGGCCCTCAGGGGATTCAGGGCATTCAGGGTCCCACCGGCGCAACGGGAGCTACCGGCGCGACCGGCGCCACTGGCCCGCAGGGAGCCACTGGCCCGCAAGGTCCTGCTGGATCAGCTTCGGCTGCCGCGT
>CBJOJD010000187.1:0-10068 GCA_966443485.1 uncultured bacterium | reverse complement strand
AAGACCCATACCGCAATGCTGAAGACACCGTTCTTGCGCAGCTCTCCAGCCATCGCTCCCATCAACTCACGCCCCACGCCTTGCCCCTGATAATCCTGCAGCACATAAATTGCGTAGATCTCTCCGGTGTAGTCGCCGATCTGCTTGCGCAGCTTGCCGCCGCATGCGAAACCGACCAGCCTGTTTGCGTGCTCCGCCACCAGGAAGACAGCGTCGTGGGCCGAGAGGTGTTCTCTCCATAGCTGGGCGCGATCCTCTTCTTCAAGTCCCGCCAGATAGCTGTCCGGAAGAATTCCAGCGTAGGTCGTCCGCCAAGTCTGCACGTGGACCCGCGCAATGTCTCCCGCATCCCGTACTTTCGCGAATCGAACGTGAAACTCCATGAGCGGCACTCTATCATGAGTAAGTACATCACTGTAGCCATGGCGCAGTTCGCGCCAAGTTGAGAGTTTGACCGCCAGCTATGACCGTTTCCCGCGAAAATCTGACGCCCCTGGCCCATGCAGCGCAAAACCGGTGCTTTGGCTGCGGACAAGCCAATCCCATCGGCTTGCATCTCGAATTCTTCCTGGCAGAAGATGGCTCTGTGGTCTGCCCCACTGAGATCCCCGATACCTACGAAGGGCCGCCAGGCTATGTGCACGGCGGCATCATCGCAACCCTTCTGGATGAAACCATGAGCAAGGCCGTTCGATCTCATGGACTGGTGGCGATGACACGTCACATGGAGATTGACTACCTGCGCCCCGTGGCATCGCTCTCCGCCATTCGCCTGCAAGGTCGCGTCTCCCACAGCGAGGGCCGGAAACATTGGACGGAAGCCAGGATCCTCGACCCGCACGGCACTACCCTAGCCGAAGCCAAAGGCCTCTTCATTGAGGTCAAGCCTCGCCGCGACCGTGAGCCGTCTAAAGGTGAATCCAACCCGCACGGATAAGTAGTAGCGCGCCAGCAGCCACAATCACCCAAAGCGTGATCCCCTGCACCAGGGGCCGGACCCCGACCTGCTGCAGCGTCTTTTTCGAAAGCCCTGTCCCAATCAGATAAAGCGTGACAGTGAGGCCCACGATGCCGAGGTGCTTCATCAGAGGATATGCGGGGCCAAGCGCGGGAAGGTACGTATTCGCAACCGCCGCCAACGCGAACAGCAGAATGAACCAGGGCATACGCAGGCGCCCTCCTCCCTGCCCTCTCTGCACCGCCGACGTCCCGATCGACATCGGGACAATCCAGAGCGCTCGAGCCAGCTTCACAGTGGTCCCGACGGTGAGAGCCACGGCTCCGAACTTGGCGCTGGCGCCCACCACCGAACTTGTGTCGTGAATGGCCAATGCGGCCCATAGTCCAAATTGGGTTTGCGTCAGATGCAGCATGGTTCCGATCGCTGGAAACGCCACCAGAGCAATCGAGTTCAAGACAAAGACCGTACCCAGCGAGACTGCCATCTCTTCTTCTGTCGCGTTCGCAACCGGCCCAACCGCAGCGATGGCGCTGCCGCCGCAAATTGCTGTTCCGGCCGAAACCAGAAACGATACGCGCTGTTTCACCGAGAGCAGCTTGCCCAGACTCCAGCCTAGGAGCATCGCGAATGTGATACTGGCCGCCGTGTAGGCAAAGCCCGAGCGCCCTGCGCGCAGCACCTCGTGCAGATCCATCCCAAAGCCCAATCCCACCACCGAAGCCTGCAATAAGAAGTGCGACAGCTGCTTGGATTCCACATGGAACGGATGAGGAAAACTGAAGCCGTACGCTAAGCCGAGAGCCAACGCAATCGGTGGCGACACCAGACCGCTTGCTGCCAGAATCATTCCAATGAAAAAGATTCTCTTCGACATACTTCGAGTCTGCCGAAGCCGGATCTCTGCGTCCAAGCAGAAGTTCTGATGAGCTATTTGCCTTTCTTATCGGCCGCCTTGGTCTTTGAGCGCTCGGTGCGCTGGACCTCGAGAGAGCGAAGCAGAAAACGGCGAAACTCCGCAACAATCCCCTGCGGCTCCGGACCAGCCCGCCGCGCAAGAAAGAAATCGCGGCGTATCTTCAGGCCGGCAACATCGATCACCTTGACGCTTGCGCCGAGCCGAGAATCCTTGGCAAGAGCCCAGCGAGAAACAAACCCCACCCCCAGACCCGCCTCCACCGCAGACTTGATCGCCTCTGTGGAGTCCAGCTCCATCACAACCTGGAGTGCGCGGCGCTTCAGTCCATGCCGCTCGAGCTCACGCTCCACCACGTCGCGCGTCCCCGAACCCCGCTCGCGCATCAGCAGTGGCACGGCCGGAATGTCTTTCAGCTGTACCTGACCCCGCTCTGCCCATTCGTGGGCCGCCGGCACGATCATGACAAGTTCGTCCAGCAGAAAAGGCTCCACAAAGATCTCGCGGCTGCGCGCCGGACCTTCAATGCAGCCAACATCGATCTTCTGCTCCTCCAGGAGCTGGACGATGTCTTCCGTATTGCCGGAAATCAGCGTGGGAGCAATCAGCGGATAGGACTTGCGTAGCTCACCCAATACTTTCGGCAAAACATACTGCGCAATCGTCGTGGAGGCGCCCAGGGCCAGGCGTCCCGCGTGTTCTCCAGCTGCGGATGCAATCTCCTGCGCGGCGCTCGCTAAGAGTTCCGCGGACCGATCCGCATACCCCTGGAGGATCTGCCCCTCCCTCGTAAGCTGGATCTGCGAGCCCGAGCGGTCGAATAGCTGGACGCCAAGGTCCTCTTCCAGGGCCTTGATCTGCAGACTTACCGCGGGCTGGGTGAGATAAAGCTCTTCCGCCGCCTTGCGAAAACTTCGTTGCCGGGCCACTGCTCGGAATACCACCAGGCGAAAATTCTCTAGACTTGCCACTCCTCATTAAATCACCCCTGGCAAATATGAATCGTGCCGTAGAGGTCCGCCAAACGTATAAGAGGCCCCGCCGTTATAGATGGCGAGGCCTCATTTGCTGCTCTTAATTTAGGTATAGATCGAACCGATTAGTGGATCATCTGGATGGTCTGCTCGGTCACCGTGTCGAAGGTCGTAACGGCCTTGGAGTTGGCTTCGAACGCACGCTGCGCCACGATCAGGTTGGAGAACTCAGCCGAGATGTTGACGTTGGATCCTTCCAAAGCGCCGCCGTCCACGGTGCCAAGTCCGCCCGTTCCCGCCACACCGATCGTCGCCGCACCGCTGGCGCGGGTCACGGCGTAGTTGCCGCCGCCGAGAATCTGCAGACCCTGGGGATTGGTGACGTTGGCCAAAGCCAGCTGGCCGACAACCAGCGTCTCGTTGTTGGAGAACTTCACCGAAACCTTGCCGTCTGAACCCACGCTGAAGCTCTCGTACTGGCCGCTGGCATAGCCGTCCTGGTCGGTCGCGCTAACCGCGGAAGGCGCAGCCACCTGACTGATGACCGGCGTGCCGCTTGAACCAAGCAGATTCCAGTTCATGGTCAGATTGTTGGCTCCATCCTTCAATCCAGTGAAAGAGACCGGAATCGAGGAGACATCGCCCGTCGCCGTACCCACCGTCTGAGGTGCACCCGCAGTGGGGGTGATGGTGGTCAGATTGCCGCTGGCATCAAACGCCATGGTCCCGGTCACGGGAGTGGACACGCCCGAGGTGAACTCTGACGCAGGAAGAGACACCGAGTAGCTCCAGGTGTTCGTTCCAGTGTTGGTGTAGCTCACCGTCGCCTGGTGCGCGATACCCAGCGAATCGTAAATCTTGATCTGGTTCGAGAACGTGTTCGAGGAGCTGGTGTCCGCGTTCAGGTTGGTCGTCATCGTGAAGCTGCCGGTGGCCTTGGGAGCCTCGACTTGGCCGGTGGGAATATTGATCGCCGCCAGAGGAGCATTGGTGTTGGCCACGCCGTTCACGGCGGGATAGCCCATGATGTCCGCACCACCCTGGGTGGTCAGATTGCCGTTCGAAGCGAGCGTGAAATTCCCCGCCCGGGTGTACACGGTCGAACCGTTGTCATTGGCCACAAAGAAGCCCGAACCATCGATTGCCATATCCGTCGATTGCCCGGTCGAGCTGATCGAGCCTTCGGTAAAGCTGGTCTGGGTCGAAGCGACCTGGGAACCGGCACCAACTTCGATCGGATCACCCGAACCCGAGGATCCCAGCTGCTGATAGAAGAGATTGGAAAACTGCGCAGTCTGGGCCTTGTAGGCGGTGGTGTTCATGTTGGAAAGGTTATTGGCAATCGTGTTGAGGGCCGTCGAATCGGCTTCGAGCCCGGTCAGGGGAATGCTAAAACTCGCCATCGTGTATCTCCTCTAAATCGTGAATCTCAAATTTGCGGCCTGCGCGGCCAAACTGCGTTATAGGGAATCGTCAGCCGGCGCGCTAGCGTCCGCCGAGAGCTTGTGCGACACGGAGCGCCGCAGGGTTGGTCGTCGGAACCGACAGGTTGCCACCGGCTGGTGCAGCCGCTCCGTGGAAACTGCCCGGCAAGGCATTCGAAGTCATGGACTGCACAGCAGAGGCGATGTTGCCAAGCTGTACCACGGGCTGGTGGCTGGCAGCCTGAGCCATGGGGCTCGCTGATGAACTCTGCGCCCCAGCTGTTACGGGATTCGTTGTAACCGGGGTAGACCCCGTGCTGGTGCTGCTCGAAGATGTGGAGCCATAGGCCCCGGTAAGCGTCTGGTTGATGCTGATCAGCTGCTCCAGGCTGTTGACCTGCACCAGCTGGTTCACGTACTCGTTCGGATCCGTCTGCGAAGTGGGATCCTGGTGCTGCATCTCCGTCACCAACAGGGTGAGAAAGTCGTTTGCCCCGATATTGGCGCTCGTACTCGAACTGCTGGAGCTAGAACTGCTGCCGCTGGTACTGGCCGCTCGCACTCCCATGAGCGAGTTCTGAGCCGTTGCTTGATTCCAAATCCCTGTGGTTGCTGACATTCGTCCTCCCTACCTCTCTGTCGTCCCTTTGTGCTCAATGGAACGGATCGTTGATTCGTCTGTGCTGTGGATCGCCTACGCCACTACTGAAATCTGCGACCCCGTCCCTAAACTCGAATTCACTACGGCTGCGGCTTGCACGCTGGAAGGCGCCTGCACGGTGCTCATCACACGCGCTGCAGACACCCCGCTGGTTTGCCCGCCGTCATGGCTCTGGCCACGGTGATCGGGTGCGTTCCCCTGCGACATACCGCCATTTCCTTGTTGCTGCCAATCCGGCGCCATCGTCACTGTGGCCGAGGTGCCGTGGTTCTCTTGCAGATACTGGGCCACTCCACTCACGTGTCCAGCCAACGCTTCGGCCGCCTGCGAACTGCCCGCGACCAGGGCTGCATGAACACCATTCGTCGTAGTCTCAGCGCGAACCCCGATCCATCCCAGATTCGGATCCAGATACCCGGCTTCTGCCTGCCGCGCATTGGCGTGGATCCAACTCGTCTTGGGCATCGCGGTGCCCGAGTCCAACGCGGAAAACGTGTCGCGGGTACCGAACAGCTCTCCGTCCCCGCTGCTCCCTGCCGCGCTCTGGCGATCGCTCGATCCCGTTCCACCGGGCACATCGCGCATAACTACAGAGCCGGTCGAATCGGTGCCGACATGGGTTGTCGCCTGATTGGCGATCTGATCCTGGTGCGCCACCGTACTTGCGTTGTGCACTGTGTATGTCCCCGCGTGGGTTGCAGCGACACCTCCGACAGAGGTCCGAGCTGCGGCCTTCACCGAGGCGGTTGTCTCTACGCGCGCCGCCGACGGATTCGCCACCGGGCTAGCACTCGCGCTGCTTGCATCGTTTGCTGCCGCCTGCACTGAAGCAGCATCGGCGGACGGCACGGGTGCTGCGTGGTCTTTGCCCGCGAGAGCTTGCTGGACCGTGATCTGTGCGGAACGCGCTGCTGCCTGCGCGCTCGCGTCTGGCGAACTCGTGCTCTGTGAACCGGATGTAGTACCCGCATCTGTGTGCAACGAGTCGCTGCTCAGATCAGGATGTACATCGAGGCCGTGCCCGGTCTTTGCCTCTACTAAACTGTGGGCATCTACGCCAGCGTGCCCCTCTTCTGCTTTCGTACCGCCTGCGTGCAGAGCGGTCCCATCGCGGGCCCCCGCCACGCTGCTTGCATCGCTGTTCCCAGCTGCAGACAGCGCATCTTGCGCGGTCCAACCCGCTGCCGAACCGGCAATTGCTGAGCCGGCCTCACCAACCTGCGCAGAACCGCTAGCATTCTCGCCAGCTCGCTTCGCTGCTGGTTCGGCGTTCACCAGGACAGGAGCTGCTCCTATCAGATTCTGCGGCACGATGGCAGCCGACTGCGGCGTGAGCACTCCCGTTTGCCCGGTCGAGGGTGTCTCTTTACTGCCGTTCTTTTCCGACTTGGACGAACCCTTATCGTTGCCTGCTGCGCCGGGTTTTGCAATCGCGCCAGAAGTTGCGCTAGCGTTCTGCTCGACCGCCTCTTGTAACTGCGGCGTTACGTCATTGCGAAGAACCGGACGCATGTTTGCGGGCAGATGCGCAGAAGCTGCCTTAGTGTCGGGCGCTCCCTTCTCCACAAGCTGGTTTCCGGCACTCACTTGGCCGTTCGCAGTCTTGGCTGATGAAGCCGCCGCCCCATCCCCCGAGCCGGTGCCGGACGCCGTCCCACCTAAATCCTGTCCGTCCTGCTCTCCCAGCGAGGCAAGGAGCTGCTCCCATCCGGAACGGAAACTCGCCATCGCCGAAGATCCTGCTGCACTGGCAGACCCTTTCGACATTCCGGAGAGGTGAGCTCCCGATGAACCCGGAGCCGCTCCGCCAACTTCTAGTCCTGCACTCAACGTCATGCCCGGATATAGTGCAGCTTGCGTGCCAAACTACTTATTCACTGTCTTAGAGGCTTGTCAGGATATTTCCTGCACTTTCTTAGCTCGAGGGCCCCGATTTATGCGGTGCCTTTAATCAAAGCTCACCCAAGTCCCTGCGGCGCTCCTGCGCTCCCTCTCGCCCTGAGATTTTCTCATTGGCATTTTCTTCAAGAGCCGCCCTGTAAAGGCGGCCGCGATACCAGTCATCCAATGCATCCTGGCTCTTACGAGCCGCTTCCACCGCCTCAAGCGCCTGCGCCGATTCGATCAGCGTCTCAGCCTGCCGGCGCTCCACCCGCTTTTCTAAGAATTCCTGGCGGATGTCTTCGGCGTTCTCCTGCGCCAACACGATGCGCGGCACCAGCGCAGCCGCGGTCCGCTGCCCCGCGTAGGCTTCCACCATGCCTGCCTGGCGTTGGTCCAGCTCGCCATCGCGGACGCCGCTTCTCAGCAGCTCGATACCTTTTTGTTCGCGGATCTTCGCGTAGGTGAGAGCATTCTCAAGCGAGTGCAGCTCGCCCATCGCCGACTCCAGAGCCGTGCGCAACTGCTCCTCTTCAAGATCGCGAATGCGAAGAAGGCGACGAAGGCTGCGGGAGACCGACATCTTATACCTCGGAGGCTAGAGCCCCGAGGCGGCCCACGGCCTCATCGAAGTGCACCTGTTCCTGAGAGTCCTGGGTAAGAAATGTCCGGATGGCATTGCGAGCGCGCAGTGCCCGATCCAGGTCGGGGTCTGTCCCTGCCTTGTAGGCTCCAATGCGCACCAGGTCCTCGGAACGCGCGTAGATCGCCATGAGCTTGCGCATCAGCGCCGCATTCTGACGATGCGCGGGATCAGCCACCGCCGGCATCAAACGGCTGATGGAGTCGAGCACCTGAATGGGCGGATACCATCCCTCGGAGGCCAGTGCACGTGAAAGCACGATGTGCCCATCCAGCAGCGACCGAACCGCATCCACCAGCGGATCCTGTTGGTCGTCACCCTCCATCAGGACGGTGTAGAAGGCGGTAATGGAGCCGGTTCGAAACTGCCCCGTGCGCTCCACCAGCTTTGCCAGCCGTGTAAATACTGAAGGCGTGTAGCCCTTCGCTGTGGGCGGCTCGCCGGCAGCCAGGCCAATTTCACGCGCAGCCATGGCGAAACGCGTCAGCGAATCGAGCACCAGCAGCACATGCTTGCCTTGCGCCGCGAAGTACTCCGCGACAGTGGTGGCGGCCAGTGCCGCACGCATGCGCAAAAGAGGAGACTGATCGGAGGTCGAAACCACCACCACCGAACGAGCCCGTCCTTCTTCGCCCAAAGCGTCTTCCAGAAACTCTCCTACTTCACGGCCGCGCTCACCCACCAGGCCAACCACGGTGACATCAGCCTCGGTATTTCGCGTCATCATGCCGATCAGGGTGCTCTTGCCTACACCGGATCCGCCAAAGATACCCACGCGCTGGCCGCGGCCTACGGTGAGCAACGCATCGAGAGCGCGAATGCCCGTGCCCAACGGGGTTTTGATCGGAACTCGGTCGAGCGGCGCACGAACTGCTCCGTCCAGCGACATCGACGAGGACACCATGGGAGGACGGCCGTTATCGATCGGCTCACCCAGAGCGTTCAGAACCCGGCCCATGAGAGCGGGACCGACCTCAATCTCCGGATGCACGCCAAGCGCTGATACCGCATCCCCGAAGCGAATCCCCTCCGTGCTCTCTACCGGCATCGACAAAACATTCGAACCACGGAAGCCGATGACCTCCGCGCGATGCGGACGTCCATACTGATCGATGATCTCGCAGCACTCGCCAACCGACGCCAGTGGCCCGGACGATTCGATCGTCTGTCCAACCGACTCCAGGACCTGCCCTCGCCAACGCCAAGGCTGACCACGTTCCAATCGCTGAAAATAGGGTCCGAGCAAAGGCGTCATCCGTGAGACTCCGTTTCCATCACGCTTTGTGGCGGAGCCCCCGAGCTAGCCCCCGCGCGGTCGAAGAAACCGCGTTCAATCTCATTCAGCTGCGCCCGCACGCCCAAGTCCACCGATCCCATCTCGGTCTCGATCACGCAGTCTCCCAGACGCATGTTTTCGCCAGGCACAACTTCAGGGCGAGAGGAGAGCTTCGGCAACAGAGCCATCGCTTCAGTCCAGAGCTGCAGTTCGCCCTGCGGCACACGCAACCGCACTTTGGTGGAAGCGGAGAGCTGCCCCAGCGCAACGCGCACCGCGCCCAACAGCAGCAATGGATCCATCTGCGCTTCGCGGCGCAAAATACGCGCTGCCACCGCCATCGACAGCTTGACGACTTCATGCTCAACCGAGTGCAGGTAGCGCTCGCGTGCCTGTGAAAACTGTTCGGTCAACTGCGCCATGTGATGAAGACGCTGCTGCTCGGTGGCGGCAATGGCACTGGAATGCGCCTCGCGCTCGACCATGCGCCCTTCTTGGATGCCTTGGGCTCGTCCCGCCTCATAGCTGCGCCTCGTCTCTTCCTGCAAGCGCATCTGAAACTCAGCCGAAAGCTGCTCGCTGCTTGCCGCAGTCTTAGCCTTGGCCTTCACCTCTTCCGGCGAAGCCTCTGCCTCGAGGTCGTCCATCTCGCCCCAAGCCTGCCAGAATGGCAGCTCGATCTCCGGCCCGGACTGGTACTCATAAGCCTGAATTGTCACTGGTCGCTTCCGTCCCCCGCCGGTCAATCGCATCTACATCTCCCGCGCTCTGCGCTGCCCCTCAGGCCAGCATCTCGTCGCCGGTCTCCAGCTTCAAGATGACCTTGCCCTCAGCCTCCAGGCGCCGGGCCAGGTTGAGAATCTCCTGCTGCGCCTGCGTCACTTCACGTGAGCGCACCGGGCCGAGCACTTCCATGTCTTCCTTCAACATCTCCACTGCGCGCGAGCTCATCGCCTTGAACACGTGCGCTCGCAGCTCCTCGTTCGCGCCGCGCAGAGCCATCGCCAACTGCCGCTTGTCCACACCCGACACAATCTCCCGGATGGTGGCTGCGGGCACGGTGACGAGATCTTCAAACGTAAACATCAGGTTGCGGATGCTGAGCGCCAGCTCCGGCTGACTGTCTTCGATCGTCTCCAGAATGTGTTTGGACTCTTCCGCATTGAGGCGGTTGAGCAGATCGGCAACGGCCTTGAATCCGGAGTAGCTCTTGCGCGCCGTATCGCCCACGCTCTCCAGGCGGCGATGCAAGATGTGAGCCACCTGCTGCGCCATCTCCGGGGAGAATTGCCGCATCTCTGCGAGACGCTGGATCGAGACTACCTTGTGGTCCTC
>CBJOJD010000186.1:0-10090 GCA_966443485.1 uncultured bacterium | reverse complement strand
GTTCGCCCGGGGGCTTAGGAATCTTGGTGAAGAAGTTCAGATTCAGGGAGCTTGCGCCCTTAAACAAAAGATAGGCAAAGATGGCCACGAGGGGCGCCACGACCAGGATGGTAGCCAGGACAGCAAGCACCGTGATGGCGTGGTCGGTGAACGCGCGCAGTCGGGACCGGAAGGAGTTGTCTCCGAGTTTCAAAGCTTTCTCCTCAGTGCGCCCGGGCCGGAGCGCCGCGAGTGACAGCCCAGACCAGCAGGCGGGCCAGAGCGTTAACGATGATGGTGACCAGGAAGAGCGCCAGTCCGATCTCGATGAGAGCGCTGCGGTGCAGGTCACCCGAGGCTTCAGCGAACTCGTTGGCGATCACCGAAGCCATGGAGGCGCCATTGGCCAGCAACGATTTATGAATCTCGGCGGTGTTGCCAATGACCATGGTGACGGCCATGGTTTCACCCAGTGCACGGCCCAGTCCCAGAATGATGGAGCCGACGATGCCGATGCGTGCATTGCGCAGGACGCCCACTCGGATCATCTCCCAGCGGGTTGCGCCCAAGGCCAGAACGGCTTCGCGTTGGGAGTGCGGCACGGCACTCATCACTTCGCGCGTGAGCGAGGAGATGATGGGCAGAATCATGATGGCCAGAATGATGCCAGCCGTCAGATAGCCCAGGCCGGTCGGATTGTCATCTGTGAACAGGCCGGTCCAGCCAAAGGTCTTGAAGAGCCATGGATTGGTGTACTGGCGGAGGATCGGCACCAGCACGAACACCGCCCAAAGGCCGTAGATCACGCTGGGGATGGCGGCGAGCAGTTCGGTGATGAAGGCGAGAACGTTGCGCAATCCGCGAGGGCACATCTCGGTGAGGTAGATGGCCAGCCCGATGGCCAGAGGCACTGCGAAGAACAGCGCGAGAAACGATGTGATCAACGTGCCGTAGACGAAGGGCAGCGCGCTGAAATGTCCGTTAACCGGGTCCCAGTAGTTTTTGAGATGCGTGTAGGCATCCGTGTCGGCGCTGACAAAGAACTTGAAGCCGAAGGTGTGCCAGGCCAAGCCCGATCGGCGCATCAGCTCAATGGCGATGAGCACGACGATCCCGAAGATGCTCAGTGCACAGAGCAACATCAAGATATGGAAGCACTTGTCGGCCAAAGCCGAGTTGCCGCGGGAGAGAAGAAAGCGGCGCACCTCGGAGCCCTCGGGAGAGTGCTTTCCCTGCCGGGAAGAGGGCACCGAAGGGACTGATTGAGGCGGGAGCTGGACCTGCGTAGCGCGAATCTCTGGCACTTGACCGATCACCTTTGTCAGGCTATCTGGATTATATGAATGCGAGGTTACAAGCCCGCAAAATCAGATGCATACAGCGATGAAAATGGGGTCGGGTCGGTTAAGCTGGGGAGCGAAAAGGGGAAGGGTCACGCATGCGCCTGTTTTTGGTTATCTTCGGAACACTCCTGGGAGTTTCTTTCGTCACAGCCCAGTCTCCTGAATCCCTGGATGCTCCGCATCGGGAGTGGCATGCCTCCTGGATCACGCATCCGACGGCGCCGTTGCGAGAGCCAATCGTCCTCCATTTTCGGCGTGTCTTGAAACTGGGGCAGATTCCAGCCAGCTATCCCGTGCGCGTCAGCGCGGACAACCGCTTCATCTTGTATGTGAATGGGAAGCGGGTCGGGGATGGCCCCGCCCGGGGCGATCTGGGGCACTGGCGTTATGAGCGGTTCGATCTGGCTCCCCTCTTGAAGCCTGGAGAAAACTGGATCACGGCCACAGTCTGGAACTTCGGCGTCTTCGCGCCCATCGCCCAGATGAGCGACCGAACCGCCTTCCTTTTGGAGAGCGAGGCTACTGGAGACCAGGGAATCAGTACCCCCGCGGGGTGGGAGGTGGAACAGGAGCCCGGGCAGCATCCCCTGGACCGGTCTTCCGTATCGATCAAGGAATACATGGCGGCGGGTCCGGGCGAGGAGCTGGATTCCGCGAAATACGACTGGAGCTGGCAGCATCCGGGTTCGGGGGGCGCGTGGGTGAAGGCAGGCGACCCGATGCGAGACAGCATCTATCCAGGAACTAACCGGGGACACTCGGCAGATACTACGGGGGACAATCCCTGGAGTCTGGTAGAAGACCGCCTGCCGCACATGGAGTACTCGGCCACGGAGGCGGGCAGAGTGGTGCGCACGGACCTCTCAGGCGGCCAGCAATTTCCGCAGGCAGAGCTAACCGTTCCAGCAAATCGTCATGTGCACGTGCTGCTGGATCGGAAGACGCTGACTACCGCCTACCCGGAACTGACGGTCTCCGGCGGGAAGGGAAGCCGGATCTGGCTGACCTATTCTGAAGCGCTCTACGATGAGCACTTGCACAAAGGGGACCGGGACGAGGTCGGCCAGCGGAGAGCCTTGGGACTGCGGGACAGCTTTCTGCCCGACGGGGGTGAGCACCGCGTATTTGAGCCGCTCTGGTGGCGGACATGGCGATACGTGGATCTGGATATCGAAACTGGAGATTCGCCCCTGACTTTGGAGTCTCTGAAGGCTTGGTTTACGGCCTATCCCTTCGAAGAACAAGCCAAGTTTGCGAGCAGTGATGCGCAACTGGACAAGATTTGGGAGATCAGCTGGCGCACGGCCCGGCTCGACGCGCACGAGACCTATATGGATACGCCTTACTGGGAGCAGCTTCAGTATGTTGGCGACACGCGGATCCAAGCGTTGATCTCTTACGCCGTGGCGGGCGATGACCGGCTGGGCCGCCAGGCTTTGGAAGCGTTCAACGACTCGCGAATTCCCGAGGGAATCACGCGCAGCCGCTATCCCAGCTCGTTGCCCCAGAACATTCCGACCTTCTCGCTGATATGGATCGGCATGCTGCACGACTGGTGGATGTACCGTCCGGATCCGGCCCCGGTGCGAGAGTCGCTCATGGGAGAGCGCGCGGTGCTCGACTGGTTTGCGCAGCACGAGAATCCGGATGGATTGCTGCAGAAGCTGCCGTGGTGGAGCTTCATCGACTGGGTCTCTTCCGGCACCATTCCGACGTACAGTGCGAAGGACGAGTCCTGCATGACCACGCTGGAGTATCTGGGCGCGCTCAAGGATGCGGCGGACCTGGAAGAGAGCCTGGGGGATAAATCGCTGGGCGCGCGGGACCGGGCCAGGGCAGAGCATGTGCGCAGCGCGTTGTACGGAGAATGCTGGAGCAGCGAAAAGGGATTACTTGCTGACAATCCTGACAAAAACGTCTTCAGCCAACAGGCCAACGTGCTGGCCGTGCTTTACGATGTGGTTCCCAAGGATCGGCAGTCGGATGTGATGCACAAGATCTTGCCGATCGAGCCCGGCACCACGCCCGATGGCATACTGAGCGCCTCGCATTATTTCCGTTTCTATCTTGCGCGCGCGCTGGATCACGCGGGAATGGGGGATGAGTATCTCCAGGCTCTCGATCCGTGGCGCAAACTTCTGGGTCTCCATTTCAGCACCTGGCCCGAGGAGCCGGGTAATACGCGTTCTGACTCGCATGCATGGTCTGCCCACCCGATCTATGACCTGCTGACGCTGGTAGCCGGAGTTCAACCCGCTACACCAGGTTTCGCGACGGTTCGAATCGCGCCGCACTTGGGTAATTTGCCGGAGGTGAATGCCGTCTATCCGCATCCGCGGGGAAAGATCGAAGTGAACTTGCGCAAGACAGCTGGAGGCGTCTCGGGCACGGTTACCTTGCCAGGAAATCTGTCAGGGGAGTTTGTGCTTCAGGGGAGGTCCATTCCACTGCATTCCGGATCAAACCGGGTCGATGTGGGGCAGTGAGGCGGGGCGAATCTGATGTGGCACGTTTTGGCCCGGAAGAAATGTTTCGACTTTTAGTAAATCGTGTTACAACTCCAACATGGCAAAAGGAAAGAGTACAACGCCAGCGGGACATGTCAATCTGCGCATGCTTGCAGAGCATCTGGAGCTGTCGCAGACGACGGTATCCCTGGTTCTGAATAACTCGCCTTCGGCCAAGTCCATACCGCCGGAGACGCGCCAGCGAGTGATGGAGGCGGCTCAACGGCTAAATTACCGGCCCAACTACTTTGCGCGGTCGCTGCGGCAGAGCAAGTCGATGAGCGTGGGCGTGCTGGCTCCGGATCTAAGCGAAGGCTACTTTACCCGGGTCATGAGCGGTGTTGTGCAGGAGCTGACGGCTGCGCACTACTTCTATTTCACCGCTTGCCATGACTGGAAGAAAGAACTGATCGAGCAGTATCCGCGCATGTTGGTTGAGCGCGCAGTGGACGGCTTCCTGTTGTTGAACACGCCCGCCGATGCGATTGACGTCCCGGTACCCGTGGTGGCGATCTCTGGGCATGGGGCGGCAGAGAACGTGACCAATATTGTTCTCGATCATCATGCTGCCGTAGAGCAGGCGCTCCGGCATCTCTATGACTTGGGGCACCGGCATATTGCTTTTATGCGAGGCCCGAAGGCGATTCCAGACTCGGAGTATCGCTGGGAGAGCATTCAACAGGTCGCTTCTGAGCTAGGCCTGAAGATTGATCCATCGTTGGCCATCCGCATTGACACGAGTGCTTGGTCGCTCAAGACAGGGCAGCATCCGATGGCGCCGGAGATCGGTTACAAACCGATGGCGGGGCTGTTGGAGAAGACCAGGGATTTCACGGCGGTGTTCTGCTTCAACGACATCTCCGCGATTGGTGCGATGCGCGCGTTGAAGGATGCGGGATTATCTGTTCCGCACGATGTGTCGGTAGTGGGATTCGACGACATTCAATCGGCGGCCTTTTCCATGCCCTCGCTGACCACCGTTAGACAGCCCTTGATGGAGATGGGAAAGCGCGGTGCGCAAGTGCTATTGGATCGGATCCGCGATCGCGAGGCGCAGTACCCGGCAGAGATCGTAATGACGCCAGAGCTGGTCGTGCGAGAGTCGACTGGCCCGGCAAAGCAGCTCGCGTAAGCTCCGCGCCAAGCTTTGCTTAATGATCAGTGGCAAACGGACTGGAACCAGCGACTAATGTACACCTGGGCGTGTGCTTCGCCGCAGTAGTGGCGTGCATGGGGAGCGTCAGCCGCCTCTGGGGTCCATTTGAAGATGGTGAGCTGGGCGTCAGAGCAGTGGATGATGATCCAGCGCACCGGGTGTTCACTTTCGATTCCACAAATCTCACATCGATAAATCTTGTCGATCATCTGTAGTTATCCAGTTCCTTCTGGGGCCTGAGCCCGAGTCTATCCCATTTTCCTCGCGGTTGGCTGCAGCTTTCGCTGGCAGTCCTACTCCAAGATCTGCAGGTCAAGGGGCGGTTCAAGCATGCAGTCCAGGTGGCGCACGGTCTCCAGGGCGCGCTGCAGAGCCGAGGACTTGCAGGGCTCGACAGTCACGACAAAGGGCAGGGCATGAGCCGGGTAGCCGGGTTTCTGCACGATGGCGCGAATGTTGATGTGCTCCTTGGCCAAGGCACCGGTGATCTCGGCAACGATGCCGGGGCGGTCATTGACCAGGAAGCGAATGTAGTGGGGTACTTCGAACTCTCCGCCGATACGAGCCTTGGTGGAAGGGATCTCCACGCGGCGTGAGCCATGGGCCAGCGCCAGCAGGTCGCTAACGACTGCGACGGCAGTGGGGTGTCCGCCGGCGCCGTGACCGGAGAAGACTACGTCTCCGCCGTAGTGGCCGCTGAGGATCACCATGTTTTCAGTGCCCCGGGACCAGGCGAGTGGAGATCGCAGATCGACGAGCATGGGCCCGACAGTCGCAGCCACCTTGCCGTCGGTGCGATCAGCGCGCGCGATCTGGCGGATCGTGCAACCCAGGTCGCGGGCGTAGCTGAAATCCACGGCTGAGACGGCGGTGATGGGACGGGGAGTGATCTCTTCCGGATCCACTTCAACGCGCAGCGCCAGACGCATGAGAATAGCCAGCTTGGCACGTGCGTCGAATCCACAAACGTCTTCAGTAGGGTCCGCCTCGGCATAGCCATTGGCCTGCGCCGCACTGAGCACAGGGGCGTACTCGGCTCCATCTTCCATCTTGCTGAGGATGAAGTTGCAGGTGCCGTTGAGGATTCCTTCCATGCGGTCGATGCGATCGCCAGCCAATCCTTGCTCAAGGCCGGGAATGACGGGGATGCCCCCGGCAACTGCGGCGCCGTACTTCAGGTGGCCACCATGAGCAGCGGCGAGTCGTTCCAACTCTACGCCGTGAAAGGCAATCAACTTCTTATTGGCGGTAACGACACTTTTGCCTGCTTCCAGCGCGCGGCGCACCCAGAGGTGGGCAGGATCCAGGCCGCCGATCAGTTCCACAATGACGTCGGTGTCTGAGGCGAGCACCTTTTCGGCATCATCGGTCCATTCCACGTGAGAAGCGGCCCAGTTGACGCGCTTGCGACTGACGTTGCGATTGACGATGTGGGTCAGCTGCAGGCCTTCGGGCTTGGACTCGGTGAGGATGCGGGCGACCGAACTGCCTACGGTTCCAAAGCCAAACAGGGCTACACGCAGGGGGCGGCGGGACGACGCGTCCTTGGCCGAGGGAGCGGAAGTGGAATGGGACGATCGCTTGGCTGCTTCAGACACCTTGGGGTTCCTCGCACTGAAAAATGAGGCAATGCCCAGATGATACCTGAGGAATTCGGAGGGTGGCTGCTCACCGAAGCTGGGGGTACCTCTTCCTGTAGCATGAATTCAGATGCGGCGGCTCGTTTCCATCATCCTGGTGGCGGTCTTCGGATTCCCCTTGCTTACGGCTGTGCTTGCCAAAGGGGAGGATCCGCAGTTGCCGGCGTGCTGCCGACGTCATGGATCACACCACTGCAGCATGTCCCAGGATGGGACCGGAGCCGGCGGATCCCCCGTCTGGCATGCTCCGTCGCATTGTCCAAGCTATCCCCGAGGACAGCGCGACGGTTTGCCCTCTTTCTCCGCTCTCCCGTCTTCCGCGCCGGGAACCTGGCAGCGAGATCTCCAGCTTGCCGCGAGAGAGATGAGCCGGGGCGTCGTTGAGGTACGACGGGCGCGCGGCATCTTTGGACGCGGACCTCCGACCAGCACGCGCGCCTAATTACTTCGATTCAAACTGGCTCATGTTCTGTTCCGGCCGTAGCGGCTGGCGAGAGGGTTTGCGCGTTGAGACGTACATTCAGGGTTTTGGTGGGCGTGTGCCTGGCCATGGCAGTTCCGGCGTTGGCCACGGTATTCGCAAGCGTGCGTGGCATTGTGCATGATCCACGGCATCGTCCTATTGCCGGCGCGCAGGTTACGTTGCATGCAAGCGGCTCCGATTTTTCCGTCCAGGCAGTCACCGATGCTAGCGGGCAATTTGTTCTGCCGCCGGTCCCGCTGGGACTCTATCGGCTCGAGGTGAAGGCTGCTGGTTTCGGACCGGTAACGGAGGGCCTCACCTTGAGCTCGGGTACAAACCCTGTGGTCCATGTTGCATTGGCGGTAAGCGCTGAGGCGCAGACGGTGGAGGTGCACGACGATGCGAGCAATGCTACGGATACCGTGACACCGACCACGTTGATTCGTCGTGAGGAGATCGAGCAGACGCCGGGCGCATCGCGCACGCTGGGCATGGAGATGATTACCGATTACGTGCCCGGGTCCTATATGACGCACGATATGCTGCACATTCGCGGCGGACACCAGACGAGCTGGCTCATCGATGGAGTTTCGATTCCCAATACAAAGATTGGGTCGAATGTGGGACCCCAAATCGATCCGTCGGACATCGACTCGCTGGAGGCGCAGCGTGGCAGCTACGGTTCCGATGTGGGCGATCGCACCTATGGGGTATTCAACGTTCTTCCCCGAAACGGGTTCGAACGCAATCGAGAAGCGGAGCTGCTGCTGGTGGGAGGCAATCCGTACTCAGGCGAGGCGCAGCTTTCCCTGGGCGACCATTCGGAGCGGACCGCGTGGTATGCAAGCCTGACCGGCTCGAGATCCAACTACGGTCTGGCCACGCCGGTGCCGCAGATTCACCATGATGCGACGAACTCGGTGAGCGCATTTGGCTCTTTGATCCGCAACCAGACGGCTCGGGACCAGGTGCGGCTCGATACCCAGTTTCGGCAGGATGACTTTCAGATTCCGTACGATCCGGATGCGACCGACTGGGAGCAAGCGAGCCAGTACTATCAGTCGTTCGGTCTGCGGGACCGGCAGGCTGAGCGAGATGCATTCGTGATCGCGAACTGGCTGCACACGCTGTCACCCAATCGATCGGTCTCGTTCGCGCCCTTCTACCACCTGAATCAGGCGGACTACGATTCCGCGGCCAACGACCTGCCAGTCGCAACAACGTGGCATCAGAGATCGAACTACGCGGGCGGACAAGGGGACGCTCATCTCAGTGGAAAGGGAAACGACCTTTCCGGCGGCTTCTACTCCTTTTATCAAGCCGAACACGATGAGTATGGAGCGCAGGTCAATGACGGGAGCGGAAGTTCGCAGCCCCGCGTGGGCTCAGATGCGAGCGCGGCGCTGCTTGAGTTCTACGTCGCCGATCATGTCCAGGTGGGTCGCTACATCGCGTTGCTGGCGGGGGAGCGGTTCTCGATCAACCGCGCTGGGATGAACGAGACAGCGGTTTACCCCAGATTGGGAGCTACGGTCGAGATCCCCCGGCTGCACTGGACTCTTCGTGGGTTCTATGGGCACTTCTTCCAGCCAGCGCCGGTACAGACGGTCTCGAGTGCGGTCTTGAATTATGCCGGACAGTCTGCCGAGGGGCAGAACACCTTCACGGCTTTGGCTTCGGAGCGGGATGAGGAGCACCAGTTCGGCCTCCAGGTTCCCTACAAGGGGTGGACTCTTGATGTGGATACTTTCAAGAGCAGGGTGAACAACTTCCTGGACCACGCAAGCCTGGGAGAGTCCAACCTGTACTTTCCGATCGCCATCGATGGGGCGCTGGTTCGCGCCTGGGAGATGACGTTGCGTTCTCCGGCGAGACTACGTTTCGGACAATTTCACCTGGCGTACTCCAACCAGATTGCCGAGCAGAGGGGCAATATCATCGGTGGGTTTACCTGCTCCATTGCGGATGATCCCGAATGCCAGTTGGGGAACAGCTACGTACCGGTGGATCACGATCAGCGGAATACGCTCAACACGGGATTCACCATTCGGTTCCCGGGACAAACCTGGTTTTCCAGCAACGTGTACTACGGTTCGGGCTTTCACAATGGCCTTGCTGGATCCGGAATTGGTCCCTATCAGGGACGTTATCTGCCGGCGCACACCACGTTCGATCTGGAGGCCGGACGGCGCCTGGGAGATCGCTGGAGAGTGGCAGTGAACGTGATCAATGCGACCGATCATCGCGTGCTGCTCGACAACTCGATTACGATTGGAGGCTTTCATTACAACGATCCCCGGATGATCTCCGGGGAGGTGAGGTATCGTTTCCGCTTCTAGTAAGTTGCAGATATGGATGAACTTGGGAGACCTGTATCAAATGACGGTAGGGCTGCTGATGTTCCGCGCCCGATCGCCGATAACCCCATTAACAGATTCCAATTTGATGGGGCATACATGACTTCTTTTTCGATCTCTAAGAACCGTACACGCGGCATGAAGGCTATGCTGGCCGCCGTCCTCGCAATCACAGCGGCTGCTGCTGTAGTTCCCGCGCACGCGGCCGACAGCCGCGAAGTGCAGTCACGCGTCGCTCCTGTGTACCCGGAGCTGGCCAAGCGCATGCGCATCACCGGAGTGGTGAAGGTTGAGGCAGTGGTGGATCAGGACGGCAAGGTGAAGGACGCCAAGGCCGTGAGCGGCAATCACGTGTTGGGAACCTCGGCAGAAGAGGCCGTCCGCCGCTGGAAGTTCGTACCCGGGTCCGGTGAATCGACCGTCGAAGTTCAGATCAACTTCGCCTTGGGCGAGTAATGGAGCTTTCGTAGCGGGCTCCTGGTTCGCAGGTGCCAACAAATAAATCCGAAGAACAATCGATCATTCAGCTTGCTGAACTTCAAAGAGGCCGGGGAGAACTTCCCCGGCCTTTCCTTCAACGATGGTGCTGAACGCAGATGCGTTGAGCGGGCGTTCGGGTCCGATGTACACGGTACGCGCGCCGGC
>CBJOJD010000185.1:0-10093 GCA_966443485.1 uncultured bacterium | reverse complement strand
CGTGTTCGCTGAAACTCCGGTGCGAGAGGGGATTGTAATCCGCGGTGTGATCCGACACGCGTGATAACTGCGGACTTCACCTGCCCGAATGCAAGCGGCGTGCCAGAAACAGAGCTTCTAACGAAGACGCACGGTAATGCGCTAGACCCATACTTTCTGAATGAGATACGAACGAAATAGTAAATCCGGATTCGCTCCATCACTGACGGAATCGGGACCAATTGTTATCAGTGTCGGATACTCGTCGCGGGAGTTGCCAGTGGTATGTGGCCGATGGACGCGGAATCGAGCCTAGCTGAGTTGTCTCTCAGCGCCTCTCTGTGGGACCGACGACGGGCGGCTGATTCGGAACTTTCGCATCTTATAGACCAGGGAAGTGCGCTTCATTCCGAGCCGCTCCGCAGCGCCATTACGCCCACCTACTACCCAGTTGCTCGCCTCAAGGACGCGAAGGATATGATCGCGCTCCAACTCCTCAAGCCCGGTGATCGGTATATTTGCGCTCCGATGGGCACTGAACGGCTCCAACTCAGAGATCGGTGCACGCAGCACCGTGTGCGGAGAAAGGATGACCGCCCGTTCGATGAAGTTCTGCAGTTCCCGGACATTTCCAGGCCAACGATAGCGGACGAGCGCCTCTACTGTTTCTGAGGGGATTTCATCGATTCGCTTGTTCATGCGTCGCGCGTACAGCTGAATGAAGTGCTGGGTCAATTTGAGGATGTCCTCGCTACGTTGCCGCAACGCCGGAACGTGAATCGGAAATACTTTCAGGCGATAATACAGATCCTCGCGAAACGTGCCTTGCTTAACCATCATGGCCAAATCGCGATGCGTAGCTGCGATCATCCGAACGTCCACCTTATGCGTGTGGTTGCTCCCCAGCCTTTCGAATTCTTGTTCCTGCAGAACACGCAAGAGCTTGGCCTGAAGCTCCAATGGGATGTCGCCGACTTCATCAAGAAACAGGGTGCCCTTGTTTGCCAACTCAAAACGCCCGGTCTTTTGTGCGATTGCGCCCGTGAACGCGCCTCTTTCGTGGCCGAACAGCTCGCTCTCCAGAAGCCCCAGCGGAATCGCGGCGCAGTTCAGTTTGACGAAGGCGCGCTCCCGGCGTCCGCTCAGATTGTGAATGGCGCGGGCGATGAGTTCCTTGCCGGTCCCAGTTTCGCCCATGATCATCACGCTCGAGTCCGTGGGCGCGACAACCGAGACTAGGTTCAATGCGGTCTTTAAGGCAGGACTGTCGCCGACGATCTCGCCAAAATCCGCCCGAATCTCCTCTTCGAGATAAAGCCTTTGGCGCGCTTCTTTTTCACGGTCCCGGATGACGCGTTTATAGTCCAACGCGTTCTCGACAGCAATGGCCACCTGGCGCGCAACCTGTTCCAAAAAGGCGAACTCATCTTCTGTGAATGCTCTCTCTGAACGGCTGAAAGCGCCTAGAACGCCGATGACGCCCTTTCGTCCGGCGAGCGGCAGTTCACAACCAGACTTCAAGCCTTCGGCTGTGACTCGCTCGAAGAAGGTTTTCCCCTCAGTGCTTCCGAAGGTTTGGGGATCATCCTTAAGATCCTCAAGGCGGTTGATCAGTTGATTCGTGCCAGATCGAAACGCCTTTCCGCAGGTGGAGCCGTTGATCGGCACAAGCGCGCCATCCACAATATTCCCTCGACTCTCTGGGTTGTAGAGAATGGTCACACGCAGATGATCTTTATTGCCGTTGGGCAACAGCAACGCACAAAAGTCACATCGGGTTACGCTCAACAGATTCGTAGAAAGCGCTTCGAGTAAATGGCCGAGATCCAGCTTGGAGGCCATGCTGTTTGTAATTTCAAGAAGTAGACGCAGCCGGTCACGCTCGTGCCGAAGACTCTGCTCATTCAGGTGACGCTCGATTGCGATCCCGGCGATATGGCTGGCACTCTCGATTAAGTGAAGATCGGCAGTATCTGGGCTGCGCGGGTCCCGATAGTGAATAGCAAATGTCCCGAGGACTTTGCCGTCGCCCGTGAAGAGCGGGCGCGACCAGACTGCTCGAATGCCAAAAGGTAAAAGTAAGTGGCGATAATGATCCCAGATGGGATCGCTAAGAATATCGGTTACATATACGGGCTCTCTGCGATAGACGGCTGTTCCGCACGATCCGCCTTTCGGCCCGATCCGCATTGCTCCCACCTGGGTAATGAATCCGGGAAGACTTGGCGCCGCGGCACATTCCAGATGCGCCCCATCCTCTGTGGGGAGCCAGATGGTACATAATGTGCCGTCACCCTGCGACTCGACGAGTCGCGCGATGATTGTCAGGACTTCAGATAATGGCGATCCGGCCAGAATCAACTTGAGAATGTTGAGTACCGCTTCATTTTCCATGGCCCGTATTCTTCCTGGCGTGGTGGTTACAATTTGTCGACCACTTCTTTGGCGAGTGAACCGAAACAGGTCCGCTCATGCGCTGTATTGGTTGTGAATTTGCGAATTGGTCGATCGGATCCGCAAACAACCGGTTTAATTTGCATTTCTGGATGTCCTGATCATCGCGAACGGCTCAACCGATTCCTCGACGTTCGGAGACAAACTCCAGCCCGAATGCTTTCGATCAGTGCGTGTCGACCTGCCGCCTTCCATCGCGAGGATGGAGTTTCGGGAAAGTTTTGCGCGGCTTCCGCCAAAGACGGCAGAACACGAGCTATTAGGGTACACCCGCTGGATTGTAACTTGTCAATCAGAAAAATACAGGTTACAGTGTCAACGAGACTTGAACCTGTGAAGTCATCGACTTCCAAACAACGAGCAGATACTCGCCCGCAGTTTCTCGCAGGCAACCTCGCTCTGGATTTCCTGAACACGCGAGTGAGCATCGACGGCGAACTGGTGGACTTGCTGCAAACCGACCAAGACGTGCTGGTCTGGCTCGAAGATGCGGGCTTTCGTGCACCGAATCTCGCCTTGAGACAAGCGCCACTGTCACTCTTACGTAATGCCAGAGTGCTGCGAGAGAATCTCCGTTTATTCATCGAAAGCCGTAAGGCTGGACGCCGGGCAGACCCTGAGATTCTCAACAACTTTCTCAGTTACGCCCAGAGCCATCCCCGACTTATATGGAAGAACTCGCGATCACTGACGCTCGAACGAGTTCACGGACAAGGCACCTCAGAGAGCCTCTTAGCTCCCATCGCTGAAGCGGCGGCCGTGCTTCTTACCTCGGCGGATTTCCGGCTCGTCAAACGATGTGAGGGCGAGGGATGCGTCCTTTGGTTCATAGACAAGACGAAATCTCACCGGCGCCGCTGGTGCAGCACGAAGATCTGTGGGAATCGCCACAAGGTTGCCGCCTTTAGGCAGCGGCTCCGACATCACGGCACTCACGCATGAGAGCCGGTCCGGCTGATTGCCGGACATCGAGATGCCGTCGCGAAAAAGTTGCAGCTGGAAACCGGCCGGTGGTTCATGGAGAGCCACCGAGGCGACGGCAGGCAGGATGAGTCTTCTGAAACGTCAAGGCTCGATGGTTTCGGCCCGCGAAGTTATTCAAAACGACGGGCGCACCCTTCTCTCAATTGCATATCCAGGATCGGCGATGAGCCCCGACCCAATAAGAGGTCGGATCCGGTACCGACCAGTATGGGCGTGGACATCCACGCTTGGGGCACGAATACCGGATTGCTGGAATTGTTACTCCGACTCGTCGATGACTTCGATCGCTGAGACCGTGGCATTGTTGATGACGGGCTCAAATGTGAGATTCAACTTTCCCTGCGGAGATGGACGGAGGTGGGAGAATGTTTTCGTTATTGCGTGCAGACTACCCGCTTCTTTGTAGAGATCGAAGTTATCGAGCAGTGTCGAACCATTGCAGAACACGCTAAATACTCGATCTCCGGGTGCTCCGCCGCCGGAAGCTTCTGTGCCGAAATACAGTTCCGCAAAATGAAGAATGAGGGTATAGCGGTCGCGCGTGTCCACAGGAATGGCGTAGGAGAAATGGCCAAAACGCTCCCACGCATAAAGGTCGGCGTCAGGCGTTCCCTCGACAGGAAGGTGCTGTTCTCGTGCATGTCCATTGACGAAGTATGTATCTGGATGCCAGACGGTACCATTGTGATCCGTGACGGAGGTTGGCTGAGTCACGATTCGAATCGGGGCCTGCTTATGTGGGATTCCAGGAAGCAGAGCGATGGCATTCAGAGCGGGCATGCCCTGTTCGGCCTCGAAATCAAGGTGAAGGAGCCCGTCCTTATCTGGTGAAATATCCCGGAAGATGCGCTCGTCGGCAAGATTGGGACCGCCAGCATCGCCATTGATATCGAAACCCGTCAAGATAGGAGTCCCATTCGCGACCACTCGAAAGGTGGCGAGATCTCTGCTCTCCGTAGCGAAATACAGGTGCAACTCGTAGAGACCTGGTGCCAGGGGAATATCGTAGGTGAAATAGCCATTGCGTCCGTGATTGAACAGCTTCGGATCACTTGTTCGTTCAACTGAACCTTCTGTCCTTAGCAGCGTTCCACCGAAATGGGCGTATTTGTCGGGACCCCAGCGCATTCCAGTGCTATCAATGATAGGGGAGCCAGAATACCCGGCAAGCATACGCAAGGAAACATCGGCGGCGGTAACCGAAGCGGAACTCGGTTTGACTTCCGCATGCCGCAGAGGTTGGACCGAAGCTGAGGATCGCCTTTGTGGAATGAGTCCTAGACCGGCCAGCCCGAGTAGAGCGAGTGCCGCAAGCGCACTGAGCAAGAGGGTACTTCGTGACATCGTGCGTCTCGGCGTGCTGCGCGGTTGAAGAGCGGTGCGTCCGGAGATGGTTTCCTCGGAGGGGCCATCTTCATTCGCGTTCGGTTGGAGCGGATCAGACTCCAGCCCACCATCACAGATTATGTCCAGGTTGTTAGGCTCCAGCGACTCGTCGCTCAGTGTGGAACGTGGTTCCACGAAGCGCTGAGCGACGGGGGACAGTTCCGAAGTCGGTACACTCAGTTCGGCTGGGTCACGTCGGATGAACACTGGAATGTAGCTTCCAGCTGGAAGTGATATTTCAATCGCGTGGTTTTTGCCCTCTGCCTCGTAGTACTCCTTCAGTCGTTTTCGAAGCCGATGAGCTTCAACTCTTGCGATGGCGTCTTTAGAGGACTCGAACAGAGTCTCGGAACGACCAAACACTTCGACCGCGATGTTGTATTCATTGATTTCATGGCTTTTGCCCTCAAAGGTTCGTTCCGCTAGGTGCCTCAGGAGTGCTACCAAGCGCGGCTTGCGGGCAAAAGCTGCAACGACCTTCTCAAGCTCCTCACGTTCCAGATCCACCCGATGCGAGGCGGAAACCTCCGTCATAAGACCAAACTCCGAATGAATATACCCAAGTACGAAAATCGGCTGGACGGTGGTGCAACGTCACATTTCGCCAAGAGTCTGCATTCGGTACTTTAACGTTAACTCGGAACACTAGGCAAATACATTTAGTTCCGGATGTGCGGGTACGCGGGAGAGCGCCGAGTTGAGTGGCTAGTTCGGACTGGTTCCCCAGAGAATACCCCTTCCGCTTCCGCTGAAGTAAACTGTGCCGAAGGTGCGCATGTCTCCAGTAACCAAGCCGATTCCGCCATACTGATGAGCATCGTCGTTGATCCTGATCCAGGAAGCGCCGCCGTCGGTTGAGCGGTACAGCCCCCATTGCCCGCCGATGGTGCCAGCGAGGAAGAGCGTCAGGGTGGAGGAGCCGGGAGCAGCCTTTCCGTAGCCCAAAGAAGTGGATTTCTGGACTCCGGCAACCGTGGTCAATTGTGGTGACGTGGCCGAGCCGGTGTTGGTGTAAAGGCCGGTGCCGTTTCCGCCCGCTGTCAGCCAGAGATGAGCCTGCGCGTCGGGCAGCGAGTAGAGGGTCGGGGCGGTCGTGAACTGCGCGGCAATGGGCAGTCCTGTTTGAATCGTGGTGAAGGTCATGCCGCCGTCGGTGCTCATGGTGAGAGTGCCAGTGCCGCCGGTATATCCGTAGTAGACCCCGGCTTTGGCGCGATCGCTTGCCACCTGGGATTGCGGCGCAATTCCCGTCGAGGTGGTCCAGGTTTTACCTCCGTCTTTCGAATACCAGACGGACGCGGTGTCCTGGGTGGCCCAAACGATCGAGGACCCATCGGGAGCGATCGCGAGTGAGCCTCCGCCCTTCGTTGTCCCTGTCGGCATCGCAAGAAAACCGGTCCAGTTGATGCCTCCATCCGTCGAGATCACCCCGAGCGGCGTCGCGCCATAGGTTCCGTCCGACGCGCGCACCACGGTCGTCGGCGTGTTCTGCACGAAATCCATGGAGGTGGGCATGGCTTGCGAAACCTTGAAGTTTCCCTGCGCCGGAGAGACGGTGAGGTCCGTGTGTGCGAAACCGTAAACGTCGCCAAGTCCGCTCAGCAGGATGGTGTTTCCCGAAGGCGGAGCGAGTAGGACGTTGGTGGCTGTCTCCTCGATCCCCTCGTCCTCGAAGTTCCAGTCGACGATACCTACGGAACTCGCGCTAGGATCGGCATGGGTCAGATCATGGGTGATCCACAGACCTCCGGCGTAGGAGTACATGGCGTGATCGGGATCGAAGGGGTCTATAGCAAGGCCGGTCGGCCAGTTTCCTGTCGAAACGCTTCCCGGTGCGCCGACATAGGGCGCGTTTGTGTTGCTGTGCGTAGCCAGGTTCGGAGATTTCGAGACCCCGCTGCCGGTCGAGGAGACGTCGCGCCAGGTTGCGCCATCGTCGGTGGAACGATAGATGACGTCGCCCGTCGGCCAATACTGGTTGAGCGTGCCAACCATGATGTGTCCCGGGTGGCTAGGATCGACCGCGACGCTGCCATAGCCTTGTTCGTCGGTGGGCCCACCCACGTTCGTTGGCAGTGAGATCTGAGTCCAGATTCCTGAAGTCCAGCTCGATCCGGGCGTGAACTTCCAGAGTTGTCCCACGCTCCCCGAATCCGGCCCGGCCGCATCGCCATAGATGATGTAGATGGACCCATTGGGCCCGAGCTTTGCCTGCATGGGAGACATCGGCTTGGCGGCTGCCGCGAACGACGGCTGTCCTGCAACCGCGTTCCAGGTGCTCGTCGTGGAGCCGCCATTGGTCGTCACGTACAATCCCTGCGAATTGCCGTTGAGTCCTGTGCCGGCGACAGCGGCATACACCACGGGAGTGGCGGATCCCGTGGAACCGCTCGCCTGGATGGGAAGCACCGATACGACGCCCATCGGCATCGCATTTCCTCCTCCGATCGGAACTGAAGTCTCGACAGTCAGGCCAGGAACCTGGGGCCAGGTGTCTCCTGAGTCTGTGGAAATCCGCAGGCCGTCCTGGCGAGTTCCGAAGTAAACGGTGCTGGGTAGATTGGGATCGACGGCGATGCGATCTCCCATGCCGCGGCCAGGGTTATTTGAGCCATTCTTGAAGCTCAAGGGAACGGTCTTAAAAGTTGCGCCCTGATCGTTGGAGATTAGCATCTCTCCGTTTCCGGCCCAGGAGTTGGAATACAAGCCCACTGCAACGTAGAGTTTGTTCGGATCGGTCGGATCCAGGCCGATCGCGTCGCCACCATTAAAGAAGCCGTCTGACAACCAATCGAGCAGCGGCACCCATTGTGTGTCCTTGGGTCCCCAGCGGTAGATGCCTCCGACATCCGTGCGCGCGTACATCAGGTTCTGTTGTGTCGGATGGAAATAAGCTCCGGGAACATAGCCGCCGGCGAGAATCTTGACGTTGGTGAATGAGTAGGACGGCGTTCCCGGCGATGTCCCTCCGGTCACGCTGAGTGACACTGTCGCGGTGGCGGAGTTGTAGTTGGCGGCATCGCTAGGCGTGAACGTGGCTGAGAGTGCCTGCAGTCCTGCCGTGTTCATCACCGTGCCAGAAGCAGGCGTGTAGACAAACGTGCCCAGCACGCTCGCGCCGCCAAAGCTGGCTGTTGCATTCAACTGCGTAGCGCTCAACGCCGAGCCCACACTCACTGGCGCCGGCGTGTTCCAGGTGATCGTGGGCGTTGCTTTGCCGACAGTGATCGTGTTGGTCGCCGTTCCCGATAGAGCCTTGCTGGGATCGCTTGGAGTGAACGTCACCGACAGCTTCTGCGGGCCCGCGTTTAGTACGGTGCCTGCGGCTGGTGTATATGCGAAGGTGCCCGCGAAGTTCGCAGTGGCATTCAACTGCGTGGAGCTCAAGGCTGTTCCGTAGGTAATGGATGCTGGAGCGGGCCAGGTAATCGTCGGAGTAGCCGGAGAAGAAGAACTTGAGCTTGTACCTCCACCGCCGCAACCGAGGAGAAACGCAATAAGAGAAAAGGAAGAGAGCAGGCGCCACCGGGCGAACATCGTGGCCGGGTCCTTTCGGATATCAGTGATCGAGACAGCCAATTTTCGCAGCCAACCACACATCTGTGGGCCACGTCCGCAAGTCTGTTCTTTGAGACATCAGGGATTCTATTTAGGGGAAAGGAGGGCTGGCGACGTTAAATATGTACAGAATTGTTCGTTAAGAGAGTAGAGCTGTAAGCCGTTGCAAATAAAAGCCCTAATCTTCTGTTACCAGTGGCACGCTGGGGCTCTGACTGGCCCACGCATTGCCGTCGAATGGCCCTTGCCAGGCCTTGTCCCTAGAGGGACCGACTTCTTATCGCCTCCTCAAAGCGCCAACCCTGGCGCAATCCACATGCGAGCATTACTTCGGAGAGCCTCGCTCGATTGTGGATTGACGCCAGAGTTTGCGAACAGCTGGGGCATTGGAACTCAGTTGTTAAAGGACCAAAGCTGATTGGCGGCGCCTGTGACCGTTTCCTGGTCGAGCCCCGTGCCGTTCAGCAGGACGCTGGAACCGCTGCCGGAACTGGCCGCGGGTACGCCCAGAGCGAGGCCGCTCCTCTGGTTCAGCAACTCGTAGTTGCCGTTGCCCATGCTCACCACCTTCCAAATCTGGTTGGAGGTGTTGGACCACGGCCATTGGTCGATCTTGGCCCCGGAGCTAGTTGAGCCTCCATAGACATCAACGGCCAGGCCGCTATAGGAGTTGGTCAAGTAGACGTAGTTGTTGCCCAGATTGGTCACAGTCCAGGTCTGGTTGCTGCCGCCGTTGGCCGGCCACATGTCAAGGAAGGCTCCATCGGTCTTGCTGAATCCTGGATCGTCGATCACCAGGTCAGTCTGATAGTTGGAGATGACGTAATTGCCGTTGGCGATCAGGTTGGCGGTGTTGGTGGAGGTCTGCGGGATCACCACAGCCACCGAGGTGTAGGCCGGCACCGTAACGTTGAAGCTGGTACCGACTCCACTGATGGAACTGGAGCTTATGCCGGAGTTCGGCGTGTTGGCGCCCGGGGAGAAGTTGGCGTTTCCGAAGGTGTACTTGGTGCCGGATGAGGAGAGTGAGGTACCGGAGACGCTGACGGAAACGTTGGTGCTGTTGTTGGGATCTTCGTTGATGAGAACGATGCTGACCTGTCCGTCAGAGCGACGCACCGCATGGGCGCGCAGCAGCGAGTTGGAGGAACTGGTGGAGACGAGCCGGTCGCCGGGACGGGCGACGATGGAATCGAACTGCACGCCATACCACGGGCCGTCCGGCGTGTTCGACGACGAATTCTCGAAGACCCCGCTATTCAATTCCTGATATTCGACGTTGGTCGCTCCCTGTTCGAACCAGGAGAGGAACTCGTCGGCGGTGAAGAGATAAGGGAAGAGTCCACCGTTGCGGCTTGCAGCCGTCTCGGTAACCAGAATCTGAAGCTGGCTGCCATTGCCGAGGGTGTAGTACTGCTGGATGGCGGAGCGGAGGGTACCAACTTCGGTGTTGAGGGTGGAGGGGGCGGCCAGAACCTGCGCATCGGTTCCGCTGGGATACCAGTGGTCGATGACAAAATCGAGCGTATAGCCGGAGCCCTGGAGGCCGCTGGAGAGGGCAGTCAGTACGCCCTGATTCCAGCCGGGGACATAGGGGGATGTGCTGAGGAATATACCGCACTTGATGTTCGGATCGACGGCCTTCATGGCCTTGATGAAGGCGGCGGCGTTGGCTCCATAAGCCGAGGGCGAAAGTGCCGGGTTGCCGACGCGGTTCGCGGCCGTCTGGTCG
>CBJOJD010000184.1:0-10126 GCA_966443485.1 uncultured bacterium | reverse complement strand
GTACATGTAGGGGCTGGGATTGACGGTACGCAGAGCCCGATAGACCTGGAAGGTATCTACGCCGGGTTCCACATCGAAGCGCTGCGAGATCACCGTCTGGAACACGTCCCCGGCTGCGATGTACTCCTTGGTGCGTTCGATGGCAGCGAGAAAGTCCTTCTTGCGGGTGCGGTGGGCGACCTTCAGCTTGCCGTCCTTTTTGCCGGCGCGGAGCTTCGGCAGGGGCAGCGCCAAACGCTTTTCCAGCTTGGCCAGTTTCTTCACAGCCTTGTCGTACGCAGAGTCGGGCGATTCCAGGGTGACGTCTGCGGTCACAACCAGCCAGATCTCTTTGCGCACATGGTCAAAGGCCAGAATCTCGTCGAAGAAGAGGAGGCAGGCGTCCGGGACCTCCAGTTCTTGCTTTGCTGTGTCTGGCAGGCGCTCGATCTGACGCACGGCATCGTAGGCGAAGAACCCGACTGCTCCGGCTGTGAAGGGCGGAAGTCCCTTCAGGCGAGCTGGTTTATGCCCGCTTAAGGCATCGCGCAGAACCGCAAAGACGTCGCCTTCGAGGTGCGTGGTGCGCTTGCCTTCGGTGATTGCAATGTGCCGTCCCCGCGCGACGATGCGCTTATACGGCGACGTGCCCATGAAGGTGTAGCGGCCGACCTGCTCACCCCCCTCAACCGACTCCAGCAAGAAGGATTCATGCTCCTGCCAGCCCGTGCGCAGAAACGCCGATACTGGAGTTTCCAGATCGGCCGTCAGGATGCGGCAAACGGGGACGAGCGTGTGTTCCTTCGCGAGCGCGAGGAACTCCTTGCGGCTGGGTTGAATGAGGCGTTCGGTAGGCTTCACAGGCTCCAGTGTAATCGCTGGACGCGGGGGACCGGACAGTGGTTCGTGCCTCGCGGAACCACCGGCCAGTCCATTCTGTGATTCAGTGAGCGTCAGCCCATGCGTCCAGGATTCTGATGTCGTTTTCGCTCAGCGGCGCCTGCCGGTGCATCCAGCAGTAGGAACGCAGAGGCATGCTGTGGTTCTCGACGGAGTCGGCGATGTCCTGCCGAAGGCTGTAGTCATTGCGCGGCCAGTCGGAGAAGTCCAGCTTTTTGCGGCCCCTGGTTACGTGGTCGGCGACCATCCAGGAGACTGGACTAACCTTCCCGTACCAGGGCATGTGGGCCTCTCCCGAATGGCAATCTACGCAGGAGCGCTCGAGGATGCTGCGCACCTGGGGTGGCAAGCTCGGATCAGCGAGGAGGTTGCGGCCCGTCCGGGTGCTTGCCGAGACCGGAGGCTGAATGAGCTGCGCGGCCAGCAGCCCAGCCAGGGCGAGAGATCCCAGATACATTGCGAGTCTGTTCATTGCACCACCATCCTGAAGTTCATGCTGTCGTGCCCCGGGCCGCACTTTACCGCGCACTCGACCAGGTATTCTCCCGCCGGGGGAGCGGTGAGGGTGAACTCCTGCACGCCCTCCTTGAGGCGGACGTCCCACCCTTGATCGCGTAAGTTGCGCACCGTGAAGCTGTGGACTGAACCATCACGGCCGCGCATGCCACCGAAGCCAGAGCTGATCTTGAAGTGCACCTGCTCGCCGGCTTTGAGGTAAAGGACCTTCGCGTTTCCGGATAGGTGGAAGACGTTGTCGCTACCCGCCACGATCTCAACCACGCGAGGTTGTGCTGCGAACGCGATGCTGGGAACGAGCCCGAGCGCGGCGGCGAGGGCGCAGATGCGAAGTGAACTGAGAATCTTCATTGTTTGCCTCCCTTTCGTTGCTGTTGATCGTTCCAGAAGAGAAACTTGATAACGGCGTCACTCTGCGATGAGTGCAGGTGCGAGCTGGCCATGTCTTGCATGCGGTAAACAATGTCACCCCACTCATCTGCGGAGAGGTTGGATTTCTCGAGGCTCCGGCCCAGGCTGTGGCACGCCGAGCACTTCTGGGTAAACAGCCGGGCTCCGGATTGATACTCCTGGGGTAAGGTGGCGACGGCCAGGTGAGGGTCTCGCCTGTTCTGCGCAAACCAGTCGAGTTCTTTGTGCAAGGACCCTACCGAAGGGGCCGTATCGGTCTGCGCAACGGAAACCGGAACCAAGGCGCATCCGAGCGACAGAGTGAGAATGACTTTCGCGATTCGTTGGGTTGCCATGATGTCGTCCTCCGGGAGGCTAGAAGTTGAACAGGATGTCGGCCTCATATTGCGAACTCGTGCTCTTCATCGCTGAGGATGGATCTCGGCCGGTTGTGAAGCTATAACCTGCGCGCGCCACGATGTTGCCTGCAGCCGTCAGGTTTTTATTGACCGCTGCCGTCCAGCCGCGCATCGACTGCCGTCCGGGGCCGTCCGGCTCCGTCTGGAAGATCTTGTCGTAACGTGCGGTGACGGCCAGGTCCGGACGGGCATAGAAGTCGGCTTCGGCGAAGAATGCGTTCGAGCGGAAGAAGCCGTCGGCTGCGCCTTTCGTAATCTCCCAGTCATCCTTGGCATGCATCCATCCGCCCAGCAGATCGAGCTTGGACGCGCCAACATCGAGCATGTAGTTTCCGAACAAGCCCTGTCGCCGAATGGTGGGCTGGTAAGTGAACTGATCGGGTGCACCGCTGTTCTGCACCTGCAACTTGTTGCCGTAGTACTCGACAAAGCTGATGCCGCTCTCCGGTGCGTACCAGTAGTCGACATCGGCCCACAAGTCTTTGGAGTTCTTGTTGGACGATCCAAGGATTTCGCTGCCGTCGGCATTGTCGCCGTTGGTGATTTTGCCGGTCATCGCGAAGACACGCTTATAGCCGTCCGATGACCATGTGTACCCGCCGGTCAAACCGACAGGAGATTGGTCGAAAACGAAGTTGGTGGGGCTAGAGTTCTCGAATGCCAGCGGCGCTGACAGGGCGAGGCTGTTGACCTGAGCGGCTCGCGTTCCTTGAGCAACTTGCAGGTGCTGGCGGCCGCCGTTCACAAACCAGCTGTGGCGCGCATTGCCTCCGCTGTACCCGAAGTTTGCGTTCATCAGCTCTGGGCTGGTGACGCCGTCCGTAACGATGTCGAATTCGGAGTAATAAAAGAATTGCGTATCTGGAATCCAGCCGGCCGCATACATGTTCCAAGAGTTGACTTGGAAGGCCGAGGTAGAAGAGGGCGGAGTACCGTCCGCAGTGTTGCGCTGGCTTTGAAAACCGAAATCGGTGACAGCCATCGAAGCGTTATTGGACAAATCCCACTTGGGCTCGCTTCGCACCAGAAAGCTCATCTTTGGTGCAGGCTGACCCTTCATTAAGGCGGGCGGCAGATGATAGCCCAGGCGCTTGAACAAGGCGCCCTGCTCGTTCAGGACCGGAACGATGGTATGGCAGGCAGAACACTTGACGTTATAGCGTCGGGCAAACTGCGGCACCGCATGCGCCGGTCCTGCGGAGAACACAATCAGGAACAGAGAAGCGGTGAGCGCGAGGCGTCGGATCAGTATCAGGTAGCGCAGTCGCTGCGCATGCAACATGTACATAGGCCAAGCTCCATGTGGAACCGGATCGGGTCGTACGCAGCAGGCAACTCGAGGAAGGGGCTAGGTCCTCGTGCCACGATCGGAGGAAGCGTTCCGTCCGGCTCTCATCTGCGCTCAGGATACGAAGAGGGTGAAGTGCCGCATGTCAGCGAGCTGTCTTTGGATTGTCATTAATTCCAGGAAGCAGTGGAGGAGACGATGAAGAGTGGTGGATTCTTGTCACCGTGGGTCGGACGCGTAGTGACGGAGGGGTAACCTTTGGGAGGGTGCAGTGTTGACGTGGCCAGCTTGCTCAGCCTAGACTCACATGGGTTTGGGCCGATCCGGCCCTGACCACGTGCCCAACGCCGCAAGCGTAAGGCTCCGTGAACAGCGGATGAAGCCCTGCCGGGTCGAGTCTGTTGCCTGGAGGGGTGGTGTTGTATGGATCCCAGGCGCCCGCAGGTGCACTGAATTGGAGATAACTATGGCAGTGGTGAGCCCCACCGTAACTCTGGACCAGGAGATCAATCCCTGGGAGGCGCAAAGCGCCCGTTTCGACTTCGCAGCTCGTAAATTGAACTTAGATGAAGGTTTGTGGAAGGTGCTCCGCTCCCCTTCCCGAGAAGTGATTGTGCACTTCCCGGTCACCATGGATGACGGCCGCATCGAGATGTTTACCGGCTACCGGGTGCAGCATTCCCAGGCTCGGGGACCGGCCAAGGGAGGCATCCGCTACGCCCCGGACGTGACCCTGGACGAAGTGCGCGCCTTAGCCAGCTGGATGACCTGGAAGTGCGCCGTGGCCAACATCCCCTTCGGCGGTGCCAAGGGTGGGGTGATCTGCGACCCCAAGAAGATGAGCATGGGTGAGCTGGAGCGGATGACCCGCCGGTATACCTCGGAGATCATCGAGTTTATCGGTCCTGAGAAGGACGTTCCCGCTCCCGACGTCAATACGAACGAACAGACCATGGCCTGGATCATGGATACCTACTCCATGCACATGCGCCAGACCGTGACCAGCGTAGTGACCGGGAAGCCGCTGACCATCGGTGGCTCGCGAGGACGCACGGAAGCTACGGGGCGCGGTGTGATGGTGGCATGCGATGAGAGCCTGCGCTATCTGAAGATGCCGCTCGACGGCTGCCGCGTAATCATTCAGGGCTTTGGCAATGTGGGATCCAACGCCGCGCGTCTGATGATGGAACACGGCTACAAGATTGTCGGCATCGCGGAGAAGGATGGCGGGCTCTACAACCCTCACGGCATCGATATTCACCAGCTCACGGAATTCAAGTACCGCAACAATACGGTACTGGGCTTCCGCGGCGCGGAGGCGATGCCCAGCGAAGAACTGCTGATCACCGATTGTGAGATTCTGATTCCGGCAGCGACCGAGAACGTGATCACCAGCCGCAATGCTGAGAAGCTGAAAGCACGCATCGTGGTGGAAGGGGCCAATGGTCCGACGACGGCGGTGGCCGATGAGATCCTGGCCGACAAGCGCGTGTTTATCGTGCCCGACATTCTGGCCAACGCCGGCGGAGTCACCGCCAGCTACTTCGAATGGGTGCAGGACCGCCAAGGTTATTTCTGGAAGGAAGCCATCGTGAACGAGCAGCTCGAGCAGATTCTGCGCGACAGCTTCGATGATGTGGTCCGGTACGCCGAGGCGCACAATGTGAACAACCGGATCGCCGCTTACATGCTGGCGATTGATCGCGTGGCCTTCACCATCAAGCAGCGCGGCATTTACGCTTAGGCAAATTGACAGAACGCAACAAAGGGCCGGCACCTGCGCCGGCCCTTTGCTGTAGCTCTCTATTTCGGAGCTCCCTGCTTGTTCTCACGGCTGGGCTGCGCAGGCGTGGTATCCGTTGTGGTATTCCAGTTGCACCTCGTAGGAATGGCCGTTGATTTTGAAGGTGGGCACCAGGAAGTCGTAGTTGGAATCGCCCAGGGGCTCGCATTCATCGGCGATTTCCTGCCCGTATTCCGTTAGAGAGGTGGCGTTGATCCATCCAGTTCCTGGAATCGGATCGGTGATGGCTTCGATTGCCTCATGAGACAGGATCGAGTTGGTGGAGTCAGCAAGCTGGCCGTTGGGGCTGGGCTGAGCTACCGCACAGCCGGGCACATTGGCGTAGGGCAGCACGGTGAAGAGCACCAGGCCAATGTCGCTGAACTCAACCGCGTCGTGATATCCGTAGAAGGCGAATGTGGAGTAGTTGTCGGGCGAATAGCAGCTGGTCGACTGGTCGAAGCAGGTATCCACGCCCTGGGGCAGAAAGACGTGATACAGCTGGCCGCCACCAGCGCCATAGACCGAGGCGGCTGCGTGCACAATGGCCCAGATGTCGTGCTCGTAGATGACGTTCCCGTAGAACGGATAGTTGATGCTGGCGTTTCCGCCCACCGGGTAGCGCAACGCCGTGTTCGCCCCGACGTACTGGTCGACCACGTGGATCAGGCTGCTGTTATCGAGGTCGTAAAGGAAGGCCTCGGGATTTCCCCAGTTCTGCTTTACGGTGCCCGTGTAGTCCACGTAAAGGGCGTGCTGGGTGGCGCTCGGCATCACCCCGCCGCCCTGGTAAACCAGGTCCGCAGGATAAAAGTAGGGCGTGTGGCTGGGCGTCTTGATCACCGTGGATTTGCCCGGAGTTTGGATCGTCTCTCCTTCCTTGTGAATGCCTTTGTTGTTCAGCTCGGCGCTACGCTCTCTGGCCCCGGGGATCTGGGCGGCGAAGACATGATAGGTCGATGACTTCACGTTCTTGGCGGCGTAAGTGTCACTTTGGCCTACGGTGAGGTGTTTCTGGACGACGGTGTCGTTTATGGGCTGCGCAAAACCCGCCTGGGCCAGGGCCAAGCCGGCGGTGAGAACCGCTGCGGCTGATCCCCGCAGATAAAGACTCCGATGCAAATCACGCATGGTGCGAACCTCCAAAACAAAGGTGAACCTAGGGATAGGGGTGGGGTTGAACCCTAGCTCAACGCCTCTAGGGTGGGGGATGCCATACAGCCCGGGGAATCACTGCCAACTGTCCGGAGTGGAGAGGATCAGCTATTTGTCTGTTCGATTGAAGTCGGAGCTTCGGCACCCTCGCGATGAGCTGCCGAAATGTCCCACCACAATAGCGGAAAACCGGGATAGTTGCGAACGGGAATTAGTGACCAACGGCACGGTTACCTGCTCCGAACGGGAGGTGGAGGAGCGTGCACCCGTGGCGGACAGGTGCAATAATGGGAGCAATCCACGGACCGTGCTCCGCGGTGCCTGATCCCGTGAACCTGCCCAACTCCATCACGATGAGCCGGATTGTCATGATCCCGCTCCTGCTGTGGATCCTCTCTCCCCATTTCCCCCTGCAAGGCCCGGGCGGGGAACAGGAGATTCTGGCGTCGATTCTCTTCATTCTGGCGTCCATGACGGATGGGGTGGACGGCTACCTGGCGCGCAAACGTGGCCAGATCACCACCATGGGCATGCTGCTCGACCCACTCGCCGACAAGATCATGGTTACGGCGGCGCTGATCGCCTTGGTGGCGTATAACCCGCAGGTGGTGAAGGTCTGGATCGCCGTCGTTATTATCGGGCGGGAATTTCTCATCTCCGGCCTGCGCTCGATTGCTGCCTCCGAGGGGTTTACCATCCAGGCCAGCGATTTGGGCAAGCTTAAGACTGTCATCCAGATCGTCTCGGTCGTCTCCGCCATCCTGGCACACCACTGGTTCCAGTGGGAGATCGGTTTCCTCATCATTCCCGTGAAATGGACGGCGATCACCGCCATCTACTTCACGGTGGGGGTCTCGACGATCTCCGCGATCGACTACTTTGTGGGCTTCTGGAAGAAGATCGATCGCGCCTCGAAAGACCGCCGTACGTCCTTTGTGTTGACTCGCCGCAAGGACACGCAGGGCGCGAGCTAATCCCCTTCGCGCTGAAGGGATGAAACCGTAGCGCCGGCTTCCCAGCCGGCTGGAGCGCGGGTCTCCTGACCCGCGCATTGGGGATCTTTCCAAAGTTTGCTTCTTGTTAGTCTCCCACCAGTCTTTCCCACCTGCCGTGGATGAAACCGCTGACTGGCTGGCTTGCTACGTCGCGGCAGCGACGCGAACCTGCTGCTTTTCTGTCCGCTCTATGTTTTCAACGGTTTACGAGTTTGTTTCTTTCTAGATCCCAGGGAATTCGCAAAATCCCGGCATAACAGAGATATCTTCGCCTTACCGCAAACCGCCCACACGCAACAAAGCTCCGGATGTTCGCCGGAGCTTTGTTCGTTTCAGGCAAAACTGCGTGATCAGGCCAGGACCGGCACCACGGGTTCCGGCAACCGCACGGCAGGCGCGGTCGCCGGAGTGCCTGCGGGGACGGAGGGCGCGGCTGTGCCCCGAGTCAAGCGATGCACAAAGTGATAGGGAGGCCACGGCCCGGAGAGCTGCATCTGGCAATCCCGCAGGGTGGCGCTGGTGGTAGCGAACTTGTTTTGATAGCGCTCCACGCACTTACGATCAATCAGGTGGGCGACGTCCAGAACTATCTTGCCGTTTTCCGTAAGCCGGCAACTCACTTCTTCGTCCAACGGACTGAAGAGCCGGTGCATCTGGAAACTGATAGCGCGGGCCCTGGTCTGCCGCTCGCGCTGGCGTACAGCGTTTTCACGGAGGTTACTGAGATATTCACGACCCACACCCTCGGCGGGAGCGTGACGCCCGATCTCCTTGGAGCAGCAATCGTCCACGAAGATCTTCAAGTGCATCTCGGTCTTTCCGCGCAGTTTTTCGATATGGGAGAGGAATTGGCGTTGGTTGGAACGAATGGACTTGCGCAGAGCCTCGTCGTCGTTAAACACCGTTCCGAAGCGGAACGGCAACACCGTAGAGTGCTGAAAGCAATCGGCGATCACCCGGGCATGATCCATTCCCGATTTCTGGTTCAGATGTTCTGCAGGATTATGTTCGCTGACAACTACGGCAAGATCACTTGCGGGATAAAGGAAGACCTGGTTTCCACTGACTCCCAGGATGGTTTCCATCGGGACAGGTTTGCGATGACGGGCTAACTCAGGAAAGGCTTGCTTTTCACCAATGCAATAGGCATACCACGCCATGTTGGAACACTCCCCGCGGCCACCTTTGAGGCGCCGCTGTCTTGAAACTCTGCAACCCGGGAAACAACTGCATGCTTGGCATACCGCCGGACCTGGGATTAAGGCAAGCCCGGCTCAAACTATCCGGAATACTAGCCTGCCGAAAATACGACTGGCAATGTCTGGCATCACCAAGAATGGAATTGGTAGCTTACTTAAGTAAATTGACTTTGATGTATTCAAATAAAACATGCGACTTATCAACTTTTCAGGCCCGAGCCGTGGAAAGATTTAGAGTCACTTTAAGCCTGGCGACTCCTGGTGGAGGGCCGCTCTGCGGCGCCCCTAGAGCTCTTCCCGTCCCTTATTCGACACTTCGTATACTGAGGGCATGTCCTTCCGTTCCGGAACCGCCCCGGTGGCTTTCTGTGCATTGCTAGCTGGCTTTGTTCTTCTCCTGCAGCCATCCCGCGCCTTTGCCTGGGGGAACGAGGGGCATCAGATGGTGAATCGGCTGGCGGCTTCAAACTTGCCGGCGGACGTGCCCGGGTTCCTGCGGTCTCCGGCGGCGGTAAAGGAGATCGAGTACCTGGGGCCGGAGCCCGACCGCTGGCGTTCTCCTGCCGAGCCGGAGCTGAATGCTGCCCAGGCGCCCGAGCACTTCATCGACCTGGAACTGGCGGATGCCTTAGGGCCTTTGCCCCATCGCCGGCTCGACTTTGAAGCCAAGGCTTTGGCGGCGGGACAGGCTCCCGAGAAGATTGGCCTGCAGCCCTGGGCGGCCACGGAGGTCTGGGAGCGCCTGAAGGCAGCCCTGCGCGAGTACCGCCAGCTCTCGGCTGCGCATCAGGACACCTCCGGAGCTGAACAGGCAGCGGTCTTTTATGCCGGATGGCTGGGCCACTATGTGGGTGATGCCGCCCAGCCCTTGCACACGACGGTGCGTTACAACGGCTGGACCGGTGCTAACCCACAGGGGTACACCACCGATCACAAGATTCACTGGCAGTTTGAGGGCGAGTTTGTAGGGCCCAACATCCATCCCCCGGAGGTACAGGCCAAGATGACGGCCGGCCACCTCATCGACGGAGACATGTTCGACCGGTATGTCGAGTACCTGCGGCATACGGCGACTTATGTGGACAAGGTGTATCAGCTGGAGAAGGCCGGCGGGTTTACCGGGGCTGGATCCGCCGAATCCCGCGACTTTACAGCGGAACGCCTGGCGGCCGGGGCGAGCATGCTGCGCGACATGATCTATACAGCGTGGGTGGATAGCGCGCAGCCAGTGCCGCCGCGTCCGGGCATGTAGGCGGGTTGCGAATCGCCGGGGCAAGAAGGGTCTAGGGAAAGATGATGCGGATTTGCGCAGGTGCGCTTAGCAGTTCGGTTTGCATGGCAGCGGGCGTGCTCGGCTTGGCTCTGCCGCTCTGCGCGCAGGTGCCTCTGATTGATGAACCAACCCGTTCTGCGCCCAAGGCAGAGTCAGTTCAGTATCTATACCCAGAGCAGGTGACGATCCCCGCCGGCGACCGGGTAGTGCCATTCGTGCACGCGCTGTT
>CBJOJD010000183.1:0-10134 GCA_966443485.1 uncultured bacterium | reverse complement strand
TCCCCACTTGAGCACTTGAGATTCCATCGATACTCCGTATCTACATTGTATCACTTATTCGGGTTAGAACAGATTAGACGCGCAAGCGATCTGGCGCTGGGGTATGTGTTTCCCGGCTACTTGGACCACGGGGGCACGACGCCGGACATGCGGGCGTAGGCGATGAGCTGGCCCATGTGCTCGTTGGCGTGGACGAGGATGCGGAGATAGACGCCATCGACGGTGGCGACTTGGCCGTTTACCTTGACGTGGCGGGCGAGGTGCTCGGGCGTCTCTTTGGCGTGCGCCTGTTCTACGGCGTGAAGAGAGCGCTTCAGCCAGGCGATCACGTCGGCCTTGGAGGTCACGGTCTTCTCTGCTTCCGGCTTCAGGTCGGCGGGCGCGGGCTGGCCGGTGGAGGAGAGCAGGAAGAGGTTGGCCTTCACGATGTGCATGTAGACCTCGCTGGTGGAGCGGACGCCGGGAGCGGGGCGGAAGGCGAACTTCTCTGCCGGCGTGGCCTCGGCCAGTGCCAGCAGTTGGTAGGTGGCGTGGTGCCACTCGCCCTCGTAACCCTGGAAGAGCCCTTCCATGTCGGGGTCGGTCTTGGACTGGGCGAGAGCGGGATGGGCGAAGGACGCGAGCAGGACGGCGAGTGCAAGTGTGGCGCGAGTGAAGTAGCGAGGCATGGCACGAAATCCTTTCAGCGCGTAGGCGTTCTCAAACAGCGGCTTAGCAAGGATATATCTCAGGTTTGCGACGGCCGGGATATGCGGGGGCCGGGGCGGCTACAGCTTGCGCAGCCGGGCGCAGGCGTCGTCCAGGTCGGCATCTTTCTTGGCGAAGCAGAAGCGGAGCAGGTTTTCGCCGTGACCGGGGCGAAAGAAGGCGGATCCAGCAACAGCGGCAACGCCGGTGGCGGCCAGCAGGGCGCGAGCCTTCTGCGCGGCGTTGGTGCCGGGGAGGCGGTCGGCGTTCGCTAGGACGTAGTAGGCTCCGGCGGGCACGGTGGGTGTGAGGCCGGCGTCGCGCAGCGCGGAGACCATGCGCTCGCGCTTGTCTTGGTGATCGGCGGCGATCTGTGCGTAGAAGCTGGGCGGCAGCAGTTCCAGGCCGGCGGCGGCGCCGTGCTGCAGGGCCGAGGGTGCGCAGACGTAGGTCAGGTCGTGGAAGTAGGCCATCGCGCCCAGCCAGCGGGCGTCGGCGCAGACGTAGCCCAGACGCCAGCCAGTCACCGAGAAGGTCTTCGAGAAGCCGGAGATGACGATGGTGCGCTCCTTCATGCCGGGGAGCGTGGCCGGGGCGACGTGGCGCTGGCCGTCGTAGACGAAGTACTCGTAGATCTCGTCGGTGAAGAGGAAGAGGTCCTGCTGGCGGCAGAACTCGGCGATCGCCTCGATCTCAGCGAGCGTGAAGACCTTGCCGCTGGGATTGGCGGGCGTATTGAGGATCATGGCGCGGGTGCGTGGCGTGACGGCTGCACGCAGGGCGGCGACGTCGAGCGCGAAGTCCGGCAGGGTGAGCGGCACCAGCACCGGCTTGACCCGCATGGATTTGAGGGTCGCCACGTGATAGCCGTAGAAGGGCTCGAAGAGCAGGACCTCGTCGCCGGGGTTGAGCAGGGCCATGGTGGCGGCGTGCAGGCCGGCCGTGGCGCCGCTGGCCACCAGAATCTCGGCGTCGGGGTCGTACTGGAGGCCGTAGTCGCGCTGCTGCTTGGCGGCGATGGCGTTGCGCAGGCGGGCGATGCCATCGAGCCGGGTGTAGATGTTGTGACCCGCCTGGATGGCTTCGAGGGCCGCGGCCTCGACCGGGGCCGGGACCGGAGTGTCGCAGATGCCCTGGGCGAGATTGATGCCGCCGATGCGGTCGCACTCCATGCTCATGGCACGGATCTCGGATTGCAGGGCGCCGGGAGCAAGTTCGCTGAGGTGGAGACGGGAGGCGAGGGCAGAGCTGGATGTGTCGGGCACGGGGAAGTCCTTTGCGTCCATCTTACAAAGAATGGATGGGAGACTCCGTCATCTCTCAACTCTACGGTTCGGGTGCCCCGTCCAAGCTCCGCTTGGGTAGATGGGCGGGGATGTGCGGAGAGCCTGTGCGGCGGACTGTGCCCCGTTCAAGCGGAGCTTGAGCGGGAGACCAGATCACTCCTCGTAGAATGCATCCCCCACACTGAATGACCGGCCGCCCCAGGTCCGGGGTCTCCACAAACGGGTCTTTGTTCGTGAGGTAGAGAGCTCCCGGTTCAGGAGTCCTAGGCGCGAGATCTAGGTCCCCCGCGTCCCGCGACTTGTGGTTTCCGGGGCACCTGGTCTCCCGCTCAAGCTCCGCTTGAACGGGGCACATCCCCACGCCCGCCCAAGCGGAGCTTGGACGGGGCACCCCGAACCTCGGCTAGTGTCGCAGCGGGAGTGATCTGGAACACCAAGGGCACGGGGTCGGGCGGCGTAGAATCGCCTCGACTATGCATGAGCTGTCCATTGTCGCGAGCATCGTGGATTCGGTGACGGAGTCGCTGGCCGGCTATCCCGGCGCCCGGGTAGTGGAGGTGCGGCTGCGTGTCGGCGCACTGGCCGCGGTCATCGAAGACTCCTTGCAGTTCTGCTGGGGCATTGCCACCCAAGACACGGGGTTGGCGGGAGCCAGGCTGAGCGTAAAGGTGCTGCCAGTTGTGGTGCGCTGCGCGGCCTGCGGCGAAGGCGAGATGGAGAGCCTGCAGAGCTTTCGCTGTCCGCAATGCGGCGAGCCGGCGAGCGATTTGCGGCAGGGACGGGAGCTGGAGATCGAGGCCATCGAGATCGAGGATGTTCGGGAGGCAGGAGCCGCATGACCACGCGCATTGTGGAGCTACGCAAGGGGATTCTGAAGAAGAATGACGAGCTGGCGCGGGAGCTGCGGCAACGGTTCGAAGCCGCCGGAGTGCTGGTGCTGAATCTGGTCTCCAGCCCAGGGACAGGCAAGACGGCCTTCCTGGAGCGCACGCTACGCCAGTTGCGGGAGAAAGACCTTCGTGTTGCCGCCCTGGTCGGCGACCTGGAGACGGACAACGATGCGCGCCGGCTAGCCGCCAGTGGGGCACCGGTGCGGCAGATCAACACCCACGGCATCTGCCACTTGGAGGCGGAGATGGTGGGGCGGCACCTCGATGAGTGGGAACGGCAGGGACCAGGGACTGAAGGACTAGGGACCGGGGACTCCGTGCGGCTGGAGGAACTCGCGTATCTGTTTATCGAGAACGTGGGGAACCTGGTATGTCCTTCGAGCTACGACCTGGGAGAGCGGATCCGGGTGGCGCTGCTGAGCGTAACGGAGGGCGAGGATAAGCCGCTGAAGTATCCTACGTTGTTCAATTCTGCAGATGCAGCGGTGATCACGAAGATGGATCTGGCCGAGGCAGTGGGATTTGATCGGGAGGCGGCGCTGCGCAATCTCCGCGAAATTCGGCCGGGAATCCGCATCTTTGAAACGTCGGCCAAGACCGGGATGGGCATGGAGGATTGGCTGAGCTATCTCGGTGAGCAACGAGTCGTGCAAGTTTGAACGGTGGACTCGGAAGGCGAGGTGTGAATGCGGACCGGAGCTAAAGAACCTCCCGGGGATGGCATCGGAGAGGTGGAGGCCTATCTTGCCGCAGTGCCGGAGCCGGCGCGAAGCACACTGAGAGCGATGCGGGCGATCATTCGAGCCGCTGTGCCGGCAGAGGCGACGGAGGGGCTCAGTTACGGCATGCCCGCCTTCAAATACAAGGGCGCGCTGGTGGCCTACGCTGCCTTCAAGGATCATTGCAGCTTCTTCCCCATGAGTGGGGCGCTTCTGGATTTGTTCGCCGAAGAGGTAGACGGGTACCGCACCTCCAAAGGAACGCTGCAGTTTCCACCCGACAAGCCCTTGCCCGCCGCAGTGGTGGAGAAGATGGTGAAGGCGCGGGTAGCGCAGAACGAAGCGGCAAGAGCCAGTCGGCTGGAGTCGTAAAGCGCAGCTGCGGGTTTCGGATGAACGGCGCATGGCGGCGCTATCTTCAATTTCTCGCTCATGATGGTCAGCGGTGCGGCTGACAGCAAATGAGAACTCGTCTCAAACGTGATCCAAATCACTTTGCGGTGCCCTCCCCAAGGGGTATAAGCGATGGGGAGAGAGGATTCTTATGTGTCTTGCCATTCCAGGGCGCGTGGAAGAGATCACCAGCGACGGGCTGATCCGCGTGGGGCGGATGAACTTCGGGGGTGTGGTGAAACGCGTCTGCCTGGACTATGTACCGGAGATTCAGGTGGGCGACTACGCCATTGTGCATGTGGGGTTTGCCATCTCCAAGATCGACGAGAAGACGGCCCAGGAGACGCTGGAGACCTTTCGCCAGATGGGCGTGCTCGAAGAAGAGCTGGGTACCGAGGAAGAGGCGTTTGCCCGCGCCGCGGCCCGGCCCCAATCGAATTGTCCCGACGGGAGTTGTTCGTAGAGAGCGGGGCTGGCGGAGTTAGCCCCAGAGTTTCTGACACCGCTAATCACGCTAACTCCGCTACCACCGCTAACCACGCTAACTCCGCTTGCTGCTACAGGAACCAACGATGAAATACCTTACCGAGTTTCGTAATGGAGAGATCGCGCAGCGGATCGCGCGGGAGATTCACCAGATTGCTACCCGTCCATGGAAGATCATGGAGGTGTGCGGGGGGCAGACGCACTCCATCATCAAGAACGGCATCGATCAGATGCTGCCCTCAGGGATCGAGATGTTGCACGGGCCGGGATGCCCGGTGTGCGTCACTCCGCTGTCCTTGATCGATAAGGCGTTGGCCATTGCGGCGCAGCCGGGAGTGATCTTCTGCTCCTTCGGCGACATGTTGCGTGTGCCGGGCACCGAGGGCGACCTGTTTCAGGTGAAGGGGCGTGGCGGCGATGTGCGCGTGGTGTATTCGCCCCTCGATGCCGTGGACCTGGCGGTGAAGAATCCGGAAAAGCAGGTTGTCTTTTTCGGTGTGGGATTTGAAACCACCGCGCCGGCCAATGCCATGAGCGTGCATCTGGCCAAACGGCGCGGGCTCAAGAACTTCTCGTTGCTGGTGTCACATGTGCTGGTGCCGCCGGCGATCGAAGCCATCATGTCGGACCCGAAGAATCAAGTGCAGGCATTTCTGGCGGCGGGCCATGTGTGTAGCGTGATGGGGTACTGGGAGTATCCCGAACTGGCCGACCGGTTTGGCATTCCGATTGTGGTGACGGGCTTCGAGCCACTGGATCTGCTGGATGGGATCCGGCGCGCGGTGCGGCAGCTGGAGCGCGGCGAACATCACGTGGAGAACGCCTATGAGCGCATCGTGACCTACGCAGGCAATCTCGAAGCGCAGAAGCTGCTAGGCGAGGTTTTCGAGGTGTGCGACCGGGCGTGGCGCGGGATCGGGGTGATTCCCAAGAGCGGCTGGCGTTTGAATGCCGCCTATCGCGAGTTCGACGCGGAAGAACGGTTTCAGATTGGCGGAATTCACACTGAGGAGTCGCCCCTGTGTCAGGCTGGGGACGTGCTGCGCGGAGCCATCAAGCCGGGAGAGTGCCGGGCGTTCGGCAAGGAGTGTACGCCGCGTCATCCGCTGGGAGCCACGATGGTGTCGAGCGAGGGGGCGTGCGCTGCCTACTACAACTACGGAAGGTTTTTGTCGGTGGAGCAGCTGACGAATGCGGGTTCGAGCCTCTAGCTCTTAGCTGCTAGCTGTTAACTGGTGGGCTGAGGCTGTTGATTGTCGTGGTATCCCACCCTGGCCGATGAAACTGGCTCAGTTGGGGCACCCAGGGTTGTGGTTAGTTGAGATTTTGAGATTCCCAGGCCTCCAAAACCGGGAGACCAGGGGCACCCGGGAGATCTCCACCCCACGAACAAAGACCCATTCGCGGGGACCCGGAGCTGGGACACCCGCGTTGAGTTTTCACTATCCGGGTGCCGAGATTGGAACCCGGACACGGCTTCTGGCTCAAGGCTAGGAGCTAGGAGCTAGGAGCTGATGCCTGATCTTTCCAACTGGACTTGCCCGCTGCCGCTCAAGGACTATCCCACCATCGTGATTGCGCATGGAGGCGGCGGCAAGCTGGGCAATGAGCTGGTCGAGCATCTGTTTCTGCCTGCCTTTCGCAACCCGGCGCTGGAGAATCTGGGCGACGCCGCGGTGCTGGATATGGCCGGGGGCCGCGTGGCCATGAGCACCGACTCGTTCGTAGTGCAGCCGTTGTTCTTTCCCGGCGGATCGATTGGCGCGCTGGCCGTGAATGGCACGGTGAACGACCTTGCCGTCTCCGGCGCCGATCCGAAGTTTTTGAGCGCGAGCTTCATCCTCGAAGAGGGATTCTCGATCGCGCAGCTTGCGGCTATCGTGCAGGAGATGGCGGATGCCGCGCGTACGGCAGGCGTACAGATCGTCACCGGGGATACCAAAGTGGTGGAGCGCGGCCATGGCGATGGCTGCTACATCAACACCGCCGGCGTTGGAGTTCTGCGGCCGGGGATTTCGGTGGGCCCGCATCGCGCCGAGCCCGGAGACGTGATCCTGGTCTCCGGAACCATCGGCGATCATGGTATGGCCATCATGAGCATGCGCGAAGGGCTGGAGTTCGAGAGCCAGATCCGCTCCGATTGCGCGGCGCTGAATGGGCTGATCCGCAATGTGCTGGATGTCGCAGGCACGGCGGTGCGTGCCATGCGCGATCCTACGCGCGGCGGTTTGGCTTCCACGCTCAATGAGATTGCGCAGGCATCGAATGTTGGGATCGCCATCGACGAAGCCAAGCTGCCGGTGCGGCCCCAGGTGCAGTCGGCTTGTGAGCTGCTGGGGCTGGATCCGGTCTATGTCGCCAATGAGGGCAAGGTGGTGTTCTTTGTTGCGGAAGAGGCCGCCGACGCGGTGCTGAGCGCGATGCAGTCGCATCCGCTGGGGCAGGAGGCGGCGCGCATCGGACAGGTCACCAGCGAGCACAAACACATGGTGGTGGCTCGTACGGCGATGGGCTCGAACCGGGTGATCCCCATGCAGATCGGGGAGCAGCTGCCGAGAATCTGTTGAAGACAGCTGACAGCTGACAGCTAACAGCAGGCAGCTACCAGCTGACGGCAGACAGCTGCCGGCCGAGAGATATCCTAAGCATCACTCTTCCAGGCGAGCTTTCTCGCATTTGCTTATGTTGCGAGCTGTTTGCTTCATTCAACTGCTGATCGCTTTTGGCTGCCCGCTGTCCGCTGTCAGCTATCTGCTGTTGGCTGTTTGCTGTCTGCTGCCAGCTACTTAGCCATCCCCAGCGCCTTCACCACCGCGTCATCCACCTTCGCGGGTTGGCCGTCTTGCTTCCAGACCACGCCGAAGCCGCCGCGGTAGTCCCACATGGTCCAGCCAATGCCATCGGCTTCGAGCGCAGTGCGCACATCGTGGATCCAGTTCATGCGCGAGGTGGCATCGGTGACGCGGCGGTAGGCGCCGAATTCATTGCACAACAGGGGCACGCCGTTGGCTTTGCCCCAGGCGGCGGCAGCGTCGATCTGCAGGCGAATGCGGTGGCCGTCCCAGTGATCGAGCCAGTAGTGCTCGAAGTCATAGCGATCGCGTGCATCGGGAACCTGCTTCAGATCCTCTGCCATGGAGGTCTCGGTGGCAGGGTAGGGAATGTCGTGGGTGTAGATCCACAAGGGATTGCCCCAGCCCGCGCCTTGATGCGTGCACTCGTGGGGCTCGGAGAGGGGGAGGTTGCAGATCACGTTGCAGTCGGGGAGCGGGTGCTGCGTGAGCAGGTCGGCAATCGAAGAGTAGTTGGGACCGGTGGCGATGATCGTATTTTTGGGCGCGGCGTCGCGAATGGCAGCCGCGGCGCGTGCCTGGATGCCGGACCAACGATAAGGATCGCCGACCTCCGGCTCGTTCATGACTTCGTAGAAGATGAGGTCGGGGTTACGATTCGCATAGTGGGCGGCCAGCCTGCGCCACAACATGGTGAAGCGCTCCACGGCAGCGTTGCTGTTGCGGACGTCTTGCTTGTACTGCTCTTCGGGGTGGATGTCGATCTGTACGGCCAGGCCGTGCGCCAACATGGTGTCCACGGCGTGATCCAGGCGTCCGAGGAAGTCGGCATTAAGGCCTTCGCTGTTCTGCGGCCCGCGCTCCAATGGGACGGGATCGATGCTGAGCCGCACGCTGTCGAAGCCGAGCTTCGCCATCAGCGCGATATCGGCGTCATCGGTGTAGCGGCTAGTGCGGGCGGCGGAGTAGTCGCTGGCCGACTGCGCAAACCACTCGGAGGCATTGATTCCGTGCCTGAGGTGCTGCAGGCGAGTGAAGGCGGTGTGCACGCCCTCGGCGCGGTTGGAGGCTAGGTCTTGAGCGAAGGCGATGGGGGCGAGAAGCAGCGTCAAGGCAAGAAGGCAGCGAGAAAGGCGCATGCAGCGATCTCCGAGGTGTATTGGCCTAACTGTCCACAATACGCCTTGAGTACTGGATACGACGGGGCTGCGGGATAACGGGCGAGGTTCCGTGCGCGTAGAGAAGTGGAGCTTAAAGGCAGCTCTAACTCTGGATTGTCAGCAAGGACTGGAGCTCGTCGGACGCTGCGCCTCTATTGGCCGGAGCCAAGCGAGGCGCTGAGATTGCTGGTGGCGAACTGTGCGTAGCTGGTGCGCAGATACTTGTGCGGATTTACGGGCACGTTGTGGACGCGCACCTCGTAGTGGAGGTGAGGACCGGTGGCGCGTCCGGACTGGCCGACGTACCCGATGATCTCGCCCCGGGTGACGTGCTGGCCGGTGACCACGGCAAGAGCCGAGAGGTGGCCGTACAGGGTGATGACGTCATGGCCATGGTTGAGTACGACCTCCCGGCCGTAGCCATTGCCCATGGCTGCGTTGGTCACGTCTCCGTCGGCAGCGGCGCGGACCGGGGTTCCGTACGTGGCTTCGATATCGATGCCAGGATGAAAGGCACCTTCGCCGTTGATGGGATCCTGGCGCTCGCCGAAAGCGGAGCCTACGCGCCCCTCAACAGGCCAGAGGGAGGGAGCATCGGCAAGGATGGTCCAATCGCCCGTAAAGCTGGAGGAGAGCCCGCCTTCCAGAGCCCGCGTCATGCGGCCGGACATGGCCTGGTCACGCAGCGCGTAGAACTGGTCGATCGAAAGCTTGAGATTCTGCGGACTCACTTCGTCGGTGGCGGCCAGCGTTGCCGGTGTGGGCTCGGCGGCGGCCTTGGCCGCGTGAGCCGCGGTCAGGCGATTCTGGCGCAGGCCGTAGAGCGCCGTAACCTCACTGGCAAGGGCGCCCAGGGAGGCGACCTGCACGTCCCGGTCGTGGGCAATCTCAGCCATCTGCTTGTAGTTCTTGCGAAGCGTCTCGCGCTCCTGGCGCATTTGATTGAAGGACTCTGTTTTCAGAAGCATGCGCGTGTAGGAACCGGCCAGGCCAACCATGGTGAAGGCGCCGATCAGAGCGGCGGCCACAAAACCATATGCGTAGTGCAGGGGTAGGGGAACTTTGCGGACCCGACCGTCCTCATCGCGGGCAACAAACAGAATGTAATAGCGCTTGCGTAGCATACTTCTTCCTTCGGTTCCGTAGCGGGTAGACTTTCGGCCGCTGCGGGCCGCAATTCGCTGACATTCGATGAAGACGTTGAACTGCGATCGTCAGGTTACACGTCGAGCTCTTGCCGAACTCGACGGCTCGGTCAGGCTACCAGAGGGGGGAGGGGTGGGTCAACGAATTTCCCCCCTCGGCGAGGAGCGAATCGGGCGCGGAAGGACATCCCCGGCGGGACGGGTATTTCGGCCTTTAGGCAGACAGATCAGTCACTTAGCGGATCCCAGAGACCGGCAAATTAGAGTTCAGTCGAAGTTCAGGCAGGCGGTGCGGTTATCACAGCGCAGGCCGGCGGTTTGTCCTATGCTGGTACGGATGTCCGACACAGATCATCGCGCAGTATCGGTGGGGGAAATCGCTTTGCTTCGCGGCATCCGCGCCCGGGTAGGGAACCGGGCTCATGCCGGGTTGCGGCTGGGGATTGGCGACGATTGCGCCCTGGTGCGCCCGGCAGCGGGCGAGGAGATTGCGGTGACCACGGACCTCAGCCTGGCGGGGCGGCACTTCCGTCTGGAGTGGCACCCTCCCGAGGTGATCGGCCATCGCACCCTGGT
>CBJOJD010000182.1:0-10228 GCA_966443485.1 uncultured bacterium | reverse complement strand
AGAAACCTCGCGGCATTTCCTATTTCAATAAGTTCCTAGACTCGCCGAGCAAAAATGTGTGGCATTGGGGCTCAACCGTCTACGGCGAAAGCGCATGAACGCAGCGGGCTGCTTTGCATTCGGCAAACTGCTTCTGATCGCTACCCCCCAGCGAGAGATGTCTTTCTTAGCGCGGCGCGAGCTCAAAAGATCCCGAATGGCCGGACGGCCAGATCACCTTCTCCTCTCCATCTGAACCCACCGCTACGGTTGCATCGTCCAAGTAGCAGTTGCGGCGAAGCGTTTCAAGGATGCCCTCCACGGCGTTCGGACGCGGCTTTACGAAGCAGAAGACGTTCATGGAGCCACTCCCGATATCTCCTCCATCGCAGTAGCCGAGTTCGTTCTCTTCGAGGAAAGAGGCGAGCAGCTGTTCAACGGAGTGTCGCCGATCGAGATCAGCTGCTGTTCCGGAACCTTCGATTTGATACTGGATGATGACTTGGCGATCTTCTTCGTCGTCGGTCTTGGGTTGAGGAGCGCCGATCGAGTTGGGCACTTGGTCGGGGGCTGGTTGTGAAATGCCCAGGAACTGGCTGCGAACTTGATCTAGATTGTTCCGCAGCCGTTCTTCGTCGACCTTGAGCTGCGCGTCTTTTAGCCTGGAGACGCAGGCCTTTACGCCTTCTTCCGCGTTTTGCCAGAGGAAGGAACGAAAAGCGGCGGAGGGGATGTCCCAGTCAGCGCGATGGATGTAGATGCTGGCCGTGATGGAGTTGTTGCGGAAGGGCTCGAGACGGAGGCCTCTGCGGTTCATCGGCTTGATCTCATTCACGCCCTGAACGAAGAGGGCCAGCCCGAACTTGGCCCCGCTCTTGTCATAAGGTCCCTTACAGTGCTCCCGGAACAATAATTTCAAGCGCCTGATTTCGGCGCGCACAGTTGCGGCAACGTCGCCACTGTACGCTTCGCCGAGAGGAAAAAGCCAACCTGCATTCATGGGATCTGAACCCTTCTGTAAGAGCGGTAAGCAGCAATTTATGGCAGCCAGCCGCGGCCTGCCCACGGTTCATTGTTGAGCGGTCCAGGAGAGTACTCGCATAGGAGCCGCTCTAGATCGAGCATATCGGATCGAGAGCCGGAGGCGATGGGAATGACTTGGCCGCCACCCATACTGTTGAGGAAACTGCCAGAGTAGCGGGTAGCTGGGTTCTGCGAGATTCCCCACTTCAGGAAGTTGTCGAATCCGTCGTAGAGAGCGTAGAGCCATACCGTGCGCGGAGAATTGCGCGAGTTTCCGTGGCACGGGCAGCTGTTGTTGTGGACCAGGAATCCGGTTTCCCCCACGAAGTAGTCGTGGTCCTGGTCGACGGTGAAGTTGTAGACGGTCTCGGTGTGCGCAAGAGGCGTGTTGGAGAGAACTCTGCGCCAACTGCCCTGAGCGGTCTGGAGCAAATCGCCGGGTCGTAGATCGCCGGCGTTGAGCCACTGACCGCGCGAACTCGATCCGTGCTTCACCCAGAAGGGGTGTCCTGCTGTGGGATGGAGATCGTCAGCTTCTCCCGCCACACGCAGGTCCACGAGGTGGTCCATGTGGGGAGGTGTGAGCGCCGTGACATGCTGGGCTTCCAGATTGCCGGTCTCGCGATTCCGGGCCAGGACCTCATCGCCGGTTTCAACCTTCTCAACCGGGATGTCTCCGTGGTTGGTGTGGACTGGTGTACCCTTCGCAAAGCAGCAGAGGCCCTCGTACTCCGCTTCGGCACCGCATTCCTTTGGTGCTGGAATCAGCGAGACGAGCGTCTGGGTGAAGGGATCGTAGTCCGTCGCCAGGAAGAGAGCCGATGCAGTCTCATAGAAGATGCAACTGATCTCCCGGCCTAAGGCGCGTTCGCCTTCGATCGCTCCTTCAGACTCGATCGATACGAGTTCGCCCTCCTCCACCGCATCGTCTGTGCCGTAGGGATCGATGCGGTTGACGGGGTTGGCCTTCGTGTATTCGTAGCGGTGAAGAGACTTGGGATCGAAGAGCTGACCCGCGTAAGGATCCTGCGAGACATACGTGCCACTCAGGGGGTTGTAGTAGCGAGCGCGCAGATAGTAAAGGCTCAGGTCCGGATCGTACTGTTCGCCGCGATAGAGATAGTTGTTGGGCGTAGAGCCGCTGACGGTGAAGGTGTTCCCAAACGCGTCGTACTCGTAGCTGTCGGTGACTGCTCCCGTCGCGCTGGTCAGTTGGCGGACATTCCCCATACCGTCGTAGAGATAGAAGCTGGGGACCCAGGTGTTGTTGATGACCTGGTCTTCGCTAATGCGCTGCAATCCGTAGGTGTAGGTTCGCTCGACTACGCCGCTTCCACTTAGCTCTTCGACTACCTGCGGATATCCCGTCGGGTTGAGATCGTCGATCAGGTAGCGTGTGACGACTCCGATTGCAGACTTGGCGACTCGATGACCATCACCGTCGTAAAGGAAGGTGATGGCTCCGCCGTCGGCGGAGGTTAGCTGATTCTGCGAGTCATAGAGGAAGGACTTGCCGTTTGCGGAGGTGGCATTGCCATCTGCGTCATAACTCTCGCTCGAAAGCTTGTCGTCCATATCGAACGAGAAGGATCCGGAGCCAAGGCCGCTCAGCGATGAGCTTTGGGCGAGGCGGTTGCCGACGGGATCGAGGGTGTAGTTCAGGGCGCCGTTCTTGCCGCTTGGAGCAGAGGAGATGGTTTCGCCGGTGAGCCGGTTAATTCCGTCATAGTTCCAGGTGACCGTCCGTCCGTTCGACTCTGTCACGCTGGTGCGATCACCCACCGGATTGCGCTGGTACACGTAACCGGCTGCCTGAGAATTCAGAGCCGACATGCGGTTCAGCTTGTCGTAGGTGTAGGTGCTCTGCAGGCCGTTGGGCAGGGTGGTAGAGAGCGGATTGCTGGCGGAATCGTAGGTGTAAGAGGTGGTGTTCGATCCAGACAAGCGCTGATCGACTACCGTGCTCAGACGATTGAGATTGTCGTAGTTGTACGTGACGGATGCCCCGTGCGCATTGGACGAGGTCATCGAGGTGAGATTGCCGGCGCCGTCATAGGTGTAGGCCAGCGTGCCTTCGGGTGTGGCCTTGCTTACCAGCCGATCCAGAGGATCGTAGGTATACGTGGTTGTTCCGCTCGCATCGGACATACTTGCCCGTTTGCCCGTACCCGTGTAGGTGAAGGTCACCGGCGATTCACCGGGCGTGGAGCGGCTCAGCAGCCGGTTCAGCTTGTCGTAGGTGTAGGTAGTGGTGAGTCCATTGAAGTGCTTAACCGTGATCAGATTCCCCGCCTGATCGTAGCTGCGGGACTCGGAGAGTGAGGCATCGGGAAGCGTTTTGCTGGTGGGCTCCGAGAGAAGATCGAATGTGGCGGTGGTCGTATGACCATTGGCGTCGGTCCAGTCGATCAGATTCTTGTCATTGTCGAATCCGTAGAGCGTGGTATTGGCGGAAGTATCGGGGCTGTTGACCTCTGTGACCTTCACCAGCTGATTGGCTGCATCGTAGTCGTATTGAAGAGCGTTTCCGGCCTGATCGGTTACCGAGGTCAGATTGCCAGCGCCGTTGTAGGTGTACGACTTGGTGGTGCCATCGGGATAAGTAATCAGGGTGAGACGATGGCGGGCGTCGTAGGTGTAGCTGGTGACGTTGCCGTTGCCGTCGGTCATAGAAATCTGGTTGCGAGCGTCATCGTAGGTATAGGTGAAGGTTCCGCCTACGCCTGAAAGTGAGGTGACGTCGCCGGCTGCATCGTAGGTGTAGGTGGTTGTGTGGCCGAGAGAGTCGGTTTCACTCAGCTTGCGGCCATCGGCGTCGTAGATGTAGGTGACAGTGATAGCGCCGGCGGTTCCGTAGCCGCTGGTCAGGGAGGTCTCGCGGCCGGCGAGATCATATTGGTGATAGGAGATGTGCCCGGCCTGATCGGTTTCGGTCACCACGTTGCCGCGGAAATCGTAGGTCTTGCTGGCGCTTGTTCCGTCTGGATAGCTGGTCAGGATCAGGCGATTCAGCGCGTCATATTGATAGGTCGTCTTGTTGCCACGAGCATCCGTGTCAGAGAGCTTGTTCCCATTGCCATCGTAGGTGGATGTGGTGGTCCGACCCAAGGGAGCCGAGGTCTGCGTCAGATTACCGAACGCATCGTAGACGTAGTTTGTGGTGGCCTCTGCCGCGCTGGTGCTCGCATTGGGGAGCGGTTCGGTCATAGAAAGCTTATGACCGAGCGCATCGTAGGTAAACGTGGTGGTTCGACCGAGCGCATCGGTTCGGGTCAACACGTCAGCGTACGCATCGTAGGTGAGTTGAGTGGCGAGCGAGGGCTGTGCGCCGATGTCGACTCCCACCGCACCCGAGCGCATTGTGCCGTTGGTGTCGAAGTGATAGCTGGCGAGTGTTCCAAGGCTATCGGTGATGGTCTGCGGATTGTAGTTCGAGTCATACGCAAACGTTCGAACGTTGCCAAGCTCGTCCGTGGTTTGCGTTGGTTGGCTGTAGCTGTTGAAAGTGGTGGTGCTGGTTGTGCTGCTACTGGTGGCGGTTTTGGGATACGTGACTGAGGTTCTGTTCCCGTTGGCGTCGTAGGTGTAGCTGGTGATCTGACCCATGGGGTCGGTGACCGAGATCAGGTTGCGGCTGGCGTCATAGGTGTTCTTGGTGGTGTGACCCAGCGGATCGGTGGCAGACAGCAGGTCACCAGCGGTGCTATACACCAACGTCGCTTTGCCAATGTTGCCACTCGCATCGGGTGGATAGGTGATGGTGGTGGTGTTGGTCGACACGTTGTAGGCGTAGCTAGTTGTGTTGCCCAGGGCGTCTGTGACGCTTTTGAGCCGCCCGCCAAGTGGCAATCCGCTGGGATCTATGTCGGTCTGAGTAAAGTAGTTGGTTTGCGGCAGGGGATTGCCGTTGAAGTCTGAACCGGACAGGAACAGATGGTTTGCATCGTAGGTATAGGTGGTCGAGGTGGTTTTCCCCGGATACGTTACCGAGACGAGGTTGCTGCTCTGGTCATAGCTGTAGCGATAAACGTTCCCAGCAGGATCGGTGATGGAGGTGATGCGCCCACTTGCATCGCGGAGAAAGGGCACAGACAATCCGGAGGAGCTTGTGATGCCGGCGGCGGAGATGCTGAGCGAGTTCCCATTCTTATCGATGACTGATTGCAGATTGCCTGCGGCGCTGATGACGTATGCGGTTCCCGAGGGGTCGGTATAGACGTAGGACGATGGATTGAAGTAGCCGCCGCCGATGCAGGCCCACAGCGAGCCATCCGGCACGAGGAAGTCGAACAGGTCTGCACAGCCCGCGCCATCTACCGCCAAGGAGCCGTGAAGGCCGGGTTCGGGCGTGAATGCAGGCACGTAGTAGGGGAAGAGCCAGCCGAGGTACTGCGGCGTCAAGTTGAAGGTCTTGCGAGATCCTCCCAGCGTGAAGGTGACATCCCCCTTGGGATCGACGGAGAGATTGACAGACGTGCCTAGGTTCCATCCATAGCCAAAGTCGCCGATTGTGTTTGCATTCAAGCTGTCGTAGGTTCGCTTGATGCTGATCGGCAAACCATTAACGGGCACCACCAGGTCCGTCACAGTCGTGGTGACACGGCCGGGCTTATTGTTGCCAACCACTGTGACCAGCGCAAGGTTATAGGCGGAGTTGCCCTGCGAGTCGGTGGCCTGAAGCGTGATCCAGTAGCTGCCGTTGGCCAGGGTGGTTGTATCGAGCGTACCGATCTGACCTGTCCCGGTGGTGTCGCCATTGAGGACCGTCACCGAAGATGGATTGCTTGCCGGATAGATGGTCAGGACGCCGGAAGAGAGCGTCTTTCCCGAGGCCACCGTGATGGGTACGATCCCGGAGACCTGGGTTCCATTGGCAGGACCTCCGATCCAACCCTGCGTCACACCGGGGGGAGGATTCACCGCGATCATGAGCACAGCTGAAGCACTGCCATTGCTATCTGTCGCTGTCAGCTGAATCTGGTAGCTGCCCGCGACGCTGAACGAGGCAGTGGTGGAACCCTGCTGCGGACTCGTGAAGGTCACGATTCCGGGGCCGCTGACTTGGCTCCATGCAAAGGCAATTGTGTCGCCCTGGGGCAGTGCACTGTCGCTTGCATTGCCACTCAAGGGCAAGGTGCTGGGCAGAACCAGCGTATTCGAGGCTGACACAGATACGTTGAGTGAGCCGCTGGCGCCCGATCCAGTGGTGCTGGATGCGGGAAGTGTCCAAGGCACCGTCACCTGATTGGAATAGGTGACCATGCCGCTGATGAAGGCTACGGCCTGCACCGAGGCGGTTCCGGGATTTACATCCTTGTACGCGATGGTGGCGTGACCGGTGGCATCGGTGGTCCCGCTCAACTCGAGGTTGTCCACTCCGGTGACGACAAGGCTAACGTTGGTATTGGGAACGGGGTTCCCGGCAGCGTCGCTGGCCAAGATCGTGAATGTCTGCTGACCGCCTGCGGGAAGGGAAGCGAGACTGCTGGGAGAGACAGTGAGTGACCCCGTGGGTGCGATGCCGGTAGGACTGGAAGCGCCCTGCGTCATGGTCAGCACAAGCTGGCCGCCACAGCACTCGGAGTAGTCGATCTCGTAGGGATAGCTTCCCGCTGCGGGGAAGTTGACCACAATTTGATTGCCAACGGGCGCGGTGGGTCCGTTGTCGGCACCCATGGATGGATACTGCGCGAATGGGGTCACCGGAGGCATATTCACGGCAGCCCCGCTCACACGTGTGGCGCCATTTCCGATACCGAGAATGAAGCCGTCGTCCGTGAAGAAGTTGAAAGTGACGTTGCCTGCGCTCGCCACCGTGAACGCACCACGAAACACGGCCTGGAAGGCGTTCATGGCCCCGACGCCCGCCTGATAGCCATTGCCTTGGGCAATGATCGTTCCGGTAAAGTTGCCGTTCAGGTCGGTAGTGACGTTGGTGAACGGACGAGTGTTCACACTCACGGCGGAGGTATTTCCCGGAACCGTGCCGGCCGGCGGATTGAAGTTGATGGTGGGGAAGGTCTGAGTGAATGCCGGAGTGGAAGTCGGTGAGGTGTTAAATCCGCCCGAGCCATTGGAGAGGAAGAATTGAGCGGAGACGGTGGTCGTCGAGATGGATTGTTCGGGGACCAGCCATGAGACCTTCAGCTGGTTGGACGTGACTTGCCCGGCGCTGCTGGCTGCGACAGCCGAGACGTTGTCGTCCCCACTGTTCTTGCCGGCATAACTGAACCGAGCACTGCCCGTGGAATCCGTGATAGCAGTGCCGGACGCACTGTTGACCCCGCTGGCGGTGAAGGTCACGTTGACGCCAGACAAGGGGGATCCGGCTTGATTCTTCAACACGGCGACGAAGGAAGCGGTACTCCCCGTAACGTAAGGCGGAGGATTCAGCGTGGAAAGGGTAAGCGCCTGGTAAGTGGGAGTGAGCGTTACTGTGGCTGACGCGGATTTGGTGGGGTCGGCTTGACTTACGGCGATGACCGTAACCGACTGCTGGGTAGAGATGGTTGCAGGAGCGGTGTAAAGTCCAGTAGCGCTTAGGGTCCCCGCACTTCCCGGGGGCAGCGACCAAGTCACCGCCTGATTGGCTGTATTCGTGACTGTGGCGGTGAACTGCTGACTTTGGCCTCCGGTCAGAGCTGCTGTCGACGGGCTGACTGAAATGCTGACCGGCGGTAGCAGTGTGACGGTTGCAGAAGACGACAATGCCGGATTTGCCTGGCTGGTGGCGATCACCGTTACGGCTTGCTGGGCGACGACACTGGGCGGAGCAGTGTAAACACCTGCCGCGTTGATTGTGCCAACGCCGGCCGGGCTAATGGCCCATGTGACTGCCGTGTTAAGAGCGTTTGTGACGATCGCCTGGAACGGTTGCTGCTGACCGGCATACAGCGTGGAAGTGGCTGGGCTCACGCTGAGGGTCATGGGTGGAAACAGCGTGACGGTAGCAGAGGCAGATTTGGTGGTGTCGGCCTGGCTGGTGGCCGTCACGGTCACCGTCTGCTGGGTATTGATGGTCGCCGGAGCGGTATAGGTTCCGTTGGCGTCAATCGAGCCGACACCTGCCGGACTGATCGACCACGTCACATTGGTGAAGTAGGTGTTCGTCACCGTCGCGCTAAACTGCTGCGACTGACCGCCGTAGAGAGCGACGCTGGGCGGCGAAATGCTGATGCCGATGGCGTTGAGGTAGCAGCTGTTGCCGCCGGAGTAGGTGTCGCCGTTGATCGTGATCTTGTCGGCGACCACGGCCATGCATCCGCCGCTCGAACTGCTTCCATTGAAGAGGAGCTGATCGCTCTTGAAATAGAGGACACCATTGAAGGTGGCCGTGGCCTTGCCGTTGATATTGTCTTGGCAGGTGCCGGGCGTGGGGCATCCATTTCGATCCCCGAACAGCACGATGCCGGTCAGAGGCCCAGTAGTGGGCGCCGAGAGGTTGATCTTAGCCTGCCCATTGATGGATACCGGCGAGTAGCTGTAGCTGGAGGAACAACCCCATCCATTGCTGGAGGTGTTGTAGATGGTGACGCCTGTCCCTACAACATTGGCAGAAGAGGTGATGTTGAAGCCACCTCCAGCAACAATGTAAGTGCCGGGCGCAAAGGTGAACTGGGCTGTGCCCGTGTTCCCAATGGTGAGGCCGCCACAGTAGACCCCGGGCGCGAACGAGTTGTTCGGGGGCGGATTGCTCTGGCTGTAGACCACCGGCGCGGCACTTACCACGGCGCCTTGCGTGGGTGCTTGCACGGAGGCCAGGGGGTCTGCGGGATTAGCAATGGTAATCGGCTGAACCGGCTGGTTACTGAGCGTGTCGATCATCGACTGGCCATTCAACTGCCAGCCGCCGACTACGCCGACCTGGGCGTGGTTGCCAAGGTAGAGCGTATCGGTTCCTCCCATCTCAAAGGCGGTACTCGAAGAGGAAGCTACGGCGATGCTGCAATCCGTAGTTATCTTGGCATCCCCGGCGATGAAGAAGGACTGCGCCGCGGTGGGATCGAGAGCGAAGACGCAAGCTCCGTTGACGCCCTGCGCGGCCACAGGAACACCTGCGACTACGAGAACTGTTGCCAATTTGAGCATTGTGGAGAAGAACCGACCAGTGAGACTCATCCTTTTTCCTCTTCATGGCCTGAGTCGCAGACACGGCGATCCGCAGGCCAGTTGAACACGATGGATGGGACGACTGCTTTGCAGCAGGAGTGGAGGCTTGCACGTTTGCCCTGAGCGTTCAGGGCGCGGACACATCAGCTCATTCGAACCGGGGAAGTCAACGACAGCTGGAAACGGACGTGCGCCTAATTTGAGAAGACGCTACACGACCACCGAAGGCGAGTCCTGAAGTGGTCTCGACCTCCCCAACGCTGGTGATGAGGGCTTCTTATGTGGAAGTTCGCTTTTATAGGCGAGCGAAGCATAGCATAGCGTGTCGTGGATAGCGAAGATAAAAATTGGAGAAAGAGGAAGAGGGGCTGCACTGGTCCAAATGTCCGCTACCGGGCGAAGTCAGCCGGGCATAGATCCTGCCTCGGCTCGCTTGGTTACTCTCGTGCTACACGATAGAAAGGGTGAGCTACGGGCCTGCAGGGGCTCGGCGGCCTTCTGTTAGAACTCCGAACGCTTCAATATATAGTCGAGTCCACCCACCCGGTACCAACGATAGCCGTAGGGTTCGAGCAGAATGCGGTGCCTGCCTCGCTTCATTGAGGTGAGGTGCTCGTCAGACAGCAGGTTCACCAACTGATCGTCGCGGCCGCTTTTGCTGCCTAGCCTCAACTGTACTTCGCAGGGCGCTGCGCCCAGGTTGTGGAGCAGGATGACCGAATTGTTCCGCCACTCGTAACGCATGGCGAGGACCTGGGAGGTACCCACATCAAGAAAACTGAAATCGCCCCAGCCAATCTCCGGGACCTCTTTACGCATTCGGATCATGCGCTCCATCCAGTTCAATAGCGAGTTAGGATCACGCCGCTGCTCCGCCACGTTCACATGCTCAAAGCCATAAGGACCACTGCTGATCACAGGCAGAATGGGACGATTGCTCTCCGTGAACCCAGCCTCAGGTTCGGTGGACCACTGCATGGGCGTTCTGGCGCATTCGCGTTCCGGCAGATTGAGATCGTCACCCATGCCGATCTCGTCGCCATAGCGAAGAACCGGCGTTCCGGGCAGGGTTAGCATCAAGCTGTAGGCAAGTTCAAGGTGGCGACGATCCCCTTGC
>CBJOJD010000181.1:0-10254 GCA_966443485.1 uncultured bacterium | reverse complement strand
GTGGGATTCGAACCCACGTTAGAGTTTCCCCTAAACACGCTTTCCAAGCGTGCGCCTTCAACCACTCGGCCACCTCTCCAAGGTGGTGGGACTTCTTGAATGTAACACAAACGGTCGGGTTTAGCTCTCGCTTGGCCGCTGAGAAGTTCCTGATTTGGGGCGAAATGAAACCGTTTACTTGGGCGCCCTGACTCATTTATAGTTCCACCTTGCCTGCCGTTCACGTTTTTTCCTCGTGCAGCAAATAACGTCTTCCACAGAGGATCTCCATGCCTGGTATTTCTCGCCGCGATCTACTCGTTTCTGGACTGGCACTCTCTGCTTCTTCTGCTCTGACGCGCTCAGCCTGGGCACGTGCCGTTGCCATGGGTGCAGAAGCCCCGCATGGCACTGCCACGGCTCTCACCGCTGTTGCACCCCGCGAACAGCTGCTGTTTGACTTCGGCTGGAAGTTCACCTTTGGTCACGGGACTGACCCGGCAAGAGACTTGAACTTCGGCTACGGACAGGGAGACTTCTCCAAGACCGGAGACTTCGATTTTGCGAAGGCCAAGTTCGACGATTCCAAATGGCGCACACTCGACTTGCCCCATGACTGGGCAGTGGAACTGCCGTTCGTGCACGATGACACCCAGCAGTCGCACGGCTACAAGCCTCTTGGACGCCGCTATCCCGAGACCAGCATCGGCTGGTATCGCCGGGAGTTCGAGATTCCGGCCAGCGATCGCGGCCGTCGCATCAGCGTGGACTTCGATGGCATATTCCGCAGTGTCCTGATCTTCGTGAACGGCTGTTTCATTGGCCGTAACGATAACGGCTACGCTCCGTTCAGCTTCGACTTGACCGACTTCCTGGCGTATGGGGCTAAGAACTACATCACCCTTCGCGTCGACGCCAGCTTCGGCGATGGGTGGTTCTACGAGGGCGCCGGCATCTACCGGCATGTATGGCTCACTAAGACGGATGCCGTTCACCTCGGTAAGTGGGATAGCACGGTTCGGGCGACCCTCAATGGGAACGCTGCCAGCTTGTCGCTGGAAACTGCGGTCAAGAACCAGGGTACGCAACCCTCCAGCGCAAAAGTCAGCTGGAAGGTTTTAGACGCCGCGGGAGCAACTGTGGCTACGGCCGAGACACCGGCGCAGTCCATACCCGTCGATGGATCTACCTCGTTCAGCGCCACAGCGAAGCTCGCAAATCCTGCTCTATGGTCGGTTGAGAATCCAAACCTGTACACCGCGATCGTGACCGTGGAGACCGACGGCAAGGTTTGCGATGCCGAAAAGATAAACTTCGGCGTTCGCACCGCGCTCTTCACTGCGGATAAGGGATTTTTCCTCAACGGCGAATCAATCAAGATTCAGGGCACCTGCAATCATCAGGACCATGCGGGAGTCGGTGCGGCATTGCCCGATCGTCTGCAATGGTTCCGTTTATCTGTTTTGCGCGAGATGGGCTGCAACGCGGTGCGCACGTCGCACAACATGCCCACTCCTGAGTGGGTTGATGCCTGCGATCGCATGGGCATGATGATGATGTGCGAAACCCGGCAGATGAGTTCCAGCCCAGAAGGCATGGCGCAGCTGGAAGCCATGGTCAAGCGGTACCGAAACTCACCTTCCATCATCCTCTGGTCGATCGGCAATGAGGAGTGGCTGCTCCAGGGCGAGATGGCGGAGCAGGGTGCCAGGATCGGCGCTGATATGGTCCGCCTCTGCCATGAACTTGATCCCACCCGGGTCGTCTCAGCGGCAGTAAACGGCGACAACGAAAAGGGAGTCTCCGAAGCCTTCGACATTATCGGGTTCAACTATCACCAGGAGTTCCCGGAGAAGTACCACAAGGAGCATCCCAAGATGCCTATCTACGGATCGGAGACCTCCAGCGCCATCAGCACTCGAGGTATCTATTCGACGGATCCGTTGCGGAATTGGGTCAACTCCTACGATGGCGTCGTGCCCTGGGGAGAAACTGCGGAGGGCTGGTGGAAGTTGTATGGTTCGCGCGAGTGGCTGGCCGGCGGCTTCGCCTGGACGGGCTTCGATTATCGCGGCGAACCCACCCCGTATGGATGGCCATCGATCAATTCACAGTTCGGCATCGTGGATATGTGCGGCTATCCAAAAGACTACTTCTACTACTACAAGGCCTGGTGGCGGAAAGAGCCGTCCCTGCACGTGTTTCCGCACTGGAACTTCGCAGGCGAAGAGGGCAGGGAAATTCCCGTGTGGGTTTACTCCAACGTCGATGAGGTGGAGCTCTTCGTAAACGGCAAGAGCTTGGGCAGCCAGAAGGTTCCCGCGCTCGGTCATGTGGAATGGAAGGTGAAGTACGAGCCGGGCTATATCGAAGCTCGCGCGTCAAAGGACGGCAAGGTGGTTCTTACGGAGAAGCGCGAAACCACGGGAGATCCCGTCGCTTTGCGCATTACTGCCGATCGCGGTGAGATTCGTGCCGATGGAGAGGATATCGCGATCATCAAGGTTGAAGCGCTCGATAAAGAAGGCCGTCTCGTGCCAACCGCGAACAACCACCTTGCCTTTAAAATCGAAGGCGACGGTAAGCTGCTCGGGGTAGGGAATGGAGACCCCAACTGCCTGGAGAGCGACAAGGAACCGAAACGTTCCCTGTTCAACGGCCTTGCGCAGGTGATCGTCCAGGGTACCAAACGCCCTGGCGAGATACGCGTGGAAGCGGTGAAGGACGGCTGGGATGGTCCGGAGCTCACCCCTGCCAAGCTCACCATCAAGACCAGTCGGGCAGAGCTGCGGCCCGCCGTTGCGGTCGTGCGCCAATCGTAGCCCGCTCGAGGAAGCCGGCCAGTTACCGCTGCGGTGCTGGCCGGCCTCATCTTACGTTCTGGACGCGTACCGCATGATTAGTGCATCGGCCTCCGGATACCCAGTCGGAAGCGAAATGCCGTCTGCGTTTGCGCCAGCTTCCAGCAAAGCTGCGATCCCCTCCACCGTGCGCCTATGTTTCCAGTAAGAGTCCGTGCAAGCCCGAATCGCGAGCTGCAGGGCCGTTCTGCCCTTGCCATCGAGAGCATTCACGGGAGCACCTCTCTCCAACAGTATCTTCATTGCGCGGGGCCAGTTCAGCCAAGATGCGTAGTGAAGTGCAGTTGAGTTTGGCGCCACATCGAAATAGTTGTCGCCATGATAGGTGCTCGTTGCGGGAACTCCCAAATCCAACAGACAACGAATCCCTTCTGCGTTGCCGACTCCGGCGAATATGGCGAGCAGCGAGCCGCCAAGCAAGAGTAGCTCAGTGACCAGCGTTGGCTGGTCCGTCGCGAGAGCATCGACCTGAACTCGATCCCCAAGAGCACATGCCGCAATCAATCGATCAACCCCGTCGAATCCGGGATCAATCCCTCGTTGCGCCAAGAGGCGAAGTACGTCACCCCTGCCTCTGCGCGCTGCCAACTGCGCCCCGCTCAGACCATCTCGCGTATTGACGATCAGTGGATTGGCTCCGGCATCGATCAACATCGAGACCATCTCCAGTCCGTTATTGCGTTGCACCGAGTGATAAAAGGCGTTCATACCCCAGCGCGTGGCACCGTTTGGATCGGCACCGTGTTGAAGGGCCAAGAGAAGACCTTTTTCATCGTGCCAGTCGCACTTTCGAACTAACATCCAGGTCTTGCTCCGCTCGTCCAGCTTGCCGCTCTCGAGCAGAACCTGCATCACCGAATTGTCATAGCTCTCTGGGACGTGGTAGGGAGTCTCCTCATCATTCGGATCGGCGCCGTATTCCAATAGAAGGCGCGTGAGTTCAGCATGCTTCGCGACTCCAGCTGCACCATAGATGGCTGTCTCACGAATTTGGCGGGGCCGAGGGTGGTCGATCGTCTCATACCAACCAGTGTTGGCGTTGGCTCCCGCCTCTAGTAGCAGACGAGCAGTGCGGACGAAGGCTTTTGAACGCGATTTATCCAAGCGCAGATAGCGCGAGAAACAGAGACAGGTAAGCGCATCCCACTGGAGCGGTCCGCCCACCTTGGTAGCAAGACTCTGGTCTTGCTCAAGGAACCCACGGACGGCATCTTCATTCGCCAGCACTGCTGCAGTGTAAATATCGGTGTCGCGGATCTCGGGATGTCGGCTAAGGATCAGCTCCGCTTCTTCCAGCGTTCCCGAGTCATGGGCATCCCTGGGAGCGGTCGCGGCGATGAAAAACGCCGTCATCAAGTCGTCCGCATCCTCACTCAGATCTGCAACTCGTTGGCTGCGCACATGCTCACAAAACCTCGCCCAACTGGCGCACCCGTGCTCACGAGCGATCACTAGCTGCACATCGGCAAGAGAAAAAGTGCCTAGGTTTGGCGAGGGATGACTGCGTTGGAACCGCTCAACCGCCACGCGTGCGCCGGCGCGCGCATCACGCAACAGTTCCTTGGCCTGCTTCTTGTACTGCTCGAGGTCAGGACGGGGGTAGAGTGACTCTTTGGACATACGAAGCTCCTTTCATGAGCAGCCTCGAGTCCGCACTGAGAGGCAGGAAAGAAGTTTCGTTCAGTTGTACGTGCAGTAAGGTGGGCACGGCCCTTTCCGCGGACTGGATGCGCCCTTCGCGCTGATTCGTACCCTAGCTGAACCTGCAGCTCCACGTCAACCCATCGGGTTCATGCCGCGCGGTAGGATGCTTATATGTGTGGACGCTACACTCGCAAGGCTGCGGCCAAGGTGATTTACAGTCATTTTGGAATCGATCCGGACGAGGAGTTTACTGACATTCGTATCGAGCCCTCTTGGGATATCGCTCCGGGTTCGGAGCAGCCCGTTTGCATCGAGACAGAGCAGGGCAGAGAACTCGCCGTGATGCGCTGGGGATTCAAGCTGCCAGATCGGCTGCTCTTCAACACCAAGTCAGAAGGTGTTGCGGCCTCAAAGTTCTGGTCATCGCGCATTGGCCAACGGTGCATCGTGCCAGCTTCAACGTTCTTTGAATGGCAAAAGGTCAAAGGGAAGACTGGAACGAAATACGAGATCTCCGTGCCCGGTCGCGAGCTATTCGGCTTTGCAGGGCTGTGGGGCAATTGGGCGAACGCTAAGACCAGAAGCATGGAACCCACATTCTCCATCTTCACCAGTGAACCCAATGCCAACATGCTGGCTATTCACGATCGGCAGCCGATCGTTCTGGAACCGAAAGACTATGAAGAATGGCTGGCCCCCAGCGAACGTCCTCCACTGCATCTCCTACGGATCTTGCCGGAAGAGCGAATGAACATTGTTCGTGTTGCGCCCCTGGAAACCAAGTGTCCGGCCCAAGGTTCGCTTTTTGGCGAAGAGTCTGAATAAGAACGACGCAGCTTTACTGGGATGAGAACGGGAGCGGCAGCGCATATGAACGCCATCTGCCACTCCCATTCGGGATTGCCACCTGATTCTCCGGCCGATTGACTTACCCAATTCCTTGGATAGCGCCTTGCCTACTCGCAGGGATTCTTCACTTTAGTGCCGGACATCAACACGATGGTCTTGCCGAAACCGCCAATAATTTCACCCGTGAACGTGGAGCTGTCCATCGCGTTGATGGTGTTATTGGGGGCCAGCAGGATTCCAACTCCGGTCGTGGGGACCATGGTGGTGACTGTGGCGGTGGGGCTTAGGATGTTAAATACTACATCCAAAGGTCCCATGCCTCCGCTCACTTTGATGTTGCCTGACTGCAGCCTGAAGTTGCCAGCAATGTTGAAGACAAAGGCTGCCCCCGCAGGTCCGCTCAGCGTCAGATTTCCGCTATTCAAAGCGAATGCCGGCAGATTCACCACATTCAAGCCCGCTGTGCCGGTCACATTCAGCGTTCCCGCGATCTGCCCATTGGCAGGAAATTGCGCCTGCACCGAGGGAGTCGCAGAAAGATGACCGAAATACGCAGCCGCCGCGTTTGCGTCCTGAACAGCTTGGGAGAGCATGACATCATCCACCCTGATGGTCCCGTAAGCTCCCTTGACTCCCGTGGTATTCACCGAGGATCCAACCACGAAATCACCGCTGATTGATGATGGTGCTGACTCAATCACTGATCCCCAGTTTGGCATTCCCACATTGCCGGTGACCGATGCCAAGTTCAAATTCACCACCGCACGCGATCCACCAAGACTCAAGACGGTGAAGTTGGCCGGACCGGCCATTCCAAGATTGCTGATGAGATTGCTGTTTGCCCCGATGCAGAGCGGCGGTGTTGTTGTCGGGCAATCTATGCTCGTTGGATTTATGTCAATTAGTTCGGTGTTGTAGGTCGTTCCATCTCCGGTTAGCGTTGCATACCCTCCTCCGAACCAAACAGTACCTGAGAGCGGGAACACCCCCGAAAGTGTGCCAGCGTAGGTGCTTGAAGTGGCGGTGAAGGGAATTGAAGTGATGGGCGGGAATCCGATTCCTGTTGGCCCAACGTAAGTCACAAGCTGAATCGTGTAAGAGTGGCCCGCCATCAGGTCTGAAGCCGCGTAGGAGAATGTGTAGTCATTGCACGTCCAATTCAGACTAATTCGATCGAGCTGATTTGCCATAGCTGGTATGGAACACAACACCAGCACCGCAACTGTCGCAGTCCAGACAGTCCACCGCTTGCCTCGCATACGCCCTCCCCCTTCGTTTGCTCATTGAATTCCGATCCGTGCCCAAATGATGTGTTGGAGAACCCGATGCGCAAGAGCTCCCAGACCGGAAAAACACAACCACCCTAACCTCTCTGCTGCGCACAGACAATGGCTCGATGGTTCCCGCAGTTTTCAAGGCGAAGTGCCGTCGAGTAGCACCAGGAGGTGCTATGCACTGCCGATCGCGAGCGCGACCGGCCACGACAGCTTGACTGCGAATGGTAAAGTGCATCCGAACACCGACCGGGGTGGCCCCTGGACAGCCGGTGTTCTGCTTTTGAAACCTAGCGGATTCGCGCTGCGAACAGGGAGTGATGCGTCAGAACAAACAAGGTCCGGTGGTCCTGTCCGCCGAAGATCAGTTGCAGCGGACGTTCTGGCACGTCGATCTCCGCAACCTGATCGCCATTCTTCGCGTACACGAAGATTTGCCCATTCGCGACATATACGTTTCCATGTGCATCCTCAGCAACGCTCTCCCCACCCCGTTGCGCAAATGGGCGCAGCTCGGCGAGTGTGCCATCGGGTTTGACGGTCGCGCGATACGTTATGTCCTCCGATGCGCTGCTGACGTAGACGTGTTCTCCCGGCTTTGCCTGCACGAAGCCGTACGTGTCCAGGCTGTCACTGAAGCGCCAGCCCGAAGTTTCCGTGGCGGGTCCCTGCTGAAATACGCGGCTAGCAGGAAGTACGATGCTCTCGTCAGGTGAGACATACTCGCGGGCCTTCGGCGTAGCCGCGTCCGCCGCAAACATTTCAGCCAGAGTTGTGAATCGCATCGTGTCCAGGTTCAGCTGATCCTTGAACTCTCCGTTATTCCACCAGTTCCCGGGCAGGACAAACGTTGCGTTGCGGTGTGGTTGAGCAACTTGAGGAGCCAGCACTTTCAGTTCCTCCGCTGAACTTCCCGGATGGAACATGTATACGGTGCCCTCCGGTCCAGCAGACGACAGGACGAGCAGATCACCGGACTTATCGAACGCCAGATTGACTGGATCGAGTGGATTGTCGCGTTCTACAGTGAGCCCTTCGCCCTCACTCCAGCCATAGATCCGCTGGTTGTGATGATCCACGAAATAGAGCTTACCGGCAGCATCGACTGCCGCTCCCGAGATCGAGAAAAAGCCATCCTCCAGTCTCTTGAGCCTCGTTCCTTTCTCCAGCACGGCAGATGCATCGCTTTCCAGTGGATGAGCTGGATCTGCCGGAATATCCAGGGAGGCGAACTCGCGCTCGCGTACTTCTAGATGATGCGTCATGTCCTGGATTGCGTTCTCGTAGGGGAACTTGCTCAGGCGTAAGAAGGTGTCACAGCCATTCGCATCACAAATGCCGTATCCGCTCTCGGCGTTCACGTGTACATTGCGGAAGTGAATGTCTGACGAGCGATAAATCCGCACAGCTGCCGGAAAGGGTGCCCGTGAGCGGGTCACTCGATAACCGTGATAGTTTGCGATGGTAAGATTGCGGCAATCCTCGATTTCGAGAGAAAGGGATTCAGGGCTTTCTCCCGCCTCCTCTTCCGTCTGCGGCGCATTGATGTCCCAGTTCTCGACATGATCAAACTTGACCTCATTGCGAACATGGTGCTCGTTGGACAGCTCGTACACATGGCCCGGTGTCTTCGTATTCGAGACTAGAAATCCGGCTTGCGCGAATGTGTTGGGCGTCCAGATGTCCGCGAAAGTTCCTCCTCCTCCGTCTGCGACCCACAGGCTGGGGTACTGTCCGTCCCACCGTTTCCTCAGGTCCGGATCCGCAGTGTGATTGTTGTTATAGGGATTGGTGCCGCTGCCATGACCTCCCAGAAAGCGAACATCGTCCATCAACGAGTGCTCGCCCGCCTTCCACAACACGGCAACCGCGAGCGGGTCAATGCCGCCTGCGAACACGCCGATTCCGCTCACGATGTTCTCTCCACCTTGGGGCGCCAGGAGCACTGGCTTCGGTGCGCCGATGCCCTGGAACCCAGACGTGCCATCGGGTAGATCGATCTGCGTCAACGTGGGGTGGAGACCAACGAGGACCGTGTTGCGCTTAAGAGTGATCGTGTCGTGCACCATGTAATGCCCGCTGGGCAGATAGAGAACAGGGTGTTCATCGATGGCTTTCTGCAGAACCTCGGTGTCATCGGTCTTGCCGTCGCCCTTTACTCCCAACGAATGCACATTGACCCACTCACTGCTGGGCGGAAGAGGACGGATTGCTGGGCCCAGCGATGCGGGCAGCGATGCCATCGAGGCGGCCTCGAAGCGCATGCCTACAGTACCCATCTGACCTTCGCTGGGCACAATCAAGCCATAGGTGAAGTTCTTCACTTCGTAGACGACGCCTTTTCCGTTCACTGTCTTGCCGCTTTCGCGGAATTTCGCGAAGGTCGGCGCATTCCGAACCGCCACGTTCTCGAATCCAATCTCCGTGAGCGGGCTCTTCTCCAGGCTGATGGTCACGATCGGACCGCCGATGTCCTCACAGTGCGAGTCCTTCACCCAAAGCTGGTCCGGATAGCCTTCATCTATGTCGATCACCTTCGGTGTGCTTCGGAACGTATCTCGAATCAGGGTGAGGCCAGCCTCGTGCTCGCGAATCGCGGCATCCCTCTGCCCATCAAACAGAGAATCGATCAACGTGAACTGCCAGGCCGGCGAGGTCTTCTCGCTCAGAATTCCGTAGCGTCCTCCATAGAAGCGCAGATCTTCAGCCTCGTTACCTACCTGGTAGACGCCGGCCAGCGCTGAACCTAAATGGAAGTCCATGTGCGTAAGGAATGAGTGTTGTGCCACATGAAACCGCACCGCGACCGCAGCTGGATTGCCCTCTCCTATTTCGAAGTCGATGTTGCTGATGCCCGAATAGAACGTGTTTGGGTTGGCATCGGCTACATTCTCATTCGGCGGTACCGACCCGGGAGGAGGAAAAGCGATCCTATCCCCAGCCCGCGGATGCTCATGGGGAGCTAATCCCGCAAACATCACCATCACTCCCATACCTTTCTGGAAGCCTGGCGTATTCGGCGGCAAGACAAAGACCGGCCGCTGGCCTCCATAGCCGATCAGCCTCACGCCGGGCCACAGGTACACGGTGTGGGTCAGCGTATAGCGCGCCGCTGGCACAAACACGATGCCTTCTCGTCCAGTCCCCGACGCCTTATCGATCGCCTGCTGCAAAGCCATCGAGTCATCCGTTTCCGTAGCAGGAAGGTCCAGGTAAACGGCCTTGGGATCGTCGAGTCTATTGGTGATTACCGAGGCAGCTACGGCAAAGGTGGGAAGACACAGCACAACAGCGGCCAGCAAAGTTCTTTTCATAGTTTTCCTGGAGATTACGTCGCGAACTCGACTGCGCCATCCAGCATAACGGAGCCGGATGCGAGCGCGATGTACCATGGCCGTCGCTCGCCGGGAGCCATCGCATGCTTCGACTTGGCTTCAACGGATCTTGGTTCAGACTGGCAGTACCAGCGCCGAGGCCATACCAATAGAAAGAAATCCAAAGCAGGCGCACGTATCGGAGTTTTCTTGGATTAGGTGTGGAGTAGGGAAGGACAACTGGAAGGCAGAAGGTTCGTTTCAGGAGGCCAGAAAAGAATTGGCTCCTCAGGTAGGACTCGAACCTACAACCCTTCGGTTAACAGCCGAATG
>CBJOJD010000180.1:0-10265 GCA_966443485.1 uncultured bacterium | reverse complement strand
AGCAGGCGCTTCTCACCCGCTCCCCCGAGATCACCATCATCCGCGGCCAATGCGTCGAGGGCTACGGCAGCCGCGAACCCTACTACCCGGTCCTGGAAGCCGTCGCCAAGCTCTTCCGAACCCCTGCCCGGGACGCCGCCGTGCAGGCCCTGGCGCGCTACGCCCCCACCTGGCTGGAGCAGTTCCCCGCCCTCCTCGGCCCCGAGCAGCGCGATTCGCTGATGAGAGATACCGCCGGCGCCACCACCGAGCGCATGCTCCGCGAGTTCTGCGACGTCATTGAGGTGCTGGCCGACGCTCACCCCATCCTCATCCTGCTCGAAGACATGCATTGGGCCGACCCCTATACCGTCGACTGGCTGGCCGCCCTCGCCCGCCGCCGCACCCGCGCCAAGCTCATGGTGGTCAGCAGCTATCGCCCCGTGCAGCTCTTCCTCTCCAACCACCCGCTCAAGGAATTGAAGCGGCGCCTGCTCGCGCACTCCCTCTGCACAGAGATCGCTATCGAGCCGCTCGACGCCGCCCAGGTCGCCGCTCTCATCGAAAGCAAAGCCCCGCAGCAGCACGTGCCGCCCGGCTTGCCCGATCTCATCTATCAGTATTCGGAGGGCAATCCCCTCTTCATCGAAGCCGCCATCGAGCACCTGCTGGCCCACTCCGTGCTGGTACTCGAACAAGGTCGCTGGACCATCCGTAAGCCCCTCGAAGAGATTCGCTCCCTGGTGCCCGAAACCCTGCGTCAACTGCTCGAAGCCCACATCGACAGCGAGCTCTCCCCCGCCGAGTGCGCGGTGCTGGAAGCCGCCAGCGTGTGCGGCACCGTCTTTCCCTCGTTTCTCGCCGCGGCCGCCTGCGAGCAGTCTCTTGATGACACGGAGCAAATCTGCGAGCCGCTCGCCCACCGTGGCCACTTCATCAAATGCCTCGGCGCGATTGAACTGCCCGACGGCTCCATCGCCTCGCAGTACACCTTCGTCCACTCTCTGTATCGCGAGATCTTCTATCAGCGCATCGCCCCGGCCCGCCGCGCCCGGCTGCATCGCCGCATCGCCGACAAGCTCGAGTCTGTCTACGCCGGCAAACTCGAAGAGGTCTCTTCACAGCTCGCCTATCATCTCGAAAGATGTTCTGCCTGGGCCCGCGTTCCCCAGTTCCTGCTGCGTGCAGCCCGCATTGAGGTGCAGCGCTTCGCCTATCGCGATGCCATCCGCATCCTGCAGCACGGCCTGGACCTGCTCGATCGCCTCCCCGAACCAGAAGCCCAGACCGTCCACATCCAGCTCCTCTACGACCTCTCCAGCATCCACTCCCTCGCGGACAACTTCCCCGCAGCCATCCAGGCCCTGGAGTCCACCCTCACCCTCGCCGCCCAGCTCGGCGATGTGCGCGTCCAGGTTCAGGCTTGGCTGCGCATGGCCTTCCTGCTCTGCCGCATGAGCGCCAAGCAGTGCGTAGCCGCCGCCGAACAAGCGCTGCACCTCAGCCTTCAGCTAAGCGACCCTTCCATTCAAGCCGAAGCACGCATGAGTGCCCGCTTCTGGAACGTCACCTGCACGCATTGGAACGACGAGTACGCCGCCGAGTGCCGCGCCCTGGGCGCAGATCTGAGCAACGGACACGGGCCCCTTCAGCCCCTGGGTGGCATCATCCTCCCCACGCTCGATTTCCTCTCCACCCGCTACGTCTCCGGACTCCAAGCGCTCGAAGCCAGCCGCTCCTTCCTCCGCCGCTCCGGGGACCGCGCTTATCGCGGCGCGCAACTCATCGAAATATGGCTCCTCCTCTTCGCCGGCCGTCTTGGCGAAGCCCTGAGCCGCTGCCACAAGTTCATCGCCTACGCCGTGGACGATAGCAACCGCATCCGCGAAAACATCTTGAAAGTCTCTGAAGCCTGGATCCACGCAGAGGCGCTCGATGCTCCCGGAGTCCTCGCGCTTTGCAGCTCAAGTAACCAGGCGTTGAATACTCCTGAATCCGTCTGGGCCCGCAATCACAGCAGCGTCCTCGAAGCTACCGCGGAGATCGCACTGGGCAATCTGGCCGCTGCGCAGTCTCACCTCCAGGTCGCCAAGGCCATGACCGAAGCGCAGGACACCTGGCTGCACTGGTACTTCGCCCTGCCCATCCTCAAGAACGAAACCGAACTCGCTCTGCGCTTGGGCGACCTCCCCGCCGCACGCCATCACGCGCAACACTTCCTCGAATCTGCTTTGCACACCCCCGAACACACGTGGCAGGCACGCGCCTGGGAGTCCCTGGCCCGGGTGCATCTCGCCATGGCCGAAACCGACAACGCCACCCTCTACATCCAAAACGCCCTGCGTCTCGTGGAGAATCACGACCTGCCCCTCGCCGCATGGCGCGTGCACCGCACCGCCGCCCGCATCCTCACTGCCGAATCCGCCGAACACGACCATCACGCCGCCACCGCCATCCAGCGCATCGCCGATTCTCTTCAGGAACATCCGGAACTGCACGACACCTTCCTCGCCGCCGCTGAGATCCAGCCCGCTCTGCACAGCAGCTGATCCCTCTTCGCAAATTGACGCGCCCCTCGCCCCTGCGTTTGGATAAAGAGGTGCCCCGCCCTCTGCCTTTGCCCGTGGACGCCATCGTCCCCGATGTGCTCGCTTCGCTTCAACAGCACCCCAACCTGGTTCTCGAAGCCGCTCCCGGCGCAGGCAAAACCACGCGTGTTCCCGCCGCCCTGCTCCAGTCCTTCCCTGGGCACATCCTTGTCCTCGAACCCCGACGCATCGCGGCGCGCCTGGCCGCCCGACGCGTCGCCTGGGAGTTGGGCGAAGAGCTGGGACAATCCGTCGGCTTTCAGGTGCGCTTCGAACGCGTCAGCGGGCGCAGCACCCGGCTCCACTTCCTCACCGAAGGCGTGCTCACCCGCCGCCTGCTCTCCGATCCCGATCTCGCCGGCGTCGACGTGGTCGTCCTCGATGAGTTTCACGAGCGCCATCTCGATACCGATCTCGCCCTCGCCCTGCTCAAGCGCCTGCAACAGCGCCGCCCTCAGCTTCGCCTCGTCGTCATGTCCGCGACCCTCGACGCCGCTCCCATCGCCCGCTTCCTCGACGACTGCCCAGTCCTGCGCTCCGAGGGCAAGCTCTTCGATCTCTCCATCGATCACCTGCCCTACTCGCCCGCACCGCTTCACGAGCAGGTGAAAGACGCTCTCGAACAGCTACTGCAAGCCCGGCACACCGGCGCAACTCTCGTCTTTCTCCCCGGCACCGCGGAGATCCATCGTGCCATGCGCGTCTGCGAACCCCTCGCCCAGCGCGCCGGCCAGCTCATCTTTCCCTTGTATGGCAGCCTGCCTGGGCCTGAACAAGATCGTGGTCTTGCGCCCGCAACGCAACCCAAAATCATCCTCGCCACCAACGTCGCCGAAAGCTCCATCACCATCGATGGCGTCACCGCGGTGATCGACAGCGGTCTGGCCCGCATCGCCTCCTACTCGCCCTGGACCGGCCTGCCCACCCTCCGCATCGGACGCATCAGCAAAGCCAGTGCCCGTCAGCGTGCTGGACGCGCCGCGCGCACCGGCCCCGGCCGCGTTCTACGCCTCTACTCGCAAATCGATCTGAACAACCGGCCCGATCACGACACCCCTGAGATCGAGCGCGCCGACCTCGCTCAGTTGTGCCTCGGCCTGCGCGCTATGGGCATCGACGACCCCTCCACGTTGCAGTGGCTCGATGCCCCGCCCGCCGCCTCCATCCAGGATGCCGAACAGCTTCTTGCCAGCCTCGCCCGCACCAAGTCCGATGCGGAAGAGCTGATGCGCCTGCCCCTGCATCCCCGTCTGGCGCGCATGATCGCCACCGCCAACCAGCGTGGCGCCGGCCGCCCCGCGTGCATCGCCGCCGCGCTCCTCTCCGCAGGAACCCGCACTACCAAGCCCGACCTGCTTGCTGCCATCGACCAGCCCCTGCCCGAATCCGCTCAGCAGCACCTGCATCATCTCCTGCGCCTGCTCCGCCCCGAGAAGAACGCGCCCCCCAGCGATCAGGCACTCCTCCAATCCGTGCTGATGGGATTCCCCGATCGCGTGGCCCGCTGCAAGAGCGGCTCTCAAGCTATGCTGGCCAACGGCATCGCCGCTGAGCTTTCCGGCGATCTCCACGGCGCTTCCTGGATCGTCGCTCTCGATGTGGAAGACCGCACCGAGAAGGCTCTGCCCCTCATCCGTCTCTACGCGCCCATCGAGCCCGACTGGCTCCTCGACCTCTTCCCCGAGCGCATGCGCGAGGAGACCTCCATAGAGTGGAATCGCCAGGCGGAACGCGTCGAGGCCGTCAGCCGCCTGCTCTACGACAAGCTCGTCCTCCACGAATCCGCCACCTCGCCCGACCCAGCCGCCGGCGCCGCCCTCCTCGCCGAAAAAGCGCTGGAAGCAGGCATCGCTCGCTTCATCGACAACGACGCCCTCGATGACCTCCTCGGCCGCATGGAGTTCGCCGAACTCCCCCTCCCCGATCTGCCCGCCATCTTCCCCGAGTTCTGCCAGGACATGCGCAGCTTCTCTGAGCTAAAGAACGCCGGAGCCGACTTCATCCCTTGGCTGGAACAGCGCCTCAATCTGCACCCTCTGCGCGATCTCGCTCCCCGCACCCTGCGCCTGCAAGCCGGCCGTCAGGTCAAGATTCACTACGAACGCGGCAAGGCTCCATGGATCGCCTCCCGCCTCCAGGACTTCTTCGGCATGCGCGAAACCCCACGCATCGGCCCGCGCCACACACCAGTGGTCCTGCATCTCCTCGCGCCCAATCAGCGCGCCGTGCAAACCACCACCGACCTGGCCGGCTTCTGGGAACGTCTCTACCCGCAGGTGCGCCGCGAGCTGATGCGCCGCTATCCCCGCCACTCCTGGCCGGAGAATCACAGTTAGCCATTCACGCCACCGTTCGCGAAGCCCTGTGCAGCGCCCTCACTTCTTCGACTGAATCAGCCGGATCCGCGCTGTGATCGCCCGCCCCATCGGCTCGGTCAGTTGCCCGAACTGCGGAGAGTCCACGTTGTTGTTCACCACTCCGTAGTCGCCGCTCTGGGTCGCATTCTCCATCACCCCGCGCAACCCGAAGTACGCCCCGCGAAAATGAAACCGCCACTCCAGCCCCGGGCTGAACGACACAAAGTTGGGAAAGCGATGTCCGCCTGCCGCTCCCACCACCTGCTGATCGGCATTGATCGCCGTGTAAGGAAAGCCACTGCGCCAATCCGCCGTATACACAAAATCCCACTGCTTCGAGAACCCGGGAACCAGAAACGGCAGCCATCCCCACGAGATCAACCGGTTCGGCACATCCCACGGCAGAGGCCCCGCCTGTTGCGGCCCCAGGATGCCCAGAGTCGGCTCATATTGAATGGCCGCATTCGTGTGCGCCGCCGCATGCGTGTACGCCGCAAACAGCGTGTACGCACCGCGAAACGTGCGGCGGGCCTCGATCTCCGCCATGCGGTCGTGGTCCTCGCGGCCGTTCGTCAGAACAAAGTTCCCCGCCTGCCCCGCCGCGCTGCTTTGGTCTGTGTAGGTGAAAAGGTCCGTGATCCGCTTCTGCATCAGGTTCGCCTTCACATACACGGCTCCCGGCAAGCGCTGCTCGATACCCACACTCCAGTTCACTGCGCGCGCCTCGTGCAACCCGCCCGGCTGAAATGTGAACGTCGTCTCCGTCGCCGGGCCAAGCGGCGTCACTCCGTCCGCCGCATAATCCGTGTCGAAGCGTGTCCCCGCCAGCGCCCGCTCCAGATACTCCAGCTGCGTGTGCTCGTAGTAGATCCCCACGCCCGCTGATATCTTCGTCTTTCCCGCCGCCTTCACCGGCGAATACACCACCGCCAGGCGCGGTGAGAACAACGGCCGCCGGATCACCTCATCCCAATCGAATCGCAATCCCGGCTCCAGCAGCCATCCCGCCCGCGGCGTCCATCGATCCTCCACATACGCGCCGCTCTCCACGTTGTGCCGCGTGAACCTTGTCAGGCTGGGAAACGTGCTCTCCCGCAGCAGCGTTCGATCTTCCCGCAAGTAGCGAATCGGCGCTCGCAGCACCTTCTGGTCGAACTCGATGCGATCCAGGTCCAGCCCCAGCTTCACATCGTGCGCCCCCAGCCAGCGATGCGCCGGCAGATACAGCGCCGCATTCCCCTCCAGCCGGTGCGAGTGGCTGGTCAACCCCTCGAAGTAGCTCCCCACCGACTGCTCAGGCGTGATCTCGAACGCGCTGCTTCCCTGCGGATCGTAGCCGTCCCGGAACCGCGTCCACCCAATCCCCGCATCAAGCAGCGCTCCCCTCGCAAAGGTGTGTTGCTCGCGCACATACGGCAGCCACGCAATCGTGTTGCGATCCACCGTGCTCTCCCGCGGCACCAGCGATGAGATGCCTTCGTATTGCGAGTGGTAGAGGTTATACAGCAGTCCCGCCGACACAATGTCGTGCGGCGTCGTGTTCACCTGAAAGCGCAGCAGGTTGCTGCCGCGGCTCAAGTGGTTGGTGTTCGCATTCTCGGGCAGCTCCTGGATGTAGATGTTGTCGTACTCCAGCTCCAACCCGTCGAAGAACCACGCTCGATCCCGCACCACCGGCCCCGTGAACGTAATCCGCGGTACGAACTTGTCGAAGCGAATCCCATTCACGTTGTGAAACGACGGCACAAAGTCCGTCGCGTTGAAGCGGAACTTGTTGTCGCCCATCCCCGTGAACAGCGCCACCACTCCACCCGTCGCGCGCCCAAACTCCACCGGATACCGGGTCGTCTCCTCGTCGATCGAGCGCACCGCATCCGAGCTCACCCGCATCGCCAGGTTGCCGCTCACCGGCGACCGCACATCGAAACCGTCCAGCAGATCGAGCGTCGCCCAGGTCTCCGAGCCCGCCAGGTGCACTTGCCCCGTCCCGTCCTGCACCACGCCTGGAAAGAACCCCAGCAGATTGCGGATATCGCGCGAAGTGGGATAGGGAACATTCACAATCTCCGGCACCGCCATGGTGAACTTGTCGGAAACCTGCTGCGGATCGATCCCCGGCGTCGACGCGCTCACGTTCACCTGCTCCGTCACCATCTGCACGTGATTCAACGTGAGGTGCAGATCGTGCTCCCCACCATCCTCCCCCACCACCTTTTCGTAGAACCCATTCTTCTGAATCCGCAACGAATAGGCGCCTGTCTCCGCCGGCCTGTAGCTGGCGTGCCCGGCAAAGTCGGTGGAAACGCGCTGCACCGGGCGGTTAGCCTGCTCCACCTCAATCTGCGCACTGGCCACGGCGGCCCCGTTCTCGTCCACCAGGCTCACCGCCACAGCCGGACCCGCCTGCCCGCTCAGCAACGAGCCGCAGGCGATCCCTGCCGTTCCCACCGCCCTGTAAACCCACACGTTCCAGCGCATGCTGCACCCGTCCAACAGTTTAGTTGCGCATTTCGTCCAACAATGTACCTCAACTACTCTCCCCGCCACGCTTACGGTTGCATTTCATGGCACGTCTGGTATCCTTGATCCATGACCCGTGTCACCTGTTGTCGCTGCTGTCCCCTTTCGTGAGCGCACAGGTAACCTGTCAGAACGATTCGATCCGATAGCTCAGGTTTTCTGAACGCCCGCGACGCCGCTTCAGCTGTCGCGGGCTTTTCGTCTTTGCACGAACCAGAGTTCCCGAGCCCGGCACCTTTGAAAACGATCTGGAAAGTTGAGGCATCATGACCCAAGCTGTACCCGAAAAAGAGACCAAAGCCCAACGCACAGAGCGCCTGAAGCTGGCCAAGAATCCCTGGCAGGCCTTCGACGAAGTGCGCCAGTTTGCCCGCGACGGCCGCTCCAGCGTAGCGCACGAGTGGTCCTCCCTCTACTTCAAGTGGTGGGGCGTCTATACCCAGGGCGATGGCGTCGGAGCTACTGGCGGCAAGGGCGGCGAGGGTCTGGCCTCTGACTACTTCATGATGCGCATCGGCATCCCCAACGGCATCCTCACCGCCCACCAGACCCGCATCATTGCCGGCCTCACCCGCAAGTACGCGCGCAACCTTGCCGACATCACCACCCGCCAGAACATCCAGCTGCACTGGCTCACCATCGAGTCCCTGCCCGAGGTGGTCGACGCGCTCGACTCCATCGGCCTCTCGCCCAAAGGTGCCTGCGGCGACGTCGTCCGCAACGTCACCGGCTGCCCTCTGGCCGGCATCGCCCATGACGAGCTCATCGACGCTTCGCCCATCGCCACTGAGATCGCGCACCTGCTCACCGCCAATCCCGAGTTCGTGAACCTCCCGCGCAAGTTCAAGATCTCCGCCAGTGGCTGCCCCTCCTGGTGCAACTACCCCGAGATCAACGACGTCGCCCTCACCGCCGTCAAGCACCCCGACGGCCGCATCGGCTACTCCCTGCGCGTCGGCGGCGGCCTATCCAAGGAGCCCCATCTCGCCGTCAAGCTGGACGCCTTCATCCTCCCCGAGCAGGCCGTCACCGTGACCCGCACCGTGGCCGAGATCTTCCGCGACCAGAAGGGTCTGCGCGAGAGCCGCGACCGCGCCCGCTTGAAGTACCTCTTCCTGAAAGAAGGCTGGACCCCCGAAAGCTTCCTCGCCGAACTCCAGTCGCGCCTCGACTTCCAACTCCTCCCCGGCGTACCTGACGTGGTTCCCGAGGATGTCTTCCGCGATCACGCCGGCATTCATCCCCAAAAGCAGGACGGCCTCTACTACGTCGGCGCCTCCGTGCTCCGCGGCCGCATCAGTGGCGAACAGCTTGAAGCCGCTGCCGACCTCGCCGAGCGCTATGGCCAGGGCCGCCTCCGCTGCACCGTCTCCCAAAACCTCATCTTCCTCGACATCCCCAAAGACAAGACCGCCGAGCTGGTCCGCGAACTCGGGAACCTCGGCTTCCATGTCGAAGGCACTCCCTTCTGGCGCGGCGCCGTGGCCTGCACCGGCACCGAGTTCTGCAAGCTGGCCATCACCGAGACCAAGGGCTTCATGCGTTGGGTCGTCGAAGAGATGGAAGAGCGCCTGCCCCAGTTCGACCAGCAGCTGCGCCTCCACGTCACCGGCTGCTCCAACAGCTGCGGCCAGCACTGGATCGCCGACATCGGCATGGAAGGCAAGAAGATCAAGCACGAAGGCAAGATGATCGACGCCTACTACTTCTGCCTCGGCGGCGCCGTGGGTCAGCACGCCGGCTTCGGCCGCCCCGTCGGCTACCGCTGCCCTGCGCCCCTGGTGCCTGAATCCATCGAGCGCCTGCTGCGCAAGTACCTGGCCACTCGCCAAGGGGAAGAAAACCTGCGCGTGTGGTTCGGCCGTCACAGCAATGACGAGCTGCGTGGTTTCCTGGCCGGCGAAGAGGTCGCTCCCGTAGAGCGCGATCTCCCCACCGGCCCCGTCCCTCACGCCGTCGCCGACTAAGTACGCAGCTGACAGCCATCAGCTCCTGGCTGTCAGCTCTTTCACTGTTTCTCTTATTCACTTATTCACTTATTCACTTTTTCACTTATTCACTCTTTCACTGTTTTCACCGTTTCACTTCCCCATGAGCCTTCTCCCGATCTTCCTCAAACTCGACGCCCGGCGCGTCCTCGTCGTAGGCGCTGGAAACGTCGCGCGCGAGAAGATCCATAGCCTGCTCAAGTACGGCGCTCGTATCCACGTGGTCGCCCCCCAGGCTCGACCCGAGGTTCACGACCTCGCCGCCCAAGGCAAGCTCGACCTTGCCCTGCATCCCTTCTCCCCTGCGGACCTCAATGGCCAGGAGCTGGTCATCGCCGCCACCGACGTCCCCGCCGTCAATGCCGCCGTCTACGCAGCCGCCGTCGAGCGCCACATCCTCTGCAACAGCGTCGACGACATCCCCAACTGCGACTTCTACTTTGGATCCATCGTCAATCGCGGCGCCCTGCAGATCGCCATCTCCACCGCTGGCGCAAGTCCTGCCCTGGCCCAGCGCCTCCGCCGCGAGATCGACGCCCAACTTCCCCAAGACCTCGGCCCCTGGCTCGAACGCCTCGGTGAACTCCGCCGCGAAGTCCTCTCCATGCACCCTGCCGGCGAGGAACGCAAAGCGCTGCTCCATGAGCTGGCGCAGCGGCAGAACTGCGACGCCGCAACCTGCCCCTCGCGGATCCTCGCCCGCACCGGCCAGCTTCCCGCGTCCAATGCAGCCGCCAAAGCAACGGTGTATCTGGTCGGCGCCGGCCCCGGCGATCCCGATCTGCTCACCGTCAAGGCCAGCCGCCTGCTCCAATCGGCGGACGTCGTCTTGC
>CBJOJD010000179.1:0-10272 GCA_966443485.1 uncultured bacterium | reverse complement strand
TCATTCCCTTCCTCTACATGTTTGCAGCCATCATCAAGCTGGCGGGCAGGCGCGAACGCAGCGAGAATCCGCATGCGGTGCTGGTGCCGGGGGGCAAGGCGGGAGTGTGGATCTGCGGCGGCTTGGGGTTTGTGGTGGTGCTGATCGGGATCATTGTGTCGCTGGTGCCGCCGGGGGACTCGTCGAACAAGCTGGGGTTCGAGTTGAAGCTGATGGGCGGGACGCTGGCTTCGATCTTGCTGGGGCTGATCCTCTATTGGCGAGGCGCACGCAGCAAGCAGGGTTAGCCGGAAGTGCTCAGGGCAATTCCTGAGTTGCCGTGGCTTTTTTGGGCCGATTCACGATCGCGGGTTGTGGAGCCCGGTTGCGCGCCAGCGCCCGCGGCGAGAGCAGCTGGATGGTGATGCTGATGGCGGGGACCAGGAAGACGATGGAGTTCAGCACCCACATCTCGGAGCCAGCGGCAATCTGATCGTTCAAAGGGGAGAGGAACGAGATGCGTTCTGCACTGGCGTAGGACGGGTAGAGGACGCGTCCGGAGAAGGCCAGGATGGCGGAGAGGATGGTATTGAGGATGTCGGAGCTGAGCAGGTAGGGGATGACGGTCCAGCGGGGCCAGCGACGCCGGGCGGGCCAGGGCATCAGCACCACCCACCAGAACAGCAGTGAGGTGAGGAAGAAGCAGAGGTGCTCGAAGTCGTGGATCTGCTCGGACTGGAAGGTGAGCTCGAACATGACGGGGACGTGCCAGCCGAGATAGGCGATGTTCATGGCCAGCCAGGCGACGACCGGGTGGGTGACGAAGCGGGAGAGGGCGTGGAACCAGCCCTGGCGCAGCAGCGGGCCGAGCGCGCGGCGAATGAGGATGCGGGGAAGTCCGCGCAGGAGCGGCACAGCGGGGGCGCCGAGCATGACCAGCGGCGGCGCAATCGACATGAGGATGAAGTGCTGGATCATGTGGGCGGTGAGCAGGTAGTCATCCAGCGCGTCGATGGGCGAGGCCAGGGCGATCCAGAGGGAGAAGAGGCCAGCGACGAAGCAGGCGGCACGCCACTCGGGAAGCTCATGGGGGCGCGTCTTGTGGGCAGCGCGCCAGCCGCGGAGATAGATGATCAGCAGGAGAGCGAGGGCGATGAAGGGGACGAGGGGGAAGGACCAGGCGACGAGGATTCCGTTGGGGAAGGGCGGACCGGATACGTCGGCGTCGAAGAGGGCGAGGTAGTTCATCGATCTTTCGTTGAGTTGCGGTGTTTCCCGGCTCGAGGATCCCAGGTCTCCAAAGTCAGGAAACCGGGGCACCCGGCGTGGCTTCCGGGGGGTCTGGTCTCCCGCTCAACCTTTGCTTGAACGGGGCACGTTCTTCCCGCCCAAGCAGAGCTTGGACGGGGCACCCGGATTGGACGACGTACCCAGCCCCCGGATTTCTACGGCTCGGTTAGGGGACCTTCTTTTGGCCGCCGCCGTGTTCGACGGTGGAGTGGGGCGGGACGTTACCGCCTTGTTCCGCCACTTGGCGCGAGGCATCAGAGGCGGCGGGCTGATAGGAGGGATGCAGCGTCTCCAGGAAGTGCACCAGGGCGGTGGTCTCCGGTGGGGAGAGCGCAGCGCCATAGGCCGGCATGTTGCCGCCGCCGAGCAGGACCTGGCGATATAACTGATCCTCTGTCAGGCGGGTGGCTACGTCGTCGAGGGCGGGGCCGCGTTGTCCGCCGACGCCACCGAGGGCGTGGCAGTTGCGGCACTGCTTTTCCTGGAAGACGTTGGCGCCCTGGCGTTCCACCGGCGTGCGGTCGCGCAGGAACTTGGCGGGGACGGGAGCGCCACTCCAGGCATCCATCTCGGGACTCCACGGAGTGTAGTTGCCGAGGTGGGTGAGGATGGCGAAGCAGATGGCGATGAACAGCACGGAGAAGACCGCCACGGGACGGCGCCACCAGCTCTTTTCGCCGATGCCGGCGACCAGCGGCAGACCGACGAGCACAGCGACGGCGATGGGCGGCACGATGAGCAGGAAGGGCGTTTCCATCTCCGGCGGCAGGAAGGCGAGCACGGAGTAGAGCCAGAGGAAGAAGAAGTCGGGCTTGGGAACGGTGGTGATGATGGTGGGATCGGGCACGCCCTTGGGTCCGTAGGGTCCCCAGATGGCGGCGCAGAAGGCGACCGCAAAGATGATAGCGGCGGAGAAGAAGAGGTCCTTCCAGACCGCGCCGGGGACGAAGGGAATGCCTTTGTGGGCGAGCTCGTTGTACTCCTGGACGTAGGTTTCGCGGCGCACGATGCGGCCGGGCATGGGCCACTCGTTGATGCCCAGCTTGATCACCATCCACACATGCAGGGCGGTAAAGCCCAGCAGGGTGCCGGGAATCACGAAGACGTGCAGGGTGAAGAAGCGGGTGAGGGTGGCTCCGTTGATGATGGGGCCGCCCAGCATGATGTGCACCAGCTCGCCGCCTATCAGCGGGACACGGCCCAGGATGGAGGCGCCGATGCCCAGGCCCCAGTAGGCGTCCTGATCGAAGCGCAGCACCTGCCCGGTGAAGGCCATGCCCAAGGTCATGAGCAGCATGAAGACGCCCAGGATCCAGGTGAACTCGCGGGGATACTTATAGGCGCCGAAGAGGAAGACCTGGGCCATGTGGATGAGCACCACGGCCACCATGAAGTTGGATCCCCAACCGTGCATGGCGCGCAGGAACCAGCCCAGGGGCAGCTGGTGGTTCAGCACCTGCAGCGAGTCCCAGGCGTGAGCCGCGGAGGGCGTGTAGGTGATGGCCAGGAAGATGCCGGTGACCACCTGCAAGATGAGCAGGGTCAGGCTGGCGCTGCCGAAGACATACCACCAGCTGGCGGTGCTCTTGGGCACCGGGTGCAGGACGGCTTCCTTAATAGGTCCTTCGAGTTGGAGGCGCCGTTCTAGCCAATCGTAGAGGCGTCGGTACCAGAGCATGGTTCAATCCTTGCAACGAGAGCGGGCTGTTGGGGCTGAGCCGCGCCGGGGCATGGGCCATTGCTGGCGCGGTTGCGCAATGTGGGCATCTGCCCGGCATTGATCATGAGCTTGCCGTTCACCACTTTCAGCTCGTAGGTGAAGAGACCGCGTTCCGGGGGGCCGGAGGCGCGGCTGCCATCGGCGTAGTAGACGCCGCCGTGGCAGGGACACATGAAGAGCTGCGACTCGGAGAACCAGCGCACCGGGCAGCCCAGGTGGGCGCAGTTGATGGCGAAGACGGTGAACTCGCCGGGTCCGGAGCAGCGCACGTAAGCGGGGATGTTGGCGGTCTGGCCATCCCAGGAGTTGGCGAAGGGGTCGTGGAAGCTTACCAGCTTGGTTTCGCCAGGGGCGAAGTCAGACACGCTGCCCAGGGACACCCATTCGAGATAGTTCTTGCGCTTGAGCACTGGGCCCAAGACATAGGCCACCACCGGCGTCGCGACTGCCAGCCCCACCAGGGCGTTCAGCGCGATGCCCACGTTCATCAGGAAGGAGCGGCGGGAGACGCGCTCGCGTTCCAGGCGCTGCTCCTGTTCCTGGTGGCTGGGTGGCGGTAGTTTCTCATCCATCATGACTACTCCCTTGCTCGATCTTTAGTGCTTGGCCGCTGGTTGCTGCGGCGACGCAGGCTGTCCGTTGGACATGGCGGTTGGATAGGGCTGGCCTGGTGTTGCGGGCCGTTGGGCGATGAGCCAGGCGCTCACGTCGGTGACCTCGTCATCGGTCATGGGGCGGCCGGGAATGTGACCGCGCCAGTCTGGTTCGCCGATGTCGGGGCGGCCGGCAATGATGGTGGTGCGGACGGTCTGCTCGTTAATGAGGGCCAGGAAGGAGCCGTCCAGAATGGATCCGCCTTTGCCCGGCTTCTGAGCGGTGCCGTGGCAGCTGGCGCAGGCCGCGGTGTAGACGGCTTCGCCCTTGCTGATATCGCCGGGATGCGTGGCCTTATAGGGCGGCGCGTTGAGGCCGGCGAGCACATTGCCTTTGCTCCACTGCGCGCGGATGCCTTTGACCAGGGCGTCGACCTGCACGTCGGTGAGCATGCCGCCGCTCTGGACGCCGAAACCGGGCATCAGAGTTCCCTTTTCCCCTTTGAAGATGATGTCGCGCAAGGTGGCGTCGTCGATGAGGGCCTGGTATTCGGGATTGGCGAGGTTGGTCGCGGAGCCGCCTTCGCCTTTGGCTCCATGACAGCCGGCGCAGTTATCGCCGTAGAGCTTGGTGAACGAGGTGACCTCTTCCGGCCGGGGCACTTCGGGGCCTTCTTTGGGACGTCCAGGAAGCGTGCATCCGGCCAGGCATACAGCGGCCAGCGGGAGCAGAGAGACGAGAATGGATGAAGCCTTCATTGTTTGTGCTCGTCCCCCTGATGACCGGGATGCAGGCCCGGAGCTTCCACGCCGAGGCGGACAGAAAGCGGTGCCTGCTGAAGCCGTTTCAATCTGCCGAGCTTGGTGACGGTGTAGCCGGCCACCAGTCCGAAGATGACCTGTGAGGCGGCGAACGACCACCAGTCGATGCGGTCGGCAAGGAACGGGTTCACGATGCCGAGGATGCTGTGCAAGAGGCCGGTCCAGATGACCGGGGCGAGGATGCCGCCCAGCAGCATGGGGCGCTTGGGCCAGATGGGCAGCATGGCTCCGTAGAGCAGGCCGACCAGCAATGTGGTGGCGCCCTGGATGATGTTGGCGGTGACAAAGGCGCTGAGGCGGAAGTGGGTCATCTGCTCTACGGTGGGATTGCTCCAATTGCCCACGCCGGCGCCGCCGAGCAGGTTCACCACGTACCAGATGCTGTGATAGCGAATGATGCCGTAGATTTCGGCAGGAATCACCATGGCGATACCGCCGGCGATGCCGCCCTTGATCCCGCTGGAGATGGGGAAGGTTTCGAGGGGCAACTGCGCACGGTGGGTCTCACTGACCTCAATGCGCGCCACCTTTTCCAGGGTGGGCACGAAGGAGAAGATCTCCTCGACCACGGGCACGTACTCGTGCTTTTCGTGGGGCAGCACCTGGCGGAACCAGCCAATGATGGAGAGCAGCAGCAGGCCGCCTCCGAGAATGCCCAGCCAGCCGCTGGTGACCAGGGAGGCTCCGATCAGCGTGACCCCCAGCGCCATGAGGAAGGGCCATGCGGTGGGCGCGGGCAGATGCACGGAGTCGGTGTGCACCTCGCCGTGCCCGGAGTGTCCATGCAGGTTTTCGCGCGTATCCATTAGCGACCCACCACGTAAACAACGGTGAAGACGACGATCCAGACAGCATCGACGAAGTGCCAATACAAGGAAAGAACTTTCACGCGTGCGGCGTGGGACTGATTGACGTGGCCGGTGAACGCAAAGGCCATCACCACGAGCATCATGAGAAGGCCGACCACGACGTGCGAGGCGTGCAAGCCAACCAGCGAGTAGTAGGTGGTGCCGAAGAGGTTGGTGCTGATGGTCAGGTGATCCTGCACGATCAGCTTGCGCCATTCCATGCCGGTGCCGTAGAGGAAGATGGCGCCGAGCAGGATGGTGACGGACCACCAGAGGCGGAAGGCGGCCATCTTGCCGTGTTCGATGGCGTGCTCGGCCAGCCAGATGAAGAAGCTGCTGGAGAGCAGGCACACGCTGTAGAACCACGGCACTTCAAGGACTTCGCGGGGCGTGGGCCCGCCGATGTCGCGGCCCAGGTAATAGAGGTAGGCCACCACGAAGATGGTGAAGATGGAGCTCTCCGCGGTGATCAAGCTGGCCATACCCAGCGTGCCGCGGGAGGGCAAGCGCCATTCGCCCTGATTGTCGACGTGCTCTAACGGAACGGTGCTCATTGCATCCTGACCCTATTCGAAGGCTGAATCCGGATCTTCCGGATGTTTGAGGTCCCACAGCGGACGGCGGCTGCTGACGGTGGGCTCGATGGCGAAGTTGTAGGACGGTGGCGGCGAGGCGGTGGCCCACTCCAGGGTCCAGGCGTCCCAGGGATCCGGGCCAGCGTCTTCGCCGCGGAAGTAAGAGTGCACCATGTTGTAGACCAGCACCAGCACGGCGATGCCTTGAATGAAGCCGCCGATGCTGACGATCATGTTGAGCGCCATCCAGCCGCGATCGGGCTCATAGGTGTAGATCTGGCGGGGCATGCCCAGCAGGCCGGGAATGTGCATGACATCGAAGGTCAGGTGGAAGCCGATGACCATGAGCCAGAAGTGCCATTTGCCCAGGCGCTCGTCGAGCATGCGGCCGGTCATCTTGGGATACCAGTAGTAGATGGCCGCGAAGATCATGAAGACGATGGCGCCGACCAGCACGTAATGGAAGTGAGCGACCACGAAGTAGGAGTTGTGCAGCTGCCAGTTCCACGCCGAAACCGAGAGCATGATGCCGGTGAGTCCGGCGATCACCCACTGGAAGAGGAAGGCGATGGAGAAGAGCATGGGGGTTTGGAAGCGGATCTTTCCACCCCAAATCGTCGCCAGCCAGTTGAAGGTCTTGATGCCGGTGGGAATGGAGACCAGCATGGTGGACAACGTGAAGAAGGCGTTGCCGAACGAGGTCATGCCGATGGTGAACATGTGGTGAGCCCACACGCCGAGGCTGATGAAGCCGATGCCGACGGAGGCCGCCACCATGGCGGGATAACCGAAGATGGCCTTGCGCGAGAAGACGGGGATGATCTCGTTGGCGAAGGCGAAGGCGGGCAGCACCAGCACGTAGACTTCGGGATGTCCGAAGATCCAGAAGAAGTGGGCCCAGAGGATCGCCGACCCGCCTGCCTGGGTATCGAAGAAGTGTCCTCCGAGATAGCGATCGATCATGAGCATTCCCTGGGCGGCGGTGAGCGGGCTGACGGCCACCAGCACCAGGAAGGAGACGGTTACATACAGCCAGGGCAGCAGGGGGATGCGCGAGAGGGTCATGCCCTTGCAGCGCATGCAGAAGACGGTGGCGATGATGTTGATGGCGGTGCCGATGCTGCCGATGCCGCTGATCAAGATGGAGACGGCCCAGTAGTCGATGGTGTGTCCCGGCGAGAAGGCCTTCTCGGTAAGGGGTGCGTAGGCGAACCAGCCCACGTCGGGAGCCGAGCCAGTGCCGGCCAATCCCACGCCGCCGATGAAGGAGTAGTAGAGCAGCAGTCCGCCGAAGGCGCTGATCCAGAAGCTGAAGGCATTCAGCCGTGGAAAGGCCATGTCGCGCGCCCCGATCATGAGGGGGACGAGATAGTTGCCAAATCCGAAGAGGATGGGCATGCCCACCAGGAAGACCATGGTGGTGCCATGCATGGTGAACAGGCGGTTATAGGTATAAGGAGAGACGAAGTCATTGTGGGGGATCGCCAGCTGGATGCGGATCATCAGGGCTTCGACGCCGGCTACCAGCAGGAAGATGAGCGAGTACGCGATGTACATGATGCCCAGCTTCTTGTGGTCCACGGTCACGATCCAGCTATGAATCGTCTCGAGATAAGTGCCGCGCGTGGTGTGCGCGGGCGTGCGGTCCAACCCCGCTGCGAGTCCCGCACCCGGCATGTGTGTGTCCATCGACGACTCCGAAGTCCAGTGCTACTTGAGGGTCAGAAGGTACGCGGTGATCTGCGCATTCTGGCGGTCAGAGAGATGCATGGCCGGCATCAGGCTGCCGGGCTTCATGCTGTTGGGATCAGCGATCCACTGCTTGAGGTTCTCCGGCGTGTTCTCGACCGCGCCTGAGGCGAGAGTGCTGCGGCTCATCAGGTGGGTGAGATCCGGACCATAGCGTCCGTTGGCGATGGTTCCCGCCACGGTATGGCAATTGATGCAAGCTTGTTGCTCAAAGACGCGTTGCCCGTTCTGGGCGTTGATGGCCTCTGGCACCTCCGGAGATTGCGCGGAGACTTCAGCGCGCGTGGCCGGAGAGTTGGGCGGAATGCCGTTGGCCGAAGGCGGATTGCCTTGATTGGGCAGGCTGAGGCCGGTGGATTGAGTGGGGCTGAGCTCAGACTGCATGCGCTGTTGCGCGGCGATCCACTCCTGGAACTGCTGCGGCGTATCGACGTACACGCGCAGCAACATCTTGGCGTGCTCAGGGCCGCAGAACTGGGCACACTGCCCGACATAGAGGCCGGTGCGCTGCGGATCGATCCACATCTCATTCACGCGGTTCGGCAAGAGATCGGTCTTTCCGGCGAGCTGCGGTACCCAAAAGCTATGCATCACGTCGGCGGAGGTGAGCTTCATGAAGGCGGGACGGGGCGCCTCCTTGGAGCTGACCGGAATGTGCATTTCGTTGGCGGTGACTACGTTGTATTGCGGATAGCGAAACTCCCACCAGAACTGATGCCCGATCACAGTAACGTCGATGGCGGAAGCCGGCTTGGGCGCATCCTGCACGGAGAAGAGCACGCGTGCGGTGGTGAGAAAGAGCACCACGATGATGAGGATAGGAATGATGGTCCAGGAGAGCTCGATCTGCACGCTGCCGAAGACCTGCGGCGGCTCGGTGCGATCGCCCGGCTTGGCGCGGAAACGCCACACGGCGTAAATCAACAGGCCGCTTACGCCCACATAGATCAAGCCGCAGATGCCGAGCACAAACCAGGACAGGCGATTCACCTGATCGGCGGGGGTGGTGACGCTGGAGAAGATGGACGTGGAAGATGGAGCTGCGTGAACGGCCATCGCCGGATAGAGAACCATCGCGAGCGCAGCGAGTCTCGGGAGGTTAGGCATACGAAATTTCACTCGGGTTCCCATTCCTGGTTTCGGAACAAAACGTGATGCCGTTACGCTACTCTGCCGAATGCCAAAGAGCGGGGTCAGGTTGCCCGCGGGGGAAGCAGAAGCTTGAATAAGAGACCTGGCCGCAACGCCGTCTGTCTAATTCGCATCGTAGCACGTGGTTGGACTCAGGGCTTAAAGAGTTTCTATGGCAATCGACCCAGAGCGTGGGGCGGAAGTTCGCGCTGCGCTGGAGCAAGCATCACTAGATGCCTTTGTTTGCTGGTCTCCCACGGAGGTTTTGCTGCTCACCGGCTATTGGCCGGTGATGGGAGCGAGCGTGGCAATCTTCCCGGTACATGGGATTGTCACAGTGATCGCGCCGGAAGATGAAGCGCACATTGTGAAACGTAGTTCAATGGCGGCGTGTATTCCGTATCGTCCTGGCACGCTCGACCGCATCACCACGCCACTTGCTGCGCTGACGCAACCGCTGCTCTCCACGCTGCAGTCGATGGGCTTGCAGGAGAAGTCCATTGCCGTAGAAATGCAACAAGGTATGCAGCCTGCATCTTACGCTGCTTCTGTGGAGTTTCGCGGCGCCATGGAGGATCTGCTCAGGCGATTGCCACTGGGGCTACGTCTTTCTCCCGGCGAACGCCTGTTGGAGCCGCTGAAGGCCAAGAAAACAACCATCGAATTAGAAGCGATGAGGCGAGCGGCGCGAATTGCAGCGTCCGGCTTCATCCGCGCGCAATCGTGCATCGAAGCCAACATGCGCGAGTCTGAGATCGCGGCCGCGGTGCAGTATGCCTTCGAGGCTTCCCCGGAAGCAGAAGGAGTGGAGCGGTCCTACGGCTTCTATTACTGCATGTCGGGTCCCAACTCCGCGGAGGCATCGGGCGCCTATGCGCGAACGCGGCAGAGGCGGGTGCAAGACGGCGATCTTGTTTTGATCCACGCCAATACCTGCGCAGACGGTTACTGGATGGATATTACCCGCACGTACATCGTAGGCCCGCCGTCCGATCGTCAGCGCACGATGCGGTCCGCGATTGAAGAGGCGCGTGCTGCGGCGCTTGAGGTGATTCGTCCTGGCGCTCTGGCGCGGGATGTGGATCGTGCCGCACGGGCGGTGATGGAGCGGCACGGCATGGGTGAGGCTTTTCGCCACTCCACCGGACACGGAGTGGGCTTTGCGGCTGCCAATCCCAATGGTCTTCCGCGTATTCATCCACAGTCACCGGATGTACTGCAGGCAGGTATGACCTTCAACGTAGAACCCGCCGCCTACTTCGACGGATACGGCGGCATGCGTCACTGCGACGTGGTTGCGGTTACGGAGAGCGGAGTGGAAGTGCTCACGGACTTCTAGGATGCAGATGACCCAGGAAGCAAAGATTACATCCGCGGAGGTCAAGGTCTTCACGGTGCCGACGGACGCGCCAGAGGCCGACGGAACGTTTGCCTGGGAGAGCACCACCATGGTGCTGGTGCAGTTGGCCAGCGGCAGCACCAGGGGCATGGGCTACACGTACGGGAACGAGGCGATTGCACAGAGGGTGCGCAAGCTGCTGGAGCAGGAAGTCAGCGGCAAGGAC
>CBJOJD010000178.1:0-10364 GCA_966443485.1 uncultured bacterium | reverse complement strand
ACCTCCGATCAGGTCGCCAAGGCCCTCAAGGGGACCAAAGGGACCCACGTCCAAGTCACCACCGAGCGCGTTGGCCAGGCCAAGCCCCTGGTCTTCGACCTGGTGCGCGACGAGATCCCCCACCCCTCCGTGGACCTCAAATATGAGATCCGCCCGGGCGTAGGCTACATCCACCTGACCCAGTTCCAGGAGACCACCGCCCAGGAAGTTCTGGACGCCATCGACAGCTTCGGCCAGCTCAAGGGCCTGGTGCTCGACCTCCGCGGCAACCCCGGCGGTCTGCTCAGCCAGGCAGTGGAAGGCTGCGACCACCTGCTGAACAAGGGGCAGACCATCGTCTCCCAGCGCGGACGCGCTTACCCTGACCAGAACTACGTGGCCACCCACGGCAACGACGGCAAAGTCTTCCCCATCGTTGTGGTGGTCAATCGCAACACCGCCTCCGCCGCGGAGATCGTCTCCGGCGCGCTCCAGGATCACGACCGCGCCCTGATCGTCGGCGAGACCACCTTCGGCAAGGGCCTGGTGCAGACCGTCTATAACCTCAGCGACAACACCGGCCTGGCCCTCACCACCTACCACTACTACACGCCCTCCGGGCGGCTCATTCAGCGCAACTACAGTGGCGTGTCGCTCTACGACTACTACTACAACCACGCCGGAGCCCAGCCCGCGGACAACACCAATCGCGAGGTCAAGCTCACCGACTCCGGACGCACCGTCTACGGCGGCGGCGGCATCACCCCCGACGAAAAGGTAGATACTCCCAAGGCCAACGCCTTCCAGGACGAGCTGCTCTATCACTCCGCGTTCTTCCAGTTCGCTCCCCGTTACCTGGCGAACCACACAGCGGATAAGAACTTCCAGGTGGACGATGCGGTTCTCAAGGACTTCAAGGACTACCTGACCGCCGAGAAGCTTCCCTGGAGCGAGAAGGACCTCAACGACAACATGGACTGGCTGAAGGTCAACATCAAAGAGAAGGTCATGACCATTCAGTTCGGCCAGTTGCAGGGACTGCGCACCCTGGCCGACTGGGATCCCGAGATCCAGAAGGCTCTGACCTACCTGCCCGAGGCCCAGGCGCTCGAAGAGACCGCCCACAAGGTTCTGGCCGAGAAGGCCCAGGCGCGCAATGCCAGCCCGCAAGGCGTAGCCGCGCAGCCCTGATCCCCCCGCCACGTTACCAGCGGACAGGCTTCGGCCTGTCCGCTTTGTTTTTGTGCTAAAGTTCTTCCGCGGCGCGCCGATGTTCCCCTTAGCATCGTCTCTACCGGCGCACCGGAGTGCCAATCGTCACAGCGCCTCGTCCAAGTTATCCCTAACCTGAATTCAGTTGAGAGGTCGATCCATGCCCCTAATCTCCTCTGAACACAGCACACTTGTCGAACAGCTGCATACCGCATTCACAAGAGAGTCCAACGCCTACGCCCGCTACGCCGCCTTTGCCGTCAAGGCCTCGGTGGAAGGATGGGGCGGGGTTGCCAGCCTCTTCCGTGCGGTCAGCCGAGCCGAACAGATCCACGCCGGAAACCACGGCCGGATCTTGCATCAACTCGGCGGCAATGCAGACTACGCAATTGACTGTGTTGAGGCCCGCAGCACCCTCGAAAACCTCCGCACCGCCATTCATCTGGAGGTCGCTGAGGTGGAGATCATTCTGCCTGAATTCCTCGAGGAAGCCCAAGCCGTCGGCGATGCCGCCGCCAGCCGCTCCTTCCGCTGGGCATTGGAAGCAGAAAAGACTCACGCGCGCCTCTTCCAGGATGCGGCGCTGCGCCTCGAACTCCACGACACCGGCTCCTGGGCCGCCACCAAACGCAACTTCTACGTCTGCCCCGTCTGCGGCTATACGTCGGAGATCTCCAGCGATGCCGCCCTCTGCCCCAGCTGCCATTGCGCCTGGAAGCGCTTTGAAGCTATCTCGTAAGCCTGTTCGTCCCTGTTACCCTTTCGGCCCCGATCTGTAGACACACTGGTAGTGCCCGCACTCCCGGCAACTGTGTGCCTGTACCGCCGCTCCTCAGAGCGGCGGCCGCGCAGGTAGCGGCGGCCGTGCAGGTTCGCAGACTCGTCGGCAATTACCGCTGGCTCGCCTCGCCCGCGGCCACCCGGCGATTGAACTCCGCCGAGCGGTTGCGTGGCACACTCAGCGACTCCCAGCGATCGCAGGCAAAATGCTTGGCCAGCAACACAATCTGCCCCACGTGGTGGGGATAGTGTGCCACCTGGCGATTGATCGCCTGCATCACCGAGTGCGCCTCTCCGCGAATCGTCACCGAGCGTTCCAGATCATCGTCGGTCAGAGGCTCCAGGGCTGAGAAGACGGTCGCCCAACCCTCCTCCCACATCTTCAGCAACGCCTCGCGCGTCGAGGGCGGTTCCTCGAACTCGCTATCGCGGTTGCGATTCGGCTTCTCGCCATCCGTGGTCAGGAAGTCCGTCCAGCGCGAGCGCATGTTGCCCGCCATGTGCTTCACAATGATGGCAATCGAGTTCGACTCGTCATCCAGCGTGGCAAAGAGATGCTCGTCGCGCACCTGGGCCATGGCTCGCTCGCCCAGCTTCTTGTAATACCGCAAAAGCTCGATGGAATCTTCAAGATAGGAAGTGGTGAATTTCAGCGCCATGACACGAGTTTAGTGAAACAGGCAATCGCCAGACGCGGAAATGTGACGGAGTTGCCGCGAATGAACCGTAGCGCCGGCTTCTTACGATGGAACCGTAGCGCCGGCTTCCTAGCCGGCTGTAGCGCGGGTCTCCAGAGCCGCGCCCTGGCCCTCTTTCCAAAGTCTGTTACTTGTTACGGCTCGTCGCTATAAATCCCCACCTGTACCTGCCCGCCTTCCACCATGCGTGCCCGATACATACCCGGCGTATTGAAGCTCCAGGCCAGTTGGCCGTCTGGCGTCAGGGCAATCACACCGCCATCGCCGTGCAGCCCCTGCACCTCTTTGTGGATCACCTCATCCGCCGCTTCCTGCAGCTTCATCCCTTTGTACTGCACCAGCGCACAGACCTCGCGCGCCACCGTAAGCCGGATGAAGTATTCGCCGACGCCTGTCGCCGATACCGCGCAGGACTGGTTCGACGCATACGTCCCCGCTCCGATGATGGGTGAATCCCCCACTCGCCCCCAGCGCTTGGCCTGGGTTCCGCCCGTCGATGTCCCGGCTGCGATGTTCCCTTGCTTATCGAGCGCCACCACGCCCACCGTTCCGTACTTGTGCGCCTCCGCCGGCTCAATCTCCGCCACCGGCTCAGCCGGCTGCGGCGGAACGCCCGCGGGACGGGGCGGAATCGGCTGCCCTTCCTTCTTGAGCTGCTTGATCAGCGACTCCCAGCGCCGCTCCGTGAAAAAGTAGCTCGGATCCACCTGCTCCAGGCCAACGTGCTTTGCGAATGCGTCCGCGCCCTCTCCTACCAGAAACACATGTGGAGACTGGTCCATCACCGCTCGCGCCAGGCTGATCGGATGCCGCGTGCGCGTCACTCCTGCCACCGCTCCCGCCTTCAGCGTTGCGCCATCCATGATCGCCGCATCCAGTTCGTTCTTCCCGTCCGCCGAGAAGACGGCTCCCTTCCCCGCATTGAACAACGGATTATCTTCCAGGATCTGAATCGTCGCCTCGATCGCGTCCAGCGCCGAACCGCCGTGGTCCAGCACCTTCCCCCCTGCCTCGATGGCCTGCTTCATCGCTGCGCGGTACTCGGACTCCGTCTTCGCGTCCATGGTGGCGCGCTCGATCACTCCGGCGCCCCCATGCACCACAATCGCCCAACGATGGGCGGCCTCTTGCGCTCCCGCCGTCGCAGCCAACATCATCAACGCTCCGATCCCCACTCGCCGCAAGCTCAAGCCCGTCATCCTCATCTGGTGATCATCCTAACCCTGCCTGCCTCACCCTTTACGCGATTCTCGTTTCCGCCCATTTACCATCGCAATGAATGAACCTGAAAACTTGGCTCCTTCTTGCCGCTACCTGTCTTTTGCCTCTGTCTGCAAGCGCCGCTCAATCCAGACCGATTCCCGTCAAAGTCGTGGTGATCGCCATGTTCGAGGTAGGCAACGACACCGGCGACAAGCCAGGCGAGTTGCAGTATTGGGTCGAGCGCGATCACCTCGATCACGTATACCCATTGCCCGCCGCCTACCATCCGGCCCGCATGAACGATGCTGGCGAGATGGTGGTGCTCACCGGCCAAGGCACCGCCCACGCAGCCTCCACCATCATGGCCTTGGGGCTCGATCCGCGCTTCGACCTGTCCCATGCCTACTGGATCGTGGCGGGTATCGCCGGCGGCAACCCCGAACACATCTCGCTTGGCTCCGCAGCCTGGGCCCGCTGGGTCGTGGATAGCGACCTGGGCTATGAGATCGACCCCCGCGAGATCCCCTCCGACTGGCCCACCGGCTACATTCCACTGCGCAAGACCAAGCCCTACGAAGAACCCGCCGACCCGCTCGAAGGCCAGCTCTTCGCCCTGAACCCGGAGCTCACCCAGTGGGCCTTCAGCCTCACCCGCGACACTCCGCTCGCCGACTCCGACGCGCTCAAAGAGATCCGCAGCCATTTCGATGGCGGCTCCGCGCAACGGCCGCCCTTCGTCACCACCGGAGACGAGATCACCGGCTCCACCTACTGGCACGGCAAGCTCCTCGACGCCTGGGCCTCCGAGTGGATGCGCTACTTCACGGCCGGCAAAGGAGAATTCGCCACTACCGCCATGGAAGACTCCGGCACCCTGCAATCGCTTCGCTTCCTGGCCAGCGCCGGCAAGGTGGATTGGAACCGGATCCTGGTGCTGCGCACGGTCAGCAACTTCGACCAGCAGCCCCGCGGCATGACCGCCTCCGAGAGCCTGGCCCGCCAGCGCATCGGCAGCTACAGCGCGTATTTGCCCTCGCTGGAGGCGGCCTACACCGTGGGCCATCGCGTGGTGAATGAGTTGCTCACTCACTGGGACCGGTACTCGACCACCATCCCCTCCAAACCCTAGAGCACCTTGGCGAAGGTTGGTGCGGCAGTGCACAATGCTGACATTCCGCAACATCGGTTTCGCGCGCTCTCGCCGAATCGGATTTGCTGCTAAGGAAGGCCGGATGCATTCTCCCTGGTTGGGCGAGTTCATGGGTACGCTCGTCCTGGTGTTGTTAGGCAATGGCGTCTGTGCCAATGTCACGCTGCGCAAATCGTATGCCGCCGACGCTGGTTGGATCGTGATCGCTACCGGATGGGCCATTGCTGTACTGTGTGGCGTGCTCGTCGCCCAGGCCTTCGGCAGCCCCGGCGCGCATTTGAATCCGGCCATCACCCTGGCCAGCGCCGTCTCCAGCGGCAACTTCTCTCATCTGCTGCCGTACTGGTCGGCACAGATGCTGGGCGCCATGTGCGGGTCCACGCTGATGGCCCTGCACTTCGCGCCGCACTGGCGCCACACCCCTGATCCCGCCGCCAAGCTGGGAATCTTCTGCACGGGTCCGGCGATCCCGAACCCCTTGGCCAATCTCTGGAGCGAGATCCTCGGCACCCTGGTGCTCATCATCGTCGCTGGAGCCATCTTCGCTCCCGGCGTCGCCACCAACGGCCCCGCCCCTGGAATGGGTCAGTGGCTGGTCGCCAGCTTGGTGTGGGGTATCGGCCTCTCCCTCGGTGGAACCACCGGGTACGCCATCAACCCCGCGCGCGATCTAGGACCCCGCCTCACCCACGCCATTCTGCCCATCCCTGGCAAGGGTGGATCGAACTGGCGCTATGCGCCCATCCCGGTCCTGGGCCCGCTCATCGGCGGAGTGCTGGCCGGCCTGTTTATCCGCGTGGGCCACTTCTGGTAGCCCCGCGATTTCGCTAACGCACCGCTGAATGGATGGCGAGCAGCGTCTCCAGCAGCGGTTTCAGCAAGTCCAGGCGCAGAGCATTTGCGCCATCGGACTTGGCGTTGGCAGGGTCGTTGTGGACCTCCAGGAACAGCCCGTCCACGCCCGCCGCCACCGCCGCCCGCACCAGCACCGGAATGAACTCCGGCTGACCACCGCTGACGCCATTGGCGGCCGAAGGCTGCTGCACCGAGTGCGTACCGTCGAAGACCACCGGAGCCATCTTGCGCATCGTGGGCAGCGACCGATAGTCCACCACCAGCGTGTTGTAGCCGAAGCTGGCCCCGCGCTCCGTCAGAAACACCCGCTCGTTGCCCGTGGAGCGCACCTTCTCCACCGGATGCGCCATATCCCACGGCGCTACGAACTGGCCCTTCTTGATGTTGACCGCCCGTCCCGTCTTGCCCGCCGCGACCAGCAGATCGGTCTGGCGGCAGAGGAATGCTGGAATCTGCAGCACATCCACAGCCTCCGCCGCCACCTCACAGTGTCCTGGCTCGTGCACGTCCGTCAGCACCGGCAGCCCCGTGTCCTTGGCCAGACGCCCCAGAATCCGGGTGCCTTCCACCAGTCCAGGACCGCGGAAGCTCTTCACGCTGGTGCGGTTTGCTTTGTCGAAGCTGGCTTTGAAGATGTACGGGATCTTCAGATCGCTGGTAATGCGCTGAATGGCCTCCGCCATCGTGCGCACATGCGCTTCTGACTCAATCACGCAGGGGCCCGCGATCAGAAATAGCTGACCGCCTCCCACCTGCACTGGACCAATTTCAAAGGAATGACTCACACCTTGATTGTATCGGTGGCTGCTTCCCCCCTGCACCGATCTCACTCGGCGTGGTTGCGCGTCCACTGCAGCAGAGCCCGATCCAGCGTGTGCAGCGGTGTGGGACCCGGCAGAGTCGCCTGCGGCGCCACAATCCCCCGCTCCGCCAGCTTGCGGCAGAACGCCAGATACTCCTCATAGAACCGCACATCCTGGCGCACCTGCCCCAACGCCTGCAGGTCCTCCACATCCAGCTCGATGTAGCGCTCCGGGTAGATCGCAGCCAGAATCGCCGAGGCCATCGGCACATCTACTCCGCGCAGCTCCAACAGGGCATGCATGGCCTCGTTGGTCGTAGCATCGGCACGCGTGGCCATCTCCAGCGCGTGGCGAATGCGCGCGTTGCTATTGGCGATGATGTAGTGCACCAGCCGCTCCGACTTCCAGCGCACGATCGCCTCCAGGTTGGCTAGCGAGTAGTCGCCCCGGCGGATGGACTCCCCTGCCTCAAAGGCATCTTTCTCCAGCTGCCGCTCCAGATTGCCGGCTTGATTCCAATACTGCTCGGCCAGATCCTGAAGCTCGGTCTCGGCAGGTTGCAAGTCAAAGTAGGCGCCCATACCCGCTCCTCTTTCGCAAAAACCGCCAACACAATAGGCTCGGGCTCGAGACACTGTCAAGACTGCTCCACCGGCGTCACAACCATCCGTGATAAGTGCCGCGTCCTTCCACAAAGAAAAAGAGCTTCGCAAAGATCGCGAAGCTCTCGTATCAGAACGACCGGTTCGCTATGCACGAACCGGCGCTTCCGTTTGGGCCGACTTGCCCACCCGGTTCTTGTAGCTGGCAATCACAAACTCCCGGAACAGTGGGTGCGGCTCCAGTGGCTTGGATTTGAACTCGGGATGGAACTGGCAGCCCAGGAAGTAGGGGTGCCCCGGCAGCTCCACAATCTCCACATAGGTGGCATCCGGAGTAGTGCCACTGATCTGTAATCCGCCGCCCGTCAGCAGTGCCTCGTACTCCCGGTTGAACTCGTAGCGGTGGCGATGGCGCTCGCTGATCTCCGTCACCCCGCCGTAGGCCTTGGACGCCAGCGACCCATCCTGCAACACGCAGGTCCACGCTCCCAGGCGCATGGTGCCGCCCATCTCTTCCACGCCCAGCAGTTCGCGCAGCTTGTAGATAATGCGGTGCTGCGCCGCGGGATCGAACTCGCTGGAGTTGGCATCCTTCAGCCCGCACACGTTGCGGGCAAATTCGATGCAGGCCGTCTGCATGCCCAGGCAAATGCCGAAGTAGGGAACCTTCTTCTCCCGCGCATACCGGATCGCATTCAGCATGCCCTCGATACCGCGCTTGCCGAAGCCCCCCGGCACCAGAATCCCGTCGAATCCCTGCAACTGCTCCTCGTAGCTGCGGTCCTCCGGCGACTTCGATTCCAGCCCCTCCGCCTCGATCCAGGTGACGTTCAACTTCAAGTTCTGCGAGATCGCGCCGTGCGTCAGCGCCTCCTTCAGCGACTTGTAGCTGTCCTCGTACTCCACATACTTCCCGACGATGGCGATGTGCACCTCGTCCTTGGGGTGGTAGCAGCGATCCACCAGGTCCTTCCACTTGGTCAGGTCGGCGGCCGGAGCCTCCTTGTGCAGGTACTTCAGAATCAGCCCGTCCAATCCCTCTTCCGCGAAGTTCAGCGGCACCTGATAAATCGAAGGCACCGTAGTGGCCCCGATCACCGCCCGCTCCTCCACGTTGCAGAAGGTGGCGATCTTCTGTTTGATATCCCGGCTCAGGTTGAGCTCGGAGCGGCACAGCAAGATATCCGCCTGGATGCCGATTCCCAGCAGTTCCTTCACCGAGTGCTGAGTCGGCTTGGTCTTCAACTCCTGCGCGGCCGCGATCCAGGGCACCAGCGTGAGGTGGACGAAGATCGTGTTTTCGCGCCCCAACTCCTGCCGCATCTGGCGGATAGCCTCCAGGAACGGCAGCGACTCGATATCGCCGACCGTGCCCCCGATCTCCACGATCGTGACATCCGCTCCGTTCGACGAGACCTTACGCATCGCGTTCTTGATCTCGTTGGTCACGTGCGGAATCACCTGCACGGTCTTGCCCAGGTAATCCCCGCGGCGCTCTTTCAATATGATCTGCTCGTAGATCCGGCCCGTGGTCAGGTTGTTGTCCCGCGACAGGGGCGCGTGCGTAAACCGCTCATAATGACCGAGATCCAGGTCGGTCTCCGCACCGTCGTCGGTCACGAAGACCTCGCCATGCTGGAACGGCGACATGGTTCCGGGGTCCACGTTCAGATAAGGGTCGAACTTCATCAGGTTGACGCGGAGTCCGCGGCTCTCCAGCAGACAGCCAATGGAAGCGGCTGCGAGACCCTTTCCTAGGCTGGATACAACTCCGCCTGTCACAAAGACATACTTTGCCGACATCAATGCGCTCTCTCGATTGGAATCTTGGGATTGGCCGTACCTGGTGGGCACAATCAAGTATGACAGAGGTTGGCGTTCGCTTCCAAGTGGAAATCCCGTCCGGATCTCGCCCGTCAACCGTCCTGGCGGCCCCGCTCGCGTCGTCAACCGCCGCCCGATATTCATCCCTTTGCATTCGGTTTGCGGCACAATAGCTATCCGGCCTATCATGCAGGCCAAAAAGGAGCACACTCCCATGACCACGGCGATCAAACCGGCACGCAAACTGGGCACCTCTGGCCCCGAAGTTTTTCCCATGGCCCTGGGCTGCATGGGAATGAGCGGCATCTACGGGCCCACCGACGACGCCGAGAGCATCGCCACTATCCACGCCGCCGTCGACTCCGGCATCAACCTCATCGATACTGGCGATTTCTACGGCATGGGCCACAACGAAATGCTGGTCGGCCGCGCCCTGCGCCTGCAGCGTGATGAGGTTCTGCTCTCCGTCAAGTTCGGCGCGCAACGCAGTCCCGATGGCGCCTTCCTGGGCTTCGATGGCCGTCCCGCCGCGGTCAAGTCCTCCCTCGCCTACAGCCTCAAGCGCCTGGACGTGGAGTACATCGACATCTACCGCCCCGCGCGCCTCGATCCGCAGGTCCCGATCGAGGACACCATCGGCGCCATCGCCGACATGATCAAGGCGGGCTACGTGCGCTACATCGGGCTCTCCGAAGTTGGCCCGGAGACCATCCGCCGCGCCGCCGCCGTCCACCCCATCGTCGACCTGCAGATCGAGTACTCGCTGATCTCGCGCGGACCTGAGGAGAAGATCTTCCCCACCCTGAACGAGCTGGGCATCGCTACGACTGCTTACGGCGTGCTCTCCCGCGGCCTGCTGTCGAGTTCTCCCGTCACGGGCAAGAGCGACTATCGCAACCACTTGCCTCGCTTTGTGGGCGACAACAAAACTCAGAACGAGCAGACCGTCGAGCGCCTGAAGGACTTCGCCTCCTCCAAGGGCATCACTCCCGTACAGTTGGCCATTGCCTGGGTCTTATCGAAAGGCGAGTCGATCATCCCGGTCATGGGAGCGCGCAAACGCGGACAGCTCACCGAGAGTCTTGGCGCGCTGCATGTGAAGCTCTCGCCGTCCGAAATCGCCGAAATTGAAGCAGCCATTCCGGCGGACGCCATCGCCGGTACCCGCTACGGCGCAGAACAGATGCGCGTTCTCGACAGCGAGGGCTAAGCTTTTCCCACCGCAGCTTTAGCCGGGTGCGCCCTATACCTCAGAAGC